>NZ_DATFFD010000044.1:0-3334 GCF_035250425.1 Sphingopyxis sp.
TTCGCGAGCGAGGCTATGCCACGCTGCTGCGCACCATCGTCGGCCAACAGGTCAGCGTCGCCGCCGCCAACTCGATCTGGAACAAGCTCGAAGCGCAGTTTGGCGAGGGTTGCCCCGCCGAGACGGTCGCCGCCGCCGACTTCGACACGCTGCGCGCGTGCGGCCTGTCGGGGCAGAAACAAGGCTATGCCAAGAGCCTCGCGCAGTTGATCCTCGACGGCGAACTGCAATTCGACGCCCTCCCCGCCGACGACGAGGAGGCGATCGCGCTGCTCACCAGGGTCAAGGGCATCGGCCGCTGGTCCGCCGAAATCTACCTCCTCTTTGCCGAAGGACGCCCCGACATCTGGCCCGCAGGCGACCTCGCCGTGCAGGAGGCCGTCGGCCGCATCTTCCAGCTCGGCGCGCGCCCGAGCGAGAAGCAGGCGCGCGAACTGGCGGAGGCCTGGCGCCCGCATCGCGGGGCGGCGGCGATCTTCAGCTGGCATTGCTATAATATGGACGTGATCTGATCATATCGTCGCCCCCGCGAAGGCGGGGGCCGCTGGCAACCTTGCACTAGGCCGATTGCGGCCCCCGCCTTCGCGGGGGCGACGCCATTTTTACCTCAGCGTTTCGGCTTCATCCTTGCCATAGGTAGTCGCCACACGCTTCGACGCCATCAGATAGGTTGTCCAGATTGTCGCCCCAATGGCTCCCTTGGCGCTCGACCACAGAGCGCCGATGAGTATGCCGCCCGCGACCTTGGAAAAGAGAAGCGAGGTGACGACGGCATCGATGACGGCGGGAAGCAGATAGAGGCACCACAGTCCCACGATCACGATCCCTACGGTCGACCAACGATGGACCGCGACGAGCCGGTAGGCGAGATAGAGCGCCCCGACGACGCAGGCTGCGGCGAGTGCCCAGCTGAACTGCACATAGGTTGGCACGTTCGGGCCGAGCAGTTGTGCCATGATCGCGGCGTGGGTGACGGCTGACTTTGTCTCGATTAGGATTCGGATCGGCGTGGCGATGCCGAGGATGAAGACCAGCAAGCCAAGCCAGCCGCCGACGCCCCTCAGTTGCTGCTGCTCCAGATATTCGGCCATGCCCCTGCTCCCCCTTTGCCCACCGGCCTTTTGGAAGAGCTCAGGCTGCCGTGCAAGGGGTTAGCCGAGAGCTTCGACTTCTTCGGCCAACGCCAGCCAGCGGTCTTCGGCGGCGGCTTTCTCGTCGCGGAGCGCGTCGAGCTTTGCGGTCAGCGCCGTGAAGCGCGCATGGTCGCGGGCGAACAAAGCGCCGTCCGATAATTCGGTTTCGGCTTGCGCCATTTCCTTTTCGATCTCCTCAATCCGGGCGGGGAGGAGGTCGTAGTCGCGCTGATCCTTGTAGCTCAATTTCTTGCGCGCGGTCGGCGGCGGCGGGGCTGCGGCGGTCGCGGCCTTGGCTTTGACGCTGTTGGGCTTGATCCGCTTCGCTTCCCAATCGGCGTAACCCCCGGCGACGATATCAACCTTGCCCGACCCGTCGAGACCGAGCGTCACGGTGACGGTGCGGTCGAGGAAGTCGCGGTCGTGGCTGACGAGCAGCACGGTGCCGGCATAGTCGGCGATGACTTCCTGCAAGAGATCGAGCGTTTCGAGGTCGAGGTCGTTGGTCGGCTCGTCGAGGACGAGCAGGTTCGATTCGCGGGCGAATTCGCGCGCGAGGAGGAGGCGCGAGCGTTCGCCGCCCGACAGCGCGCCGACGCTTGCCTCCATGACGCCGGGGTCGAAGAGGAATTCCTTGAGATAGCCCTGAATATGCTTTTTGACGCCGCGCACTTCGACCCAGTCGCCGCCGTCGGCGAGGATGTCGCGGACGGTTTTGTCGGGCGACATCAGGCTGCGCTGCTGGTCGATGACGATGCCGTCGAGCGTTGGGGCGAGGGTGATCTTGCCCTTGTCGGGCTGGATCTCGCCGGTCAGCAGCTTGAGCAGGGTCGACTTGCCCGCGCCGTTCGCGCCGACGATGCCGATGCGGTCGCCGCGCTGGACACGGAAATCGAAATCCTTGATGATCGTGCGGTCGCCGAAGCTTTTCGATACCCCCTCGGCGACGATCACCGATTTCGAGCGCACGTCGTCGTTCGCGAGGCCGAGCTTGGCGACGCCGGGGCCGCCGATCATCGCGGCGCGGGTCGCGCGCATTTCCTTCAGCTTTTCAAGCCGACCCTGATTGCGCTTGCGGCGCGCGGTGACGCCGCGTTCGAGCCAGTGCGCCTCGAGCCGCAGTTTCGAATCGAGGCGCTGGGCGGCGCGGGCCTCTTCCGCCGCGACGGCGTCGCTCCATTCCTCGAAGCCGCCGAAGCCGATTTCCTTGCGGCGGATGCTGCCGCGGTCGAGCCACAAGGTCTGGCGCGTCAAGCGGGTGAGGAAAGTACGGTCGTGGCTGATCGCGACGAACGCGCCGGTGTAGCGCGCGAGCCAGCTTTCGAGCCAGTCGATCGCCGCGAGATCGAGATGGTTGGTCGGCTCGTCGAGCAGCAGCACGTCGGGGTTCTGCGCCAATGCCCGCGCCAGCGCGGCGCGGCGGCGCTCGCCGCCCGAAGCGCTGGCGGCGGTGCGGCTCATGTCGATGCGGAGTTGGTCTGCGATCGCGGCGACTTCGAACTCTTCCGGCGCATTGGGCGCGGCGACGGCAAAATCCATCAGTGTCGCGAAGGGCGTAAAATCGGGTTCCTGTTCGAGCATCACGACATGCGTTCCGGGTACGATCACGCGCTTGCCCTTGTCGGCGTCGATCTGGCCGGCGAGCAGCTTGAGCAACGTCGTCTTGCCAGCGCCGTTGCGACCGATCAGCGCGAGCCGGTCGCGTTCGCCGACATAGATGTCGAGGTCCTGGAACAGCCAGCCGCTGCCCTGCACAAGGCCAAGGCCTTCATAAGATAAAATCGGTGCTGCCATGATGAACGGCTCGCTACTGGCGCGTTCAGCATCATGCAAGCGCGCAGCGCACAAAGGCCGGAACGGGTTCGTTCCGTCTGCGTTACGGGGCGGACATAACAGATGACCGAAAGCCCGGCTCACAGGAGAATGAAATGACGAAACAAATGTTCGCCGTTATGGCAACCGGACTGGCGTTGATGGCGGCGACGCCCGCGCTCGCGCAGCAGGGAGGTTCGACGGTGACAGCAGCAACGACCCAGGGGCCCATCCTGACCTTTTCGGTCAGCGAGGAAGTGCGTTCGCGTCCCGACCAGGCGACCGTGGGCGCCGGCGTGACGACGACCGCCCCGACCGCGGTCGAATCGATGCGCGCGAACGCCGCCGCGATGGACAAGCTGATCGCCGCCGCAAAGGCACGCGGGATC
>NZ_DATFFD010000045.1:0-15139 GCF_035250425.1 Sphingopyxis sp.
TTGCGCCCGCACTCGACTTTGCCCTTCGACGTCCATCTGATGATCTCGCCGGTCGATCACTTCCTCGACGCCTTCGCCGCGGCGGGCGCCGATATCATCACCGTTCATCCCGAGGCCGGCCCGCACATCCACCGCACCGTCCAGCACATCAAGTCGCTGGGCAAGCAGGCGGGCGTGTCGCTCAACCCCGCGACCCCCGCGAAGATGCTCGATTATCTGATCGACGACATCGACCTCGTCCTGATCATGAGCGTCAATCCGGGCTTCGGCGGGCAGAGCTTCATTTCAAGCCAGCTCAGAAAGATCGAGGCGGTCCGGAAAATGATCGACAAGACCGGCCGCGACATCCGGCTGGAGGTCGACGGCGGCATCGATGCGGGCACCGCCCCGCTCGCGATCGCCGCGGGCGCCGACGTGCTCGTTGCGGGCACCGCGACCTTCAAGGGCGGCCCCGACGCTTACGCCGACAATATCCGGCGGCTGCGCGGCGGCGCCTGAACATGGCAAGACCGGTGACCGCTCCAGAAGATGAACCGGAGGGCGCCGCCGCCGACGCCATCGACGACACGATCGAGCCCGGCAAAAGGCTGATCCGCCTTCCCGCCGACAAGGGGCTCTCGCTCGGCGACCGGGTCGCCAATGCGATCACGCGCCTGACCTGGCGCACCCCGCTCCACGCGTTCCGCCTGAAGGGGCGTTTCCCGCTCAAACTGCTCGGCGTGCCGGTCGACCCGGTGCCCGGCGACGCGCGCGCGGGCACCGCGATCCGCGCCGGCCATTTCCTCCACCGCGGGCTCAAGCTGCCGCTCGGCGACCTCGATTTCGCCGCGCTGACCGTCGCGCCGACCTTTGCCGACTATCTCCACAGCTTTGCCTGGCTCCGCGACCTTTCCGCGACCGGCTCGCGTGCCGACGGCGCGCCGATCGCCGAGGCGGTCGTCCGCCACTGGCTCGGCACGCATGGCGAGACGGTCAGCGAACCCGCGTGGAAGGCCGACAATACTGCCTGGCGCATCCTCTTCTGGGCCGCGCACGCACCGCTGATCCTCTCGTCGAGCGATCTCGTCTATCGCTCGGCGGTGCTCAACCATCTCGCGCGCGCGGCACGCCACCTCGACCGCGTCGCCGACAAGACGCGCCCCGGCACCGGGCAGATGGTCGCATGGGTCGGCATCGTCGCGGCGTCGCTGCTGATGCCCGGCGGCGAGCCGCGGCAGATATTCGGCGAGGCCGGGCTGCGCAAGGTGCTCGAGACGAGCTTCTACGCCGACGGCGGCAACATCTCGCGCTCGCCGCAGGCGCAGCTCGACGCGGTCATGGCGCTGTCGATGCTCGCGAAAATATACGACATGCGCCGCATGGAGGTGCCGCCCTTCGTCCAGGAAGTGCTCGCACGCGCGGTTCCCGCCCTGCTCGGCCTCACCCACAGCGACGGTGGCATGGGCAGCTGGCAGGGCAGCGGCGCGACGTCGGCCGCCACGATCCAGGCGATCGTCGACGCCAGCGGCGTCCGCACGCGGCCGCTGAAGCAGGCACGCGACTGGGGTTATCAGCGGCTCGTCGCGAACAAGGTCGTGCTGCTCGCCGACGCGGCACCGCCCCCCATTGCCCGTGTGACCGAAGCGGGCTGCGCCTCGACCCTCGCCTTCGAACTCAGCGACGGCGCCGAGCGCATCGTCGTCAATTGCGGCGGCGCCGCGCTGACCGGCGCGACGATACCCGCCGACCTCGCGCGCGGGCTGCGCACCACCGCGGCGCATTCGACGCTGATCCTCGCCGACAGCAATTCGACCGCGATCCTCGCCAACGGCTCGCTCGGCAAAGGCGTGACCGAGGTCGAGCTCGACCGGCGCGAGACGCCGCAGGGCAGCCGGGTCGAGATGAGCCACGACGGCTATGCGCGGCGCCACGGGCTGATCCACCGCCGCCTCTTGATCCTGTCGCCCAACGGGCGCGAGCTGCGCGGCGAGGACATGCTGCTCCCCGCCCCGCGCACGCGGCGCAAGGGCGACAAAGGGTTCACGCTGCGCTTCCACCTCGGCGCGCATATCTCGGCGAGCCTGACCGCCGACAAATTGGGCGCGCTGCTGCGCGTGGGCGGCGGCCCGCTGTGGCAATTCCGCACGTCCGAAGGCGGGCTCGACATCGAACCGAGCCTGTGGGTCGACGGCGAGGGCCGCCCGCACCCGACCGAACAACTCGTCGTCACCGGCACCGCGCCCGCGGGCGGCGCCAGCATCGGCTGGATCTTCAAGCATATCGGCTGACGGCGGCGGACAAGGGACTGCCCGCCGCCGCACAGCGTCAGAAGGCGTAACGCGCCATCAGCTGAAAGACCGGGCCGGCCTTTTCGCTTTCGAGTTCATATTCGTCGAAGCTGCGGTCGTTCTGGTCCTCGATCGTCGCGAACTTGTTGAAGCGTTCGCGCTTCGCACCGTTGAGCAGATTCGAGCCCACCGCGCGGATCGTGAAGCTTTTGCCGAAACGCTTTTCGACGAAGATTTCGAGATCAGCGCCATAGCTTGTGAAAACCTCCTCGCCGACGGTGCGGTCGAATGCCCCGCCCTGCTTGCGATAGGTCGCGCCGAACGCGGCGCCGATCGACGGAATGTCCTGGATCGCGCCGAAATTATAGACATATTTGCTCTGGCCATTGAAGCGGCGCTCGCCGAATTCGTCGACGATCTTGCTGTCGAGCCACGAGACGTTGCCGAAGACGCCGGTGTCGGGCAGGCCGATAAAGCCAAGGTCGCTCGACAGGTCGAATTCGACGCCCCACACCTTGCCGTCGCCGATATTCTGCGGCTGGTAGGTGAAGGCGCCCGGCCGGCCGGCGATCGGCCCGATGTTGGTCAGCTCGATCAGATCCTCCACCTTGCGGTAGAAGACATTGATCCCCGCGATCCCCGAGCGGCCCAGGCGCTGTTCAAAACCAAGGTCGAAGCCCCAGGCCGTTTCGGGGTCGAGCAACGGATTGCCGAGCAGATCATTGTCGCCGAGTTCTTCCTCGAGCGTCGCGGGCGAGAGGAAGTTGAACTCCGGCCGGCGGCTGGTCCGCGCGACCGAGGCGGTGACCCGGCCGCGCGCGCCGACGTCGATCTTCACCGACGCCGACGGGAGCAGCTTTTCATAATCATTGTCGATGCGCGTCGCGGGCGGGGTCAGGTCGTTGATCGTCAGGTCGGTCGTTTCATAACGCACGCCCGCTTCCCATTTCACGCCCGGCATGTCGCCCTCGACGAGCATGAAGCCGTCGAGCCGCTTTTCCTCGATCCTGTTGATCCCGCCGACGGCGGGCACGAAGGCGCCGAAGGGGCGCACGAACTCGGTCGGGTTGCGCGAAAACTGGTCGTAACCCTGCCGATTGGCGGCGGTCAGATTGTACCGGTCGCGCGGCGCCTCGGTGATCGAGGTCGAGCGGTCCTTGTCCTGCCACAGGCCACCGAACAGCAGCTTGACGGTCTCGCCCAATTCGACTTCATGCTCCAGCCGCACCGAAAATTCCTTGTCGGTGATGCCGGTGCGCGTCTGGTCGCCGGTGAAACGCGGCAGCGCGCGGTCGAATTCGACCTCATATTCGGTTTCGAACCGATCCTCGTCGAACCAGGCGTAGCCGATTTTCAGGCTGGTTTCGCCGAGCGACCAGCGGTGCGCGAGCTTGCCGTTGACGCTGTAATTATCCTGGTTGATCTTCGCGACATTGGCATTGTCGACGGTCAGATTGCCCGGCGGCGTCGCGCGGACCGGGCCATCGATATTCGTCGGGTGATTATATTCGAAGCTGCGCTCGGTCTCGGTGCGATCGGTGTGGACGTAAAAGCCGTTCACCGAAAAATCGGTCGTGTCGCCCTTGATGTCGTAGGTCGCGTTGAACGAATAATCCTTGCCGTCGCGCGTGTCGGTCTGGTCTTGGCGATTGTCGAAGTCATCGGTCGCGAAGTCCGGATTATTCTCGGGCGAGTCGCTGTAGCGCAGCGAATATTTCTTCTTCGGATTGTGGCGCCCCTGGAAATTGCCGCCGATCAGGAAGCGCCCCGGGCCGAGCGCCCCGCCGAACACGCCGCCGACACTCGGTTCGAGTTCCTTGTCGTCATAATAGAGGCCGCCCGCGCGCAGATAACCGCCGTCGAGTTCGTAACCGTCGCGCAGCTTGATATTGAGCGTCCCCGCGACCGCGTCGCCGGTGCGCCGCGCCGAGGACGAACGGACGATCTCGACGCGGTCGATCAGCTCGGCAGGGATGCGGTCGAGGAAGAAGCTGCGGTCGGCGTTCGATCCGGGCACCTTTTCGCCGTTGATCAGGATCTGCGTATAGCCCGGCGGCAGGCCGCGCAGCCGCGCGCCGTCGCTTTCGATGACGTCCGACAGGAAGGTCACCGACGGCACGCGCTTCAGCGCATCGCCCGCGGTCAGCGGCTCGAAACGCTGGAAAAATTCGCTGTCGTAACTGATCACCGGTTCGGCCTGGTCTTCGCTGCGACCCCGATATCCCACGCTGCCGAGAACGACGATATCGCGCGCCGCGGTGATCGTGCCGTCGCCGCTTTCGTCGACGATCGGCGCATTGTCCTGCGCGGCCGCCGGAGCGGAGAGGAGAGCCGTGGCGATGGCAAGCGCGGCGGCGGAATGCAGGCTGAAGCGTCGAATCATTTGTCGTACCCCCTTATGGTTGCCGGGCCTCTAGGGGGGCCGTGTGACAGTTTGCGGCGAGCAGTGTGACGCTTCGATGACAGTTAAGTGACGGAAATATTGTTATATTGACGCCGCTCGACTTTGCTGGGACGGGGCGCGCGAGCCGCATTTTTGCGCAATCGGGAACAGGGGAATCGTCATGGCCACCATCGGCAAATGCAAGCTGCTGACTTCGCTGGCTTTTGCATCGGCGCTCGGCGGCTGCGCCGCGAGCGCGCCCGTCATCACCGGCCTGCCCCCGGTGCAGGTGACCGCAAGCGGCGAGACCGCGCCCGTCGGCACGGGCAAGGCCGACGCCGCCGACGATCCGGCGATCTGGGTCGATCCCGCCAATCCGAACCGCGCGCTGATCATCGCGACCGACAAGAAGGCGGGGCTGCACGTCTATGACCTGACCGGCAAGGACATCGCCTTCACCCAGGCGGGCCTCGTCAACAATGTCGATGTCGCGGGCAACATCATCGTCGCGAGCGACCGCAACGACGGGGTGAACGCGCATCTCGCGGTCTTCCGCCTCGACGCCGGCAAGCCCGCGATCGCCCTGCTCGGCCGCGCCGCGGCGGGCGCGGGCGAAGCCTATGGCCTCTGCCTCAAAAAGACCGCCCCCGGCGCGCCGATCACCGCCGCGCTGATCGTGAAGGACGGCACGGTGCGCGTCGGCACGCTGGCGGTCGACGGCACGCCGGGCTTCACGACCGAATGGGAATATAAGATCCCGACCCAGTCCGAAGGCTGCGTCTTCGACGGCGACACGCTCTATGTCGGCGAGGAAGACGCCGGGGTCTGGGAACTGAAGCCGAACGGCAAGACCGCCACCGCGCGCATCGTCGCCCCGGTCGACAACCAGCGCCTCGTCGCCGACGTCGAAGGCCTCGCGACGATCGATCACAAGGGGCAGCGTTACCTGCTCGTGTCGAGCCAGGGCGACAATGCCTATGCGGTCTTCCGCCTGCCGTCGGTCGAATATGTCGGGCGCTTTGCCGTCGCCGCTGGCGCGTTCGGCGCAACCAGCGAAACCGACGGGATCGAGGCCGTGGCAGGCAATTTCGGCCCCGCCTATCCCGATGGCCTGTTCCTCGCGCAGGACGGCGACAACGCCCCCAAGGCGCAGAATTTCAAGCTGGTGCGCTGGGACCAGATCGCCGCGGCGCTGGGGCTGTAACGACGCAAGAAATCGGCGTTTATCCCTTTAAGCAGATAGCCGTTCCCCGGCGCAGGCCGGGGAACGGTCGCATATTTGTCCCAAAAATATTCGCGCAGAGGCGCAGAGGACGCAGAGAAAGACTGGTTCACGCGGAGACGCGGAGGAAATTATTGGCGGCTTCGCCGCCCTTATCTTTCTCTCTGCGTCCTCTGCGCCTCTGCGCGAACCCTCTCTTCCTCCTTCTCCGCGCCTCCGCGCGAACCTTCTTTCCTTCCAATCGGCCGACCTGCGATGCTTGCCCTGAAGCCGCCGCGCGCCTAGGGGGGCTGCGTCTTTCCACCCCATAAGCAAAGCTCCTTTCTCATGACCGATCTCGTCCCCGTTCGCCGCGCGCTTTTGTCCGTCAGCGACAAGGCGGGGCTTGCCGACCTTGCCGCCGCGCTCGTCCGCCACGGCGTCGAACTTGTGTCGACCGGCGGCACCGCCAAGGCGCTCCGCGAAGCGGGCCACCCGGTCCTCGACGTCGCCGACCTCACCGGCTTTCCCGAAATGATGGACGGCCGCGTCAAGACGCTCCACCCCACCGTCCACGGCGGCATCCTCGCGGTGCGCGACGATGCGGCGCATGTCGCGTCGATGGAGGAACATGGCATCGGCGCGATCGACCTGGTGGTCGTCAACCTCTACCCCTTCCTGCAGACGGTGACGAGCGGCGCCGACCGCGACACGATCATCGAGAATATCGACATCGGCGGCCCCGCGATGGTGCGCTCGTCGGCGAAGAACCACGCCTTCGTCGGCATCGTCACCGAGCCCGAGGATTATGCCGCAGTCATCGCCGAGATGGACGCCAACGGCGGCGCGACCACGCTGGCGCTGCGCAAGCGCCTCGCGGCGACCGCCTTTGCGCACACCGCGAGTTATGACGGCACGATCGCGCGCTGGTTCGCGATCGCCGATCAGGGCAAGACCTTCCCCGACACGCTGCCGCTCACCGCCAGGCTGGCAAGCGAACTGCGCTACGGCGAAAACCCGCACCAAAAGGCGGCGCTCTATATCCCCGCCGTGCCCGGCCCACGCGGCATCGCCGGCGCCCAGCAAGTGCAGGGCAAGGAGCTCAGCTATAATAATATCAACGACGCCGACGCCGCGCTCGAACTGGTCGCCGAATTCCGCGAGGCCGACCCGACCTGCGTGATTGTCAAGCACGCCAACCCGTGCGGCGTCGCGAGCGCCGCGACGATCGCCGAGGCCTATGACGCGGCGCTGAAATGCGACGATGTCTCGGCGTTCGGCGGGATCATCGCGGTCAACCGGCCGCTCGACGGCGCGACCGCCGAGGCGATCAGCACCATCTTCACCGAAGTCGTCTGCGCCCCCGACGCCGATGCCGATGCGCGCGCGGTCTTCGCGAAGAAAAAGAATCTCCGCCTGCTGCTGACCGGCGAACTGCCCGATCCGGCACGCGGCGGGCTGATGCTCAAGACGATTACGGGCGGCTGGCTCGCGCAGAGCCGCGACAATGGCCGCATCACGCGCGCCGACCTGAAAATCGTCACCGACCGCGCGCCGACCGAGGAAGAGCTCGCCGACGCGCTCTTCGCCTGGACGATCGCCAAGCACGTGAAGTCGAACGCGATCGTCTATGCCAAGGGCGGGTCGACCGCGGGCATTGGCGCCGGCCAGATGAACCGCCGCGACAGCGCGCGCATCGCCGCGGTGAAAGCACGCGAAGCCGCGACAAGCCACGGCTGGGCCGAAGCCCGCACCGTCGGCAGCGCGGTGGCGAGCGACGCCTTCTTCCCCTTCGCCGACGGCCTGCTCGCCGCGGTCGAGGCGGGCGCGACCTGTGTGATCCAGCCGGGCGGTTCGATCCGCGACGACGAGGTGATCGCGGCCGCCAACGAGGCCGGGCTGGCGATGGTGTTCACCGGCATGCGGCATTTCAGGCATTGATCTGACCACGCCCTCCCCTTCAGGAGTGTCGGGTCGGCCGGTCCCCCGGACCGACCTGAACAGTCCGGGGACTGTTCACCCGACACTCCTGAAGGGGAGGGGCTTTATTTCCCCCGACACCCCCGGCTAAGGAAGGTTCGTGGTCATCATGACCCTCTGCCCCAAAGGACCAGCATGACCGCCACCACCCACCGGCCCGGTTTCATCCAGCGCATGTACAACTGGACGATGGAGAAATCGGCGCACCCCCATGCCGAGTTCTGGCTCGCGCTGGTCGCCTTCGTCGAGGCGAGTTTCTTCCCGATCCCGCCGCACCCGTTGCTCGGCCTCATGTGTCTCGCGAACCCGCAGAAGGCGGTGCGTTACGCCGTCATCTGCACGCTCGCATCGGTCGCGGGCGGCATGCTCGGCTATTTGATCGGCTTCTTCCTCTACGAAAGCGTCGGGTTGTGGCTGCTCGGTGTGCTCGGGCTGACCGACGCCTTCCCGCCGGCCGCCTGTTACCTGCGCGAATTCGGCGCCGAGATCATATTGATCAAGGGCGCGACGCCGATCCCGTTCAAGCTGCTGACGATCACCGCCGGCTTCATCCACATGAATTTCTGGACCTTCCTGTGGGCAAGCCTCGCCAGCCGGGCCTTTTCCTTCATGCTGGTCGGAATCCTGTTCCGGCTGTTCGGGGCGCCGATCAAGGCGTTCATCGACAAATATCTGATCTGGGTGACCGGCGGGTTTTTGGTCGCGGTGGTCGCGGGCTTCCTCGCGATCGGCGCGCTGTCGGGCGACGGCAAGGCCAAGGAAGCCGACAAGTGCAGCGGCGCGACGCTGGAGAGCATCGGGCTGGACCGGAAGTAGTTCAACGAAGGGGCGGACAACGCCGCCTGTTTCTCGTCAACCCGGACTTGATCCGGGGTCCACGACTTCAAGCGCTGCGGTGGATCCCGGATCAAGTCCGGGATGACGATAGAAGAGTCCTCCGCTTTTCGGCGCGATGCCTACTCGTTCGCCGCCTGGTGCAGCCAGTCGGCGTGGCGCGGGGCCTTCTTGGTCTGGCTCCATTCCTCGAGCATCAGCGGTGCGACGCGTTTCAGCTCGGCATATTGTTCGGCGGTGCCGATGTCGCACGCCAGCTCGACGCGGTGGCCGTTGGGGTCGAAGAAATAGATCGACTTGAAAATGCCGTGGTGCGTCGGGCCGAGCACATCGACGCCTTCGCTTTCCAGATGGGCCTTCGCCGCGACCAGCTCGTCGAAGCTGCCGACCTTGAAGGCGAGATGCTGGACCCATGCGGGGGTATTCTCGTCGCGCCCCATGTCGGGCTGGTTGGGCAACTCGAAAAAGGCGAGGATGTTGCCGTTCCCCGCCTCGAGGAAGACGTGCATATAGGGGTCGTACTCGCCCGTCGACGGCACATGATCCTCGGCAAAGGCGGTCGTGTAGGTCATGCCGAGCATGCGCTCGTACCACTCGACCGTTTCCTTCGCATCCTTGCAGCGATAGGCGGCGTGGTGGACGCCGCCCAATTTGATCGGGCTGGTCATTCGGCGGGTTCCTCAATGGTCAGCGCACCGCGGCGAATCTGGTCCATTTCCATCGATTTGAACAGCGCGGTAAAATTGCCCTCGCCGAAGCCTTCATCCTTCTTGCGCTGGATGAATTCGAAGAAGACGGGGCCGATCACGGTCTGGCCGAAAATCTGGAGCAGCAGGCGCGGGTCGCCGTCCTCGGTCGACCCGTCGAGCAGGATGCCGCGCGATTGCAGCGCCTCAACGGGCTCGCCATGCCCCGGCAGGCGGTCGGCGAGCATTTCGTAATAGGTCGCCGGCGGCGCGGGGGCGAACGGGTTGCCGAGCGCCTTGAGCTTGTCCCACGCGGCGTAAAGATCGTCGCAGCTGAACGCGATATGCTGGATACCCTCTCCATTATAGGCGCGCAGATATTCCTCGATCTGTCCCTTGCCGCCCGCACCCTCTTCGTTGAGCGGAATGCGGATCTTGCCGTCGGGGGCGGTCATCGCCTTCGAGGTCAGGCCGGTATATTCGCCCTTGATGTCGAAATAGCGGATCTCGCGGAAGCCCGCGATGCGCTCATAGAACGCCGCCCAATGCGCCATGCGGCCGCCATAGACATTGTGCGTCAGATGATCGATCAGCTGCATGCCCGCGCCGACCGGATGGCGATCGACGCCTTCTTCATAGACGAAATCGATGTCGTAGATGCTGAGGTCTTCGCCATAACGGTCGATCAGATAGATGATCGAGCCGCCGATGCCGCGGATCGCAGGCAGGCGGAGTTCCATCGGGCCGGGGTTGACCTCGACCGGCTCGGCGCCGCGCGCGACGGCTTCGCTGTACGCCCTGGCCGCATCGCGAACGCGCCAGCCCATGCCGCACGCCGACGGACCATGCTCGGCGGCGAAATAGGCCGCGGGCGATTTGGGTTCGTAGTTTGCGATCAGGTTGATCCCCCCCTGCCGCCACAACTGCACATCCTTCGAGCGGTGGCGCGCGATCAGCGTGAAGCCCATCGCCTCGAACACGGGCTCGAGAATGCCCTTCTCGGGCGCCGAAAATTCGACGAATTCGAAGCCGTCGAGGCCCAGCGGATTATCGAAAAGGTCGGCCATGTCACATCCTCATCTAGTTTCAATTGAAACTATTATGATGGATTGGGGTGCGCGAGTCAATGCGGGTGCGCCCACAATGATTTCGTCATGCCGGACTTGATCCGGCATCCATGGCAACTTCGATGTCTGGACCCCGGATCAAGTCCGATATCGGGTCGGACGATTTAGGCGGCCGCGCCCTCGAACGCCTCCAGCGCTTCGCTCGCCGCGACCCAACGCGCTTCGGCGGCTTCCTGCGCCGCGACGATCTTGCCGCGTCGCTGCGACAGCTCGCTCATCGTCAGGCCCTTATATTCGTTCGCAGCCCCCTGCGGATCGAACATCGCGCGGTCGATGGCCGACAGCACGACCTCATATTTGGCAAGGTCGGCCTCGGCGTCCGAAACATCCTTCTTGATCTTCGCCGCCGCCTCGCGCGCCGCCGCCGCGGCCTTGCGGTCTTCCTTCTTGTCGGCCTTTGACATCCGCTCTTTCTGCGGCCCCTTGCCCAGGATCATATCGACATAATCGTCCATGCTGCCGTCATATTCGCGCGCAGTGCCGTCATCGACGAGCACCAGCCGGTCGGCGGTGAGTTCGAGCATGTGACGGTCGTGGCTGACGAGCACCACCGCGCCCTCGAATCCGTTGAGCGCCTGCACCAACGCCTCGCGCGCATCGACGTCCAAATGGTTGGTCGGTTCGTCGAGGATGAGGAGATGCGGCGCATCGCGCGTGATGAGCGCGAGCGCGAGCCGTGCGCGCTCGCCGCCCGACAGTTTCGCGACCTGCGTGGTCGCCTTGTTGCCCGAGAAGCCGAAGCGGCCGAGCTGCGCGCGCACCGCGCCCTGCGTCTTGCCTTCCATCACGCGCGTCATATGCGCCAATGGCGTATCGCTGCCGTCGAGTTCTTCGACCTGATATTGCGTGAAATAGCCGACGCGCATCTTGCCCGAAGCCGCCATCGCGCCCGCCATGGGCGCGAGCTGCGCCGCGAGCAGCCGCGCGAGCGTCGTCTTGCCGTTGCCGTTGCGGCCGAGCAGCGCGATCCGGTCGTCGGGATCGATGCGCAAATTGAGCCGCTGCAGAACCGGGCGTTCCGCGTAGCCCACGCTCGCAAGGTCGAGCGTGATCAGCGGCGGCTTCAATTCGTCTGGGCTCGGGAAATCGAACGCGAGCGTCTGGTCCTCCGCCAACGCCGCGATCGGCTGCATCCTGGCGAGCATCTTCGCGCGCGACTGCGCCTGTTTCGCGGTCGAGGCGCGGGCGCTGTTGCGCGCGACATAATCCTGAAGCTTCGCGCGCTGGGCATCTTGCGACGCCTTCGCCGCCGCGAGCTGCGCCGCGCGTTCGGCGCGCTGGCGCTCGAACGCGTCATAGCCGCCCGCGTAGAGCGTCACCTTGCCGCCTTCGAGGTGGAGGATATTGTCGACCACATTGTTGAGCAGGTCGCGCTCGTGGCTGATCACGACGAGCTGCCCAGGATAAGCGCGCAGGAAATTTTCGAGCCACAAGGTCGCTTCGAGGTCGAGGTGGTTCGAGGGCTCGTCGAGCAGCAGGAGGTCGGGCTCGGAGAAGAGCAGCGCCGCGAGCGCGACGCGCATCTTCCACCCGCCCGAGAAGCTGTCGAGCGGCTGGCCCTGCATCTCCTCGTCGAAGCCCAATCCGATCAGAATACGCGCGGCGCGCGCCGGCGCGGTATAGGCGTCGATCGCGATCAGCCGTTCGTGGATGTCGCCGAGCTTGTCGGGGTCCTGCTCGACCTCGGAAGCGGTGAGCAGTTCGGCACGCTCGGTATCGGCGGCGAGCACGGTATCGAACGGCGTCGCGGTGCCGTTCGGCGCTTCCTGCGCGATATAGCCGACGCGCGTCTTGCGCGGCATGTCGATGCTGCCCTCGTCGGCCTCGAGCTGACCGATCATCACTTTCATCAGCGTCGATTTGCCCGCGCCATTGCGCCCGATCAGCCCGACGCGGCTTTTCGCCGGCAGGCTCGCGGTGGCGCGTTCGAGGATGGCGCGCCCGCCAAGGCGTACAGTGATTCCGTTGATCGTCAGCATGGGCGCGCGCCTAGCATGTTGCGGCGCACAACCCAAGTCCCGCGCTGGCTTTCCGCGCGCAGTTGCGGCAGACGGGCGACATGCCCGAACTCGCCCCCTTCCACATCGCCTTTCCCGTCGACGATCTGGGCGCCGCGCGCCATTTCTACGGCACGATCCTCGGCTGTCCCGAAGGACGCAGCGACACCGACTGGATCGACTTTAACCTCTATGGGCATCAGATCGTCGCGCACCGCGTCGACACGCCGCGCCCCGCCGCCGCGCACAACCCGGTCGACGGTCATGCGGTGCCGGTGCCGCATTTCGGCGTCGTGCTGCCGCCCGCCGAATGGCAGGCACTCGCCGATCGGTTGAAGGCCGCGGGCACAAAGTTCGTGATCGAACCGCACACGCGCTTTCCCGGCCAGCCGGGCGAACAGTCGACGATGTTCTTTCACGATCCGGCGGGCAATGCGCTCGAGTTCAAGGCCTTCGCCGACCTTCGACAATTGTTCGCCAAATAGGCGAACGGGGACCAACTCTTCGCCAGATAGGGCTAGTGCCCGCCGCCCATCGAAATCTGCTTCGGTCGCGGCGCGAACCACACCGATATCGCCGCGATCACGAAGACGACCCCCGACGCAAGGAACAGGTGGAGCACCCCGAGCGTCGACGCCTGCACCTCGACCAATCGCTCGATCGCGGCGCGCGCCTGTTCGAGCGTCAGCCCGGCGCTTTGCATCGAGGTCATGGCTGCTTCGGGATTGTTAAGCGCCGACACCAGTTCGGAACGCGACGTCCGGCTGGCGTCGTCCCACGCAGTCGTCGCGACCGCGGTGCCGATCGCACCGCAGAGCGTGCGCAGGAAGCTCATCAAACCGGCCGCGGAGGTTTGATGCTGCGCGGGCACCGAACTCAAGGCGAGTGCGGTGAGGCCGACGAAGAAGAAGGGCATGCCGATCCCCTGCAAGATATGCGGCAGCGCGAGCGTCCAATAGCCGACATCGGCGTTCCAGCTCGCGCGCAGGACCGACATCACCGCCATCCACAATATGCCGCCCGAGATGGTGATGCGCACGTCGACCTTGGTCATCAGCCCCGCCGCGACCGGCGACAGCAGGACGGCGAACACGCCGAGCCACGCGACGATGAAGCCCGTCTGCGTCGCGGTATAGCCCGCAACCTGCTGAAGCCACAGCGGCGTCAGCACGACCTGCGCAAAGAAGGCGCCGAAGCCCAATGAGATCGCCATCGTCGCGAAAGTGAAGCCGCGGAAGCGGAAGATGCGCAGGTTGACCACCGGATTGGCGTCGGTCAGCTCCCAGATCACGAACGCGGCAAAGCTGATCGCGGAGACGACCGCGAGCCCGACGATCCACGCCGATCCGAACCAGTCATGTTCGCGTCCGGTGTCGAGCATGATCTGGAAGGCGCCGACCGACACGACGAGCAGGATCAGGCCGATCACGTCGATGCGCGCCTTGGCGCGTTTCGTTTCATATGGCGTCAGCAGCGTGAATACGCCGAACGCGCAGATCGCGACGACGGGCAGGTTGATGAAAAATATCCACGGCCAGGTCCAGTTGTCGCTGATCGTCCCGCCAAGGATCGGGCCTAGAATCGGCGCCGTGGTCGTCGTCATCGCCCAGATCGCGAGACCGATTCCGGCTTTTTCCTTGGGGAAGATGCGCAGCAGCAATATCTGCGACAACGGCATCAGCGGCCCGCCGGCGAGCCCCTGCAGCACGCGAAAGAGTACCAGCGCGTCGAGCGTGCGCGACACGCCGCACAGGAAAGAGAAGATGCCGAAACCGATGATCGAGATCATGAACCAGCGCACCGTGCCGAAGCGCATCGCGAGCCAGCCGGTCAGCGGCACGCTGATCGCGTCGGCGACCGCATAGCTGGTGATCACCCAGGTGCCTTGGGTGGGTGACACCGCGAGCCCGCCCGCGATATGCGGCACCGACACATTGGCGATCGTGGTGTCGAGCACCACGACGAAATTGGCGAGCGCGAGCGCGAACGCGGCGACGATCAGCCGCACGCCGGTCAGCGGCTGCGGTTCGGCCGGGACGCTGGCGGAGAGGGCGGCGCTGGCCATGGCTCAGCGACCGCGCGTGTCGATCGTGGCTTCCATCGACAGGCCGACGCGCAGTGGATGCTCTTTCAACTGCTTCGGATCGAGCGCGATGCGCACTGGCAGGCGCTGGACCACCTTCACCCAATTGCCCGTCGCGTTCTGCGCCGGAATCAGCGAGAAAGCCGCGCCGGTGCCGCCCGCGATGCCGACGACCTTGCCGCGATAGACGACGTCTCCGCCATAATAGTCGGACACCAGTTCGACCGGCTGGCCGATGCGGATGTCCTCGAACTGGCTTTCCTTGAAATTGGCGTCGACATAGGCGGTCGCGATCGGGACGAGCACCATGATCGGCGCGCCCGCGGCGATCCGCTGGCCCACCTGCACCTGCCGGTTGGTGACGATGCCGTCGACCGGCGCGCGCAATATGGTGCGTGCCAGATCGAGCTGCGCCTTCTCCAGCCGCGCTTCGGCGGCCGCGACGTCGGGCGCGGTGTTGATCGTCGTCCCGCGCACCACGGCTTCGGCGGCGCCGAGGTCGCCGCTCGCCGATCCGCGCGTCGCTTCGGCCGAGGCGATGCCCGCGGCGGCAAGATCGCGCGCGGCCGAAGCCGATGCGA
>NZ_DATFFD010000046.1:0-3464 GCF_035250425.1 Sphingopyxis sp.
CGTGACCGTGCGCGGTGCAGGGGCGGGCGAGGGCGGATCGATCCTCGACTTTGCCGGGCAGCAGGGCGCGGGCGAGGGGCTGCTCGTCACCTCGGACGATGTGTTCCTGACCCAATTCGCGGTGCTCAACACCAAAGGCGACGGAATCAAGTCGAAGGGCGCCGACCGCATCGTCTATCACCAGCTTCGCGTCGAATGGACCGCGGGGCCCAAGGAAACCAACGGCGCCTACGGCATCTATCCGGTCGAAAGCACCGACGTGCTGATCGACAGCGTCTATGTTCGCGGCGCGTCGGACGCGGGCATCTATGTGGGCCAGTCGAAGAATATCGTCGTCCGCGATTCGGTCGCGACCGAAAATGTCGCAGGGATCGAGATCGAGAACAGCTATGACGCCGACGTCCACGACAATGTCGCGACGAAGAACACCGGCGGCATCCTGGTGTTCGACCTGCCCAGCCTGCCGATGCAGGGTGGGCACAATGTCCGCGTCTTCGAAAATATCGTGAACGATAACAGCACGCCCAATTTCGCGCCCAAGGGCAATATCGTCGCGAGCGTGCCGACCGGCACCGGCGTGCTGATCATGGCGAACCGCAATGTCGAGATTTTCGACAATGTGTTCGACCAGAACGGCACCGCCAATGTGATGATCGTCGGCTATCGCTACGAGCATAAGGACCCGAAATATCAGCCGCTGCCCCGCGCGATCGTCGTGCGCGGCAACCAGCATGGCAAGGCGGGCTATGCGCCCAAGTTCGCCGGCGGCGACATGATCGCGGCGGCGATGGGCGGCAGCATTCCGCCGATATTGTGGGACGGCGCGGGCGACGCGATTGTGCTCGACAAGGTGGGCATATTGTCGCTGAACCTGCCCGATGTGAAGACGCCGCAGAGCGAGGCGAAGCCGTCGCCCGCCGACCTGTCGAGGGGCACGCCGCCCGCGGTGCTGCCGGCGATCAAGCTGCCCGAAAGCATGGAGGCGAAGGTCCGGTGAAACGCATATTTGCCGCGGTTGGAGCGGCGCTGCTATGTGCGAGCGGCGGGGCGGCGCTTCCGCCGCAAACGGTCGACCAGACATTGATTGACGGTGACAGCGTGCCGCCAAAACTGTCGGCGTTCGGCTTGTTTCGCGCGGGTACGAGTGAACTGCTGCCCGACCTGCGGCGATACAGTCTGCACACGCCATTGTTCAGCGACTATACCGAAAAGCAACGCGCGATCTGGCTTCCGCCCGGAGAATTGATGCCGATCCGCAATGGCGGCCGTCTCGAATTTCCGGTCGGGACCGTACTGGTCAAAAGTTTTGGCTGGCCCGACGTCAATGGTGGGCGTCCGGTGGAGACTCGCCTGCTGATCCGCCGTGTGTCCGGCTGGGTCGCCTTTCCCTATATCTGGGATGCCGATGGAAAGGATGCGACGCTAGCGCTCGGCGGGCGCCGCGTGCCCGTGACCTTCAAGAGCCCTGATGGAGAGACGTACGCGATCCGTTACGCGGTGCCCAACCGCAACCAGTGCAAGGAATGCCACAGCCTGAACGGCGAAATCGTACCGATCGGACCCAAGGTCGGGAATATCGTGTTCGAAGACAGCAAGCGCGACGCTGACCTTGCCAGCGCGATCACGCTGATCGCGCCCTATATCAACCCGATGCCGCAGTGGGACGATCCAAAGAGCGGCAGCGTCGCCACCCGCGCGCGCGCTTATCTCGATGTCAATTGCGCGCACTGCCACAATCCCGCGGGCAGCGCGTCGAACAGCGGGTTGTTCCTGCGTTGGACCGACGATCCGACCGGGGTCAATTTCGGCATCGGCAAGCGGCCGACCGCGGCGGGGCGCGGCAGCGGCGGCATGGATTTCGCGATCGCACCCGGCGACCCCGACCACAGTTTCCTGATCTATCGCCTCGAAAGCACCGACCCCGGCATCGCGATGCCCGAGGTCGGGCGGTCGACGGTACACAAGGAAGGCGCGGCGCTGCTGCGGCAATGGATTGCGGAGATGCCGAAAGCATCGCATTAAACGGCGCCATGACACACCAAGCGCCCCAGCTCGTCCTCCACGACTATTTCCGCTCCTCGGCCAGCTTTCGCGTCCGCATCGCGATGAACCTGAAGGGGCTCGATTATGAGCGCGTCGAGATCAGCCTGATCGCGGGCGAGCAGCGCAGCGACGCCTATCTCGAACTCAACGCGCAGGGCTTCGTGCCGATGCTCGTCGTCGATGGCGAGCCGATCATCCAGAGCATGGCGATCATCGACTGGCTCGACCGTGCCTTTCCCGAACCCCGGCTGATCCCCGAAGAGGCGATGCCGCGCGCGGTCGCGCTGGCGCGGGCGCAGGTGATCGCGAGCGACATCCACCCGCTCAACAATCTGCGCGTGCTCAAATATCTGAAGCGCGATTTGGGACTCAACGAACAGACCAAGGACCGCTGGATCGCGACGTGGATCACGCAGGGGTTCGAGGCGCTCGAGGCGATGGCGGGGGAGGGCAAATATCTCGGCGGCGACACGCCGGGGATCGCCGACTGTTGTCTGGTTCCGCAAATCTACAACGCGCGGCGCTTCGAGGTGCCGCTCGACGCCTTCCCGCGGCTGATCGAGATCGACGCCGCGTGCATGGAGCTCGAAGCGTTTCAGAAGGCCCACCCCGACGCGGTCAAACCCGCGTGATCCGGCTTCTGACGGGGGTGGCCGCGCTGGCGCTGCCGGCGGCGGCGATGGCGCAGGATGCACAGGTCGAGGAGGAAGTTGACGGCGGCTGCTGTGCCTGGGTTGGCCGGCGCATCCCGGCCGACATCATCATCGTGAATGGCAGCGGTCAGCTCCGGCGGTCCGACAGCGACGGGGTTCAGGCTTCGAGCGTGATTCCCTATCCCGACCCCGGCCTCGGCTTGCGGGTCGAAAACCGTCTGCGCGACGAGGCGGGCATTGTCCAATTTCGCCGATCCGACGGCCGTTCGGCGCATCCGACGAGTCAGGGCATCACGCTGCGCGGGCTCGGCGGCAATGCGTCGGCGCGCGCGCTCGTCACGCTCGACGGGGTGCCGCAGGCCGATCCCTTCGGCGGCTGGGTCGCGTGGAGCGCTTATGATGCGATCAACCTCGGCGGCATCATCGTCACGCGCGGCGGCGGCAGCGGGGTCGATGGTCCGGGCGCGCTCGCGGGGACGGTCGGTCTCTATTCGAAAATGACCGACGGCGTCGAGGCGAGCCTTGCCTATGGCAGCCGCGACGGATGGGACGCTTCCGCGTCGGTTGGGGCCAAGCTCGGCAACGGGCAGGTCGCCGTTGACGGCCGCTACAGCCGGGGCGACGGGTTCATCCCCGTCGCGCAGGGCCAGCGCGGCGCGGCCGACCGTGCCGCGCCCTATGAACAGGGCGGGCTTGGCCTGCGTCTTCGTTTCGACGCCGGTGACGACAGCCGAATCGAAGCCGCGCTGCGCGGCTTTTCGGACCGGC
>NZ_DATFFD010000047.1:0-3959 GCF_035250425.1 Sphingopyxis sp.
CCTCGCCGAAAGCCGGACACGCGCGCAGGCGCTGATCCTCGCGGGACTCGCCTTTGTCGGCGACCGCAAGATCGACAAGGCGGGGCAGCAGCTTGCGGCAGATGCCGAGATCAGCGTCAAGGGCCGCGACCATCCGTGGGTGTCGCGCGGCGGGATCAAGCTCGACCATGCGCTCACCCATCTCGGGTGGGACGTCGCCGGCGCAGTCGCGATCGATGTCGGATCGTCGACCGGCGGCTTCACCGACGTGCTGCTCAGCCGCGGCGCGGCGCGCGTCTATGCCGTGGATTCGGGCACCAACCAGCTCGCGTGGAAACTGCGGCAGGACGCGCGTGTCATCGTCCACGAACAGACGAGCGCGCGCATCCTGACGCCGACGCATATCCCCGAACCCGTCGACCTGATCGTCTGCGACGCCAGCTTTATCGCGCTGTCGAAGGTGCTGCCGGTGCCGATGTCCTTCGCGAAAGACGGCGCGCGCATCGTCGCGCTGATCAAGCCGCAGTTCGAGGCCGAGCGGCATGAGGTCGGCAAGAAAGGCGTTGTTCGCGACGCCGCGGTCCACGCGCGCATTTGCAGCGAAGTGCAGGACTGGCTGACCGGCGAAGGCTGGGACGTTGTCGACCTTGTCGAAAGCCCGATCACCGGCCCCGAAGGCAATGTCGAATTTCTGATCGCCGCGGTGAAGCGAGCCGCTTGACGCTGCGCCGCACAATCGCGACACCATGCAACGGATTCGCGTGTGGGGGGATAATGCGGACATGACCGAAATCGCAACGCCGGGGCAGCTTCGCATGTCCTATCTGCGCTGGGCGCTCGTCACCGTGCCGGCGATCGTGCTTGCGGGGAGCGTGTCGGGCCTGCTGTCGAACAGCGGTTATGGCAATCGCTGGTTCGCCGCGCTCGACCTGCCGCCGATCACGCCGCCGGGATGGGTGTTCGCCACCGTCTGGCCGCTCCTCTATATCTGCCTCGGCCTGTCGCTCGCGATGATCCTTCATGCCCGCGGCGCCAAGGGGCGCGGTTTTGCACTGCTGCTCTTCTTCGTCCAGTTGATCGCGAATTTCGCCTGGCCGCCGCTGTTTTTCGGGCAGCATCAGGTGACGACGGCGCTCTATGTGATCATCTTCATCCTGATGGTGACGGTCGCCACCGCCTTTGCCTTTGCGCCGATCCGCAAGGCCGCGGCGTGGCTGCTCGTCCCCTATATGATCTGGCTCGGTTTTGCCGCGATCCTCAATTTCCAGATCGATCAGCGCAATCCCGATGCCGAAACCCTTGTCCCCGCCGCCGCCAGCACCCAAATAGGATAGTGGCAAGGGGTATCTCCCCGACGAAGGAAGTTTAAAATGCAGAGCGAAAACCGTTTTTTCGACGATCTGGCCAAGATGGTGAACGGCATTGCCGGAACTGTCGCGGGCGCGGGCCGCGAAGCCGAGTCCGCGATGCGCGACCGCGCCAAGGAATGGGTCGGCCGCATGGATTTCGTCAGCCGCGAGGAATTCGAGGCGGTGAAGAAAATGGCCGCGACCGCACGCGCCGAAGCCGAAGCGCTGAAGGCGCGGCTCGACAAGCTTGAGGGCGTGGCGAAGCCTGCGGCGGCTCCGAAGGCTGCTGCGGCGCCGAAGGCCGCGGCAAAGCCTGCCGCGAAACCCGCAGCGGCGAAACCGGCAACCAAAGCGGCGTCAAAGCCGAAGGCCAAGTAATGCGTCGCCCCTGCGAAGGCAGGGGCCGCTATCGGCATTGCGCAAGGTTGCCAGCGGCCCCTGCCTTCGCAGGGGCGACGAATATTCGCGGACTCGCCACCCGACCGAACACCCGCTAAAGGCGCGCGCATGAGTGACGATATTTACGACGACGATGACGGCCAGGACGCGGCGCCGATGGAGATGCTGGCGTCCTATTTCGCCGCGCACGACTGGCCGCACGAGATGGTCGGCGAGGACGAGATCGTCGCGACCGCGCAGGGCAGCTGGACGACCTATGAGCTGCGCGCGGTGTGGCGCGCCGACGACGGCGTTATCCAGCTCCTCGCCTTCCCCGACATTCGCGTCGTCGAGGACAAGCGCGCCGCCGCGCACGAGGCGCTCGCGCTGATCAACGAACAGCTTTGGCTCGGCCATTTCGAGCTCTGGTCGAACAGCGGCACGATCCTGTTCCGCCACGGCATGCTGCTCGGCGCCGACGCATCGCTGCCGCTCGACCTCACCGAGACGCTGATCGAAAGCGCGATCGACGAATGCGAGCGCTTTTATCCGGTGTTCCAGTTCGTGCTGTGGGGTGGCAAATCGCCCGCCGAAGCGCTCGCCGCGTCGCTGATCGAAACGCGCGGCGAGGCCTAGCCCGAGATTTTTTCGAAGCGGGTCAGCCCCGGCCCCAGTTCGTTCGGCCCGATCGCCAGCGCCTCGCCGCTCCAGTCGGCGACGAAGATCGTCTTGCGGCCGGTCCCTTGCGGAACGCTCGCACGATTGCCGGTGATGACCAGCCCGCGCGACGGATTGTCGCGCGCCTCGGCTGCGACCGCGATCAGCGCGCCGTAATTTTCCTTGTCGCGTCCCTGGATCATCAAATTGTTTGCGATCTGTCCGGTCGATCCCGCAGGCAGGTCGATCAGGTAATTGGTCGCGGTGCCCTGCGTGTCGTCGAAGCTGTTGTCGCGGATTTCGACGCGCGGCGAGCGCGTCTTCAGATAATGGCCGCCGCTACCCTTTTCGAAGCGCGTGCGCGTGACGACGACGCGCCCATAGACGCCGGTATAAACGCTGTGCGCGCAGCTGAGGCCGCGGTCGCAGCGGCCGAGGCGCGAAAAGGTCGAACGGTCGATCGTCAGCGTGGCTTGCCTGTCATCTCCCGTTAAAATGCCTTCCTCGCTGCCCCGAAACAGGCTGTTGACGACGTCGAGGTTGCTTTGTTCGAGGCGGATGCCCGCACCATTGCCGTCGGGGACGCGCATATTCTGGAACACGATCCCGTCGACGCGCGCACCGGCGCCGCGCAGCACGAGCGCGGCCTTGCCCTCGCAGGTCACGCCGTCGAAGATCGCCCGGCCGGGTTCGACCGCGACGAAGGCGATGCGGCCCGCGGTCTGCACCGCGCAGTCGCGATGATAGCCGGCGGCGATACGGATCGTGCCCTCGCCTTCGCCGATCGCATCGACGGCGTCCTGCAGGCGCCCGAAGCTGCGGCCGTCGACGCTATAGGGTGCGCCGCCGGTTTGCGCGGGCAGCGGCACCGGCGCGAGAAGCAGCGGAAGGGCGAGCAGCGGCAGCAAGGGCTGGCGGAGGATCGGCTTGAACATGGAACGCTCATAGCCATTTTCGCGGCGCAAGTCGCTCGCGAAGCTGGTTAACCACGCGCCTGTCCCCTTTTCGGACGGCACGTCGGCGAGATATTAAACCATCGTCACCCCGGACTTGATCCGGGGTCGATGGACCCCGGATCAAGTCCGGGGTGACGAGCTTTGATATCAATCCAGATTCGGCCGCAGCCAGCGCGTCGCGGTTTCGATGTCGACGCCGCGCCGCTGCGCATAATCTTCGAGCTGGTCGCTCCCGATCCGGGCGACACCGAAATACTGGCTTTCGGGATGTCCGAAATAAAAGCCGCTAACCGCCGCGGTCGGCAACATCGCAAAGCTTTCGGTCAGCACCAGCCCGGCATTATCGCCTGCTGCGAGCAGATCGAACAAGATCGGCTTCAGGCTGTGGTCGGGGCATGCCGGATAGCCGGGGGCCGGACGGATACCGCGATATTCTTCCTTGATCAGCGCCTCGTTGGTCAGCTGCTCGCCCGGCGCATAGCCCCACAGCGTGGTGCGGACATGCTGGTGCAGCCGCTCGGCGAAGGCCTCGGCGAAGCGGTCGGCCAGCGCCTTCAGCAAGATGTCGGAATAATCGTCCTTGTCGGCGCGGAAGCGTTCCGAATGCGGCTCGATACCGTGGATGCCGACCGCGAAGCCG
>NZ_DATFFD010000048.1:0-5607 GCF_035250425.1 Sphingopyxis sp.
GTCGCTTTTCGGTCGATTTGAGCCATGCCTCTCTTCCCGCTCGTGTCGAGCGAAGTCGAGACACCCATCGACGCATCGCCTAGCCTGAGGGGCATCTCGACTTCGCTCGATGCGAACGGGGTGAGAAGCTTTAATGGCAGCAACCGGTCGTTTCCAGACCTTCGTCATCCCGGACTTGATCCGGGATCCATCGCAGCTTTGAAGTCATGGACCCTGGATCAAGTCCGGGGTGACGATGAAAGAGAATGGCCGCAAATGGTCGTTAGCCGCCGTTGCTACGAATCCATTTCTCGACCACCGGCGCAATCTCCTCGCGCCATTTGCGGCCGTTGAAAATGCCATAGTGACCCACACCCTTCACCATCAGATATTTCTTCTGGTCCGCGGGTAGCGACTTCGCGATCGTCAGCGCCGCCTTGGTCTGGCCGATCCCCGAAATATCATCGCGCTCGCCCTCGATCGCGAGGATCGCGATATCCTCGATCACGCCGACATCGACCGGCTGGCCGCGGTGGGTCATCTCGCCCTTCGGCAACAGGTGGCGCTGGAACACGACGTCGACCGTCTGCAGATAGAATTCGGACGTCATGTCGCACACCGCGCGATATTCGTCGTAGAATTCCTTGGTCTTGTCGGCGCTCTCGCCGTCGCCGTCGACCAGATGCTTGAACATCTCCCAATGGCTCATCATGTGATTGCCGAGGTTCATCGACATGAAACCCGCAAGCTGGAGGAAGCCCGGATAGACGCGGCGCCCGGCGCCCGGATAATAGGCGGGGACGGTCGCGATGACATTTTCCTGGAACCAGGCGTGCGGGCGCGTCATCGCATGCTCGTTCACCGCGGTCGGCGCCTTGCGCGTGTCGATCGGCCCGCCCATCATCGTCAGGGTCTTCGGCCGGCACTTATGCTTGTTCGCCGCCATGATTGCCGCGGCGGCAAGGCTCGGCACCGAGGGCTGGCATACCGCCAGCACATGCGCGCCGGGACCGATATGCTCGAGCCACGAAATCAGATAATCGACATAATCGTCGAGGTCGAACTTGCCCGCCTCCAGCGGCACGTTGCGCGCATCGCGCCAGTCGGTGATCCACACGTCATGGCCGGGCAGCATTCGCTCGACCGTCCCGCGCAGCAGCGTCGCATAATGGCCCGACATCGGCGCGACGATCAGCAGCTTGGGCGCATTCTTCGTGCCCTTGTGCTTGAAATGCTTGAGCTGGCCGAACGGCTTGCGCGCCTCGACGACCTCGGTCACGCGCACCGTCTCGCCATCGACGATCGTCTCGTACAGCTCGAACCCCGGCTTGCCGCGCGGCGCCGACGCATGCGCAAATACTTCGAGCGCCGAGGCGAACATCGGGCTGCCGCTGAAATAGCCCAAGGGATTCGCCGGATGCTGCATCACCTGCGCGCCCGCCGTGGCGAGCGCACTCGCCCCCGCGAGCCAGTTCTTCTGCATATCAAAGGCGTGATAAAGCATGTTCAAATCGTTCCTTGCATGACCCCGGCGGCGCTCTCCGGCGCCTGCGCATTGGTTAGCAGTCTAGGGGCTCATCCTCATTGTGCAATGCATCAAAATCGTTGCGAGGCGTGCCGAAGTCGAATAAATTGCGTTTCGCGGTGCAGGGTGCGCCGATGGAGTGACTATGTCTGAGATTGCGGGCAACCGCTAACGTCCCGGCGTAATCGGGATGTGCGCAGCGCGGCGACCAACGGGTCGGCGCGCCTTTGTTGCTTGTCATTCCGGACATATCCCATGAATATTTCGAAAGCGGAGCAGCGCATGCTCCATGTGCTGGCGCAGGGCGGCATGATCCGCCATCGCCGCGGCGAAAACGGCCATATCGTCGAGGCTTTGTGCTTCACCCGCGATGGCCACGTCCTCGCCAATACCGGCCTGCCCTTGTTCAACCGGTTGCGGCGACGCGGTTTCATCGGCTCGCAGAACGGCGCGCCGTACCGCATCACACAGGCGGGTCTCCGCGCGGTGCGCGCGCAGCTCGACAACCGGTGACGGATCGGGAGCGCGGTGCATGCCGCCGCGCTCCCTTTCGGCGCGATCCTGTCGCCCCGCTTCAAAGCGCTTGAAGCCATGGGTCATTCTGCGGCGTTGAGCACCACCGGCGGGACTGCTAGGGCGGTCGTCCATGGCGACCACATCCGACAAATCCGAAACGCCCCGCCGCAAGCTCGGCAGCCTGCGCATGGTGTGGCACTATGCCAGCCGCTATCCGCTGCAACTGGTGATCGCCGGGATCGCGCTCGGGATCGCCGCACTCGCGACGCTCGCCATTCCTTACCAATTCAAGGAAATGATCGACAGCGGCTTCATCGCGGGCGGCGGCAATGTCGCGCCGCATTTCCGGCTCTTCTACGCGATCTGCGTCGCGCTGGCGCTCGCGACCGCGCTGCGTTTCTATTTCGTCAGCTGGCTCGGCGAACGCACCGTCGCCGATATCCGCCAGGCGGTGCAGCAGAATCTGTTGCGCCTCGCGCCCGGCTTCTTCGAGGAAAACCGCCCGTCCGAAATTGCCTCGCGCATGACGTCGGACACCGCGATCATCGAGCAGGTCGTCGGCACTACCGTTTCGGTCGCGCTGCGCAACACGGTCATGGGCATCGGCGGCATCATCTATCTGTTCAGCCTCTCGCCCAAACTGACCGCGGGCATATTGCTCGGCATCCCCGTCATTATTCTGCCGATCGTCCTCCTCGGCCGGCGGCTCCAGAAAGTATCGCGGACCAGTCAGGACCGCGTCGCCGATATCGGCGCGACGACCGCCGAACAGATGGGCGCGATGAAGATCGTCCAAGCCTTCGGCCAGGAAGCGCGCGAGGCGGGTCGTTTCTCGGCCGCGGTCGAAGCCAATTTCGCCACCGCCAAGCGCCGCATTCGCCTCCGCGCGATCATCACCGCAACCGTGATCGGCCTCCTGTTCGGCGCGATCACCACCCTGCTCTGGTATGGCGCCGAAGGCGTCGCGCAGGGCACGATCACCGGCGGCACGATCGCCGCCTTCGTCCTCACCGGCGGACTCGTCGCGGGCGCGTTCGGGGCATTGACCGAAGTCTACGGCGACCTGCTCCGCGCCGCGGGTGCGGCCGAACGGCTGAGCGAGCTGCTCAATGCCGACGCGAGCATCGCGCCGCCCGCAAAGCCGCGCCCTTTCCCCGAACCGCCCCACGGAACGCTCGAGTTCGATCATGTCGAATTCCACTATCCGACCCGCCCCGACGCCCCCGCGCTCCACGATTTCAGCCTTGCGATCAACCCGCGCGAGACCGTCGCGATCGTCGGCCCCTCGGGCGCCGGCAAGTCGACGCTCTTCCAGCTCGCCGAGCGCTTCTACGACCCGCAGCGCGGGCAGATCCGCCTCGACGGCATCCCGCTGGTCGAAGCCGATCCCGCCGACATCCGCGCGCGTATCGCGATGGTGCCGCAGGAAACCGTGATCTTCGCCGCTTCCGCGCGCGACAATTTGCGCTACGGCAATTGGGCCGCGACCGACGAGGATTTGTGGGATGCGGCGCGCGCCGCCAATGCCGAGGAATTTCTGCGCAAGCTGCCGCAAGGGCTCGACACCTTCATGGGCGAAGGCGGCGCGCGCCTCTCGGGCGGCCAGCGCCAGCGCGTCGCGATCGCGCGCGCGCTCCTCCGCCGCGCCCCGCTCCTTCTCCTCGACGAAGCAACCTCGGCGCTCGACGCCGAATCGGAGAAGCTCGTGCAGGACGCGCTCGAAACGCTGATGCACGACCGCACGACGATCGTCATCGCGCATCGGCTCGCGACCGTGCGCGCCGCCGACCGCATCATCGTCATGGACGACGGCCGCATCGTCGAAGAGGGCAAACATGACGAACTCGTCGCCGCCGACGGCCTATACGCGCGCCTCGCGCGGCTTCAGTTCCAGGACAATCTCGCCGCCGCCTGACCCAGTTTCGATCGACCAAAGGAAATGACGATGCTCTACGACCTGACCGTACCGGCCTGGCAGAATGGCCTGAGAGCGCTGTCGGGCGAGCTTTCGCGGGCGCGCGCATGGGGTGAGGAGAACGGGATCGGCGAATTGCAGTTCGCGGTCGCGCGTCTCGCGCCCGACATGTTCCCGCTCGCCTCGCAGGTTCGCTTCACCTGCGTCCAGGCGCTCCAGCCGTTGGTCCGCCTCGCCAACACCGAAGTCCCCGATTTCGCCGAGGACGCCGTCGATTTCGCCGGAATGCAGGAACAGATCGCGGCGACGCTCGCGATCCTCGATGCGGTCGATCCCGTCACGCTCGGCGCCGACCTCGATCGGGCGGTCAGCTTCCCGCTGCCCAACGGCATGGTCTTCGACATGAGCGCCTTCGATTATGTCCGCGACTGGGCACAGCCGCAATTCGCCTTCCACCGCACCGCGGCCTATGCGGTGCTGCGCCACATGGGCGTCCCGCTCGGCAAGGCCGACTATGTCAGCTATATGATGCGTTATCTCCGGCCCGGAACGGCCCCCGCCGCCTAAGGCAGCGGGAAGCCGCCAGGGATCAGATCAAGCCGGCATAATTGTGGATGCCGGGAAAGCCCAGTTTCGACCCGCCATTGCGCCGGATCGCCCCGATCGCTTCGTCGACGCGTAAGTAGCGCGCCCGCGCATCGGGATCGAGCAGGATCGCCGCGGGCTCGGGACGCTCGGCCGCCTGTTTTACCAACATGCCCAATTGTGCCAGATCGACGGCCTCATTGTTCCAGCGGATCACGTCGACGGTATCGATCGTGACGCGATTTTCCTCCTTGACGGGAATGCCTCTTGGATCACCGGGCAGCGTGACATCGACGCTGTGCGTCGGCGGCGGGATGGTGATGATGAACATCACGAGCATCACCAGCATCACATCGATCAGCGGAGTCGTATTGATGTCGGGATCGCCATTGGGGTCGGCGCGAAAAATGCTGCGATGAAACCTGCTGCGTGTGCGCATCGTCTCTCTCCCGCTCGGGGACGGCGCACCGCGTTTGACGGGCACCACCCCCTCATCGAGGGCTCAAGGCCATCTTGCGCCCTTTAGTTATGGTATATCATAAAGCTGAACGAGCAAGCGGAAACAGCAAAATGAGCAGCGGATGATCATTGCCGCGTGAAGCGCGCATAAAGAAAGGGCGGCACCTTTCGGCACCGCCCTTCTTTTTCGTTCCGTCCCAGTCGGGAGCGGAAACCGGTCTTACATGCCCGAGTTCGGACCGTAAGTGATTTCCACGCGACGGTTCTGGTCGTTGCGGACGCCATCGGCGGTTGCAACGGCCGGGCGGCTTTCGCCGAAGCCCTGCGCGCTGATCGAGCCATCCGAGATACCGCGAGCGGTAAGATAGCTGCGAACCGCGGTGTTGCGACGTTCCGACAGGCCGACGTTGTACTTGGCCGAACCCGAACGGTCAGCGTGACCGGCGAGCATGACCTGCGTACCCGTGCAACCACGGTTGTAGGCGCTGATCGCGTTGTCGAGCGTCGAAGCCGCTTCCGGCGTGATGTCCGACTTATCCCAGTCGAAGTACACGATATACGGTCCAGGCGCACATTCCACGACCGGCGGCGGCGGCGGAGGCGGCGGAGGCGGCGGGGGCGGGGGCGG
>NZ_DATFFD010000049.1:0-3958 GCF_035250425.1 Sphingopyxis sp.
CCAGAGCTGCCGCGATTTGCCGGAGCGATTGCCCGTCTTCATGAAGACGGGCAATCGAACAGCGCTCCTCAAGCGATAACTGGCGGTAGTTCGACATGGCAACACCTGTGTCAGGTGTTGCACTTCGTTTGTGAACTCAGGCCCGGATCAAGTCCGGGGTGACGAGGAGTATGGAGCGAAAGCCAAAGAAAAAGGGCCGGAGGATTGCTCCCCCGGCCCTCTTTTCACTGGCTGAGTGCCGAACGGTTTGGACTTAGAAGTCCATGCCGCCCATGCCGCCCATGCCGCCGCCGCCCATGGGCATGGCGGGCTTGTCGTCGGGCGTTTCGGCGATGCCGGCTTCGGTGGTGATCAGCAAACCGGCAACCGAGGCGGCGTCCTGCAACGCAATGCGCACAACCTTGGTCGGATCGATGACACCGGCCTTGACCAGATCTTCATAGACGTCGGTCGAGGCGTTGAAGCCGAAGCTCGTGTCCTTCTGGTCGAACAGCTTGCCCGCGACGACACCGCCGTCGAAGCCCGCGTTTTCGGCGATCTGGCGAACCGGAGCCTGCAGCGCGCGACGGATGATGTCGATGCCGCGGGTCTGGTCTTCGTTGATGCCGGTCAGGCCTTCAAGCGCCTTGGTGGCATACAGCAGAGCCGTACCGCCGCCGGGGACGATGCCTTCTTCGACCGCAGCGCGGGTCGCGTGGAGGGCGTCGTCGACGCGATCCTTGCGTTCCTTCACTTCGACTTCCGACGCGCCGCCGACCTTGATCACCGCAACGCCGCCGGCGAGCTTCGCCAGACGTTCCTGCAGCTTTTCCTTGTCGTAATCCGACGTCGTCGTTTCGATCTGCGCACGGATCTGTTCGACGCGGCCCTTGATCGTGGCATGATCGCCGGCACCGTCGACGATCGTGGTGTTGTCCTTGTCGATGGTGACGCGCTTGGCCTGGCCCAGCATGTTCAGCGTGACCGTCTCGAGCTTGATGCCCAGGTCTTCGCTGATCATTTCACCGGCGGTGAGGATCGCGATGTCCTGCAGCATCGCCTTGCGGCGATCGCCGAAGCCCGGCGCCTTGACGGCCGCGACCTTCAGGCCGCCGCGCAGGCGGTTGACCACCAGCGTTGCGAGCGCTTCGCCTTCGATGTCCTCGGCGATGATCAGCAGCGGACGGCCCGACTGCACCACGGCTTCGAGGATCGGCAGCATCGACTGGAGGTTCGACAGCTTCTTTTCGAAGATCAGGATGTAGGGATCGCTGAGTTCGACGAGCATCTTTTCGGGGTTGGTGATGAAGTAGGGCGACAGGTAGCCGCGGTCGAACTGCATGCCTTCGACGACGTCGAGCTCGAAATCGAGACCCTTGGCTTCCTCGACGGTGATCACGCCTTCCTTGCCGACCTTTTCCATCGCTTCGGCGATCTTTTCGCCGACTTCGGTGTCGCCGTTGGCCGAGATGATGCCGACCTGGGCGATTTCAGCGGTGCCCTTGACCGGCTTCGACTGGCCCTTGATCGTTTCGACGACCTTGGCGACCGCGAGGTCGATGCCGCGCTTCAGGTCCATCGGGTTCATGCCGGCGGCAACCGACTTCATGCCTTCGCGCACGATCGCCTGGGCGAGAACGGTCGCGGTGGTGGTGCCGTCGCCGGCCTTGTCGTTCGCCTTCGATGCGACTTCGCGCAGCATCTGGGCACCCATATTCTCGAACTTGTCCTTGAGTTCGATTTCCTTGGCGACGGTGACGCCGTCCTTGGTGATGCGGGGGGCGCCGAAGCTCTTGTCGATCACGACGTTGCGGCCCTTGGGACCGAGGGTGACCTTCACCGCGTCGGCGAGGGTGTCGACACCGCGGAGGATGCGTTCGCGCGCGTCGCGCGAGAATTTGACGTCTTTAGCAGCCATGGGGCTATTCCTTTCAAAGGCGCAGAAAACTGCGTAACTTCACACTCAATCGTCATCCCCGCCCTTCGACGCCGCCTGCGGCGGCGCTCAGGATAAACTTCAGCCTATTGGCTGAAGGAGGGGATCGCTGGAGGCCTCACACGAGGTTGAGGCCGACAGCGGCCCCCGCCTTCGCGGGGGCGACGGCTAAAATCAGGCGATAACGCCCAGAATGTCCGATTCCTTCATGATCAGCAGCTCTTCGCCGTCGACCTTGACTTCGGTGCCCGACCATTTGCCGAACAGGATGCGGTCGCCCGCCTTGACGTCGAGCGGGGTCACCTTGCCATCATCGGCGCGGGTGCCGGTGCCGACCGAGACGACTTCGCCTTCCTGCGGCTTTTCCTTGGCGGTGTCGGGGATGATGATGCCGCCAGCCGTCTTTTCCTCAGCTTCGATACGGCGGACGAGCACTCGGTCGTGCAGTGGACGAAATTGCATGGATATCCCTCCAAAGGTGCAATGGATGTTGTTTAGCACTCACAGGACGCGAGTGCTAACAGTCGGCCATATGGGTGGGAGTCAGATAGGCGTCAAGCGCCGCGCTACAAGATTCTTGCGAAGTTTTTGCGTCAGCCCGGAAGCAGGCCGAGACGCCCGCGATAAATAGGGACAGTCCCTATTTAATCATGCTCGTCAATCGAGGCTTATGCAGCGCCGGCCACGTTAAATAGGGACTGTCCCTATTTATGGCAGCAACGCCAGTCGCGCGCGCATCCGCCAGCGGAGCAGCAGCACCGCCGAGACCACAATCAGCCCTACCGCCAAGCCGATCCACACCCCGACCCCGGCGAGCGGAGTCCAGAAACCGAGGTAGATCGCGGTGCCATAACCCGCGATCCAGTAACCGCAGATCGCGATGATCATCGGGATGCGCGTATCCTGCAATCCGCGCAGCACCCCCGCGGCCACCGCCTGCGCCCCGTCGAACAGCTGGAAAGCGGCCGCGACGACGAGGAACTGCATTGCAAAGCCGACGAGCGCGGCGTTGCGCGCGGCATCGACGTCGACATAGATCGACAGCACGAGCGACGGGAACAGCCACATGATGAGCGCGGTCAGCCCCATGAAGCCGATGCCGAGGATGAGCGACGCCTGCCCCGCATGCGCGATACCGCGATGGTCGCGCGCGCCATAGGCCAGGCCGACGCGGATCGTCGCCGCCTGCGCGACGCCGAACGGAATCTGGAAGGCGAGCGCCGCGACCTGCAGCGCGATCGTGTGCCCCGCCAGTTCGGTCTCGCCAATGCGGCCCATCAGGAAGGCGGCGCCGGTGAACAGGCCCGCCTCGGCGAGGATGGTCAGGCTGATCGGCGTGCCGATGCGCAGCATATCGAAAAAGCGCGTCCATTCGGTTCGCCACCAGTTTCCGAACAGGTGGTAACGCCGGAGCCGCCGGTCGCTCTGGATGACGACGACATAGGCAAGCAGCATGAGGAAGCTGGTCGTCACGCTCGATATCGCCGAGCCGTGCAGCCCGAGTGCGGGCATGCCGAGGTGGCCGAACACGAGCACCCAATTGCCGAGCGCGTTGACGAGCAGCGCGCCGAAAGTGATCGCGGTCGCGATCGTCGGCCGCCCGAGCGCCGAGACGAAGATGCGGAGCACCGCCGCCGCGATCATCGGGAACATGCCCCACATCAGAATCAACAGGAAACCCGCGGCGCGCGCCGAGGTTTCGGGCGGCTGCCCCGTCGCGAGCATGATCGGCCCGCCCGCGGCGCAGATGCCCATGAAGAGGAGCGAGACGAGCGCGCCGAGCCACAGCGCCATGCGCACCGTCCGCCGCACCTCGCGCACCGCATGCTTGCGGCGGCCGAGTTCGGCGGCGATCAGCGGCGCCGATGCGCCGATCAAGCCCGATCCGGTCCACAGCAGGAGCCCGAAGATCGCGACCCCGAGCGACGAAGCGGCGAGCGCCGCGTCGCCGAGCCGCGCGACGAAGATCACGTCGACCGCGTGGACGAGCATTTGCAGCAGGTTCGCCGCCGCGAGCGGCACGGCAAGCGCCAGCGTCGCGCG
>NZ_DATFFD010000050.1:0-4756 GCF_035250425.1 Sphingopyxis sp.
CGCGGCCATAGAGGCGCAGCGCATAGCCGATCATCAGCGCCGCGAGCGCGGGGATCAGCAGCGCGCGCCACGGCGCCTCGCGCCACGCCGCCCACAGCAGGAACAGCGTGAAGGTCGGCTTGCGCAACACGGTGCGGTCGAGGTCGTAGATCGCGACGCGGATTGGCAGCTCCTCGCTCATCGCTCTGTGGGTCCGATCAGGCGCAGTCTGCGCGCCGTCTTGCCGAGCGAGGCGCGGTCGGCGAGCGGCAGGGCAAAACGCAGTGCGAACCAGATCGCGGCGGCGGCGATCAATCCAAGCAGGGGCAGCGCGATGGCGTCCGGCAGCAGGTCGGCGAACATGGCCATCGTTCCGGCAACGAGGGTGATCGCGATCCCGCGTAAGGCAACCGCCGGAAATTGGGCGCCGAAGGGGTGGAGCTTCTCGATCGCCGCGAGCTGCAACATCGGGATCGCGGCCATCGTAACAAGCCCGATCGCCGTCGCCAGCGTCACCCCGGTCAGCGGGTCGAGATGGCCGACGATCAGCCACCCTGCGCCGATCGCGACCGCAACGCCGAAGATGCTGGCGGTGAGCTGCTGGCGGAAAGCGGCGACGACTTGCAGCACCGGCGCCGAAATCCCGAGCACCGCTTCAGCGGCGCGCGCGAACAGCAGGATGACGAGCGCGGCCTGCGCGGCCTGCGCGCCATGCCCGAAGAGCCCGAGCAGCGACGCGCTCCCCGCGGCGAGCACGGCGGCGAGCGGCAGCGCGATCGCCAGGATCAGCCGCGTCGCATAGGCATAGATGTCAGCGACCTGCCGGCGGTCCTCGCGTTCGGCGCTCGCGGCGAGCGGCGCCATCACATAGGTGAAGGCGATGCGTACAAGCTGGACAACGCTCGACAATTTTCGCGCGATCGTGAACAGGCCCGCCGCCGCGGCGCCCGCCGCGCCGGGGAGCAGCATGTTGAGGATCAGTGCGGGCGCATCGCCGAACAGCCGGGCGATGATGTTCGACGGCAGGATCGAAAGCCCCGCCCAGAAAGTGTTGCGCGCCGTCTCGCTGGCCCACGGCCCGCGCCACAGGTCGGCGAAACTGTAATGGCGCGCGAGCAGGCGCACGCTGAGCGCCGCGGTGATCGCGAGCGAGCAGAGATGCGCGATGAACAGCCCCTTGAGCCCGAGCCCGCCGGCGAAAAACAGCGCCGCGAATAGCAGCCGCAGCATCTGTTCCCAGACGATCCGCAGCCGGATTTCGGCGCCGAACACCATGCGCGCGCGCAGTGCCGAGGTCGCGATCTCGACAAAGGCCCACAGTGGCAGCGCCCAGACGAAGATGCGGATCGCGGGGGTGACGAGTTCGCGGTCATGGTCCGCGACATTGAGCAGCAGCCCGAGATCGGCGGCAAAAAGGGCGACCAGCGCCGCGACGATGATGCATGGGCCGACGCCGAAAACCATCGCGGTGCGCAGCGCCGCCGCAGCCTCGGTCTTGCCTGCCGATTGTGGCACGGTGCGCTGCATCGCGCTTGTCATGCCGAGATCGAAGATATTCTCGAGCAGGTTCACCGCCGCCCACAGCACGGCATAGAGGCCATAACCGGCAAGGCCGAACATCAGGACGTAGAGCGGCTGCGCGACGATCTCGACCACTGCGCCGAGGCGCGCCAGCACGGTCGTGCCAAGCCCGCGCGCGACGCTGCGGCTGGTAACGGCGGGTTGGGCGACGTCTTCGCTCATCGTTGCCGCACCTAGCGGCTCGTCCGCCGGGCCGCCAGCGGCTTTCGCCACTTGGGCTCCTTCACCCCCTTGTCGACTCTGCCATTCGGGGCTAGGCAGCGCGCAATTGCATAGGGAACCCCGCGATATGGCCCAATTCGTCCTGCCCAAGAACAGCCGCCCGCAAAAGACGGGCAAGGTCCACAAGGCCGATGGCGCCGCGGCGGTGAAGAAATTCAAAGTCTATCGCTATGATCCCGACAGCGGCCAGAATCCGCGGTTCGACACGTTCGAGATCGACACCGAAAAATGCGGTCCCATGGTCCTCGACGCGCTCATCAAGATGAAGAGCGAGCAGGATTCGTCACTGACCTTCCGTCGCTCGTGCCGCGAAGGCATTTGCGGCAGCTGTTCGATGAACATGAACGGCAAGAACGGCCTCGCCTGCACGACCGCGATCGAGGATCTGAAGGGCGACATCACGATCACCCCGCTGCCGGCGATGGACGTGATCAAGGATCTCGTCCCAGATTTCACCCATTTCTACGCGCAATATGCGTCGATCGAGCCCTGGCTGAAGACCAAGACGACGACGCCGAGCGGCAAGGAACGGCTCCAGTCGCCCGCCGAGCGCGAAAAGCTCGACGGGCTTTACGAGTGCATCCTGTGCGCCTGCTGCTCGACGAGCTGCCCCAGCTATTGGTGGAACAGCGACAAGTTCCTCGGCCCCGCGATCCTGCTTCAGGCGTATCGCTGGCTTGCCGATAGCCGCGACGAGATGACCGGCGAGCGGCTCGACGAGCTCGAAGATCCGTTCCGCCTCTATCGCTGCCACACGATCATGAACTGCGCGAACGCCTGCCCGAAGGGTCTCAGCCCCGCGCGCGCGATTGCCGAGATCAAGAAGCTCGAGGCCGAGCGGCAAGTGTGAACGACGGGATCGAGGAACCGAAGCGCCGGGATCATTTCAGCGCTGAGACGCTGGAGGATGGCTGGGTCAGCTGGAACCTCAAGGATCCCTGCCGCTTCAACGCTTTCATCGAACCGCTGACGGTCCGCGTCGAACCGCCGACCGCCGACGGCCGTCCGTGCGCAAGGGTGCGGATGCTGCCCGAGCGCAGGCACAGCAACCTCGGCGATAACGTCCATGGTGCCGTGACGCTGGCGCTCGTCGACATCGCGCTGTTCGCGGCGTCGCACCAGTTCGGATCGCTCAACGCCGGTCATTCGGTGACGCTCGACCTGTCGACGCAATTCGTCGGCGCGGGTCGCGTCGGCGAGCCGCTCGACGCCGTGGTCGAACTGGTGCGCGAAACCGGCCGGCTGATCTTCCTGCGCGGGCTGGTCGTGCAGGGCGAGGGTGACAGCCACATCGTGCTGACCTTCGCCGGCACCATTCGCAAGGCGAGCAAGGACCGGACATGACGGCGCGGCTCATAAATAGGGACAGTCCCTATTTAATTGCACCGGCCGAGGTGGCACGACCTGCGCCACCCTCAATAAATGGGGACTGTCCCTGTTTATGAGCGTCCTTGCCGCTTATGATGTGCTGGTCGCCGCGGGCGAACTCAAGCCCGACCCCGAACAACGCGCCGCCGCCGAGCGGTTGAGCGCGCTACAGGCCGAGCTGGAAGCGGTGCCGCCGCGCGGCAGCCTGCTCTGGCGCCTAGCCGGCCGCAAGCCGCAGGCCTTGCGCGGCGTCTATCTGTGGGGCGCGGTCGGGCGCGGCAAGTCGATGCTGATGGATCTGTTTTACGACCAGCTCGCTATCCAGCGGAAAAAGCGCGTCCATTTCCACGCTTTCATGCTCGACGTCCACGCGCGGATGCGCGAAGTGCGCAAAAGCGAGAGCGGCGACCCGATCCCGCTCGTTGCCGACGCGCTCGCCGAAAATACGCGCTGCCTCGCGTTCGACGAAATGGTGGTGAACAACAGCGCCGACGCGATGATCCTCTCACGCCTGTTTACTGCGCTGATCGATCGCGGGGTGACGATGGTCGCAACCTCAAACCGGCCGCCGAAGGATCTCTACAAGGACGGGCTCAACCGCGAGCATTTCCTGCCCTTCATCGCGCTGGTCGAGGAACGGCTCGACGTGATGAGCCTCAATGGCCCGACCGATTATCGCCGCGACCGGCTCGGCGGTGGCGCGCGCTGGTTCGTTCCCGCCGACGATGCGGCGAGCGCGGCGCTGTCGGCCGCTTTCTTCCGCCTCACCGACTATCCGCCCGAGGACCGCGCGCATGTCCCGACGCTCGAACTCGACGTCGGCGGCGGGCGGATGCTCCATGTGCCGAAGGCGCTGAAGGGCGTCGCGGTCTTTTCGTTCAAGCGGCTTTGCGGCGAAGCGCGGGGCGCCGCCGATTACCTCGCGGTCGCGTGGCATTTCCACACCGTCATCATCGTCGGTATCCCGCGCATGGGGCCGGAGAACCGCAACGAGGCCGCGCGCTTCGTCACGCTGATCGACGCGCTTTACGAATATAAGGTCAAGCTGCTCGCGAGCGCGGCGGCGATGCCCGATCAGCTTTACATCGCGGGCGACGGCGCGTTCGAATTCGAGCGGACGGCTAGCCGCCTCGCCGAGATGCAGTCGGATGACTATCTGGCTCTGGGCCACGGCCAGCAGGACGCCGCTGGTGATCTTTCTCCAGCGTGACGAATGGACCGTCACCGCGATGAGGTCGCGGAGGGGCTTATCGCGGTCTCTCAAAACGCCTTATAGTTATTGCGAACTATTAGCAAAGAAAGCCCGTTTTTCGTCCTTTTCGCAGTTGTTTCATTAACAGAATCGGCGTAGGGGCGTCGCCAGTCTTGGGACCGGCATGGCACTTTAGCCCGTGTGCCGACCGGTCTGTGAACCAATGCCGGGCTTGCCAGGAAGGGAGTGCCTCGCGCCATGGGACGCAAGAAGATCGCTTTGATCGGAGCCGGAAATATCGGCGGAACATTGGCGCTGCTCGCCGCGCAGAAGGAGCTCGGTGACGTCGTTCTGTTCGACGTGGTCGAAGGCGTGCCGCAGGGCAAGGCGCTCGACCTGTCGCAGGTCGGCCCG
>NZ_DATFFD010000051.1:0-16661 GCF_035250425.1 Sphingopyxis sp.
GCTGGCGGTGACGATGAACGAAAGCCTGGCCGCGACCCCCGAACTCGCCGCGACGCTGCTGTGGGATCGCAACGCCCGCTGGGCCGATCAGCTGAAAGCACGGATGGATCAGCCGGGCACCGTGTTCGTCGCGGTCGGCGCGGGCCATCTGGCGGGTGAGAAGAGCGTCCAGGATTATCTGAAGGCCCGCGGCCTTGTCGCCAAGCGGGTCAAATATTGAGGGGAACAATCCGCCCTTCGCATCACCGGGGTCGCCGCTTTGCGGCGGCCCTTTTGCTGTGCCTGCTCGCCGCTTGCGACACCGCGGCGCCGGAACGGCAAGCCCGGCCCGCGATGTGGCTGGTCGCCGACGACGACACGCAAATCTATATGTTGGGCGCGATGCACGCCTTGCCGCGCGGCACCGACTGGGACGGCGGTAGGGTCGCCGACGCCGTCGGGGCGGCCGACGAACTGGTGATGGAATTGTCGCCCGCCGAACTGGCGAATGCCGGCGCCGTCTTCCAGACGCTCGCCCCCCGGACCGCACCGCTCGCGATGGAGAAACGGCTGCCGCCCCTGGCGCTCACCGGCTATCGGGCATTGGAGGCCAGCGGCGGCGATTTCGGCGGAGATACGCTCGACGATTGGGCGGTCATGGTATTGATGGGCCAGCGCGTGGCGCAGAATGCCGAACTCGATTCCTCGGACGGCGTGGAAACGCGCCTGACCGAGCGGTTCAAGGACGCCCGCAAGCCGATCGGCGGGCTGGAGACCGCACGCGAACAACTGATGCTGTTCGAAACGCTCGACCCGACGACGCAGCGGACGCTCCTGACCCGCGCGGCCGAAAAATCGGGTGATGCCGTGAGAGACGTCGGCGCCCTGACCGCAGCGTGGGGCCGCGGCGATGTCGCGGCGCTGGAACAGATCATCAATGACGATGTCGATGCCGTTCCCGCGGCGCGCAAGGCCATCATCACCGACCGCAACCGGCGCTGGAGCGCGTGGGCGCAAAAGCGGCTGGAACAGCCCGGCACGGTGCTGATGGCGGTTGGCGCGGGGCATCTGGTCGGGACCGACGGCGTACCCGCGATGCTCGCAGCGGACGGTCTGAAGGTGACGCGGGTGCAATAAGCGCCGTCGCGCTTGCATTTCCGCCGCTTCCCCGCTAAGCGCCCCGGCTTCCGTCATGGTCATCCCTGGAGGCGTGGCGGAACTGTGAAATCTGTTTCGGAGAAAAATGATGAGCGACCAGCTGGTGCTGTCGGCCGAGATGCGTGATCGCGGAGGCAAGGGAGCCTCGCGTGACCTGCGTCGTAATGGCCGCGTCCCCGCCGTTGTCTATGGCGGCAAAGAAGAACCCCTGATGATCCACGTCGAAGAAAAGCTGCTGATGAAGCAGTTGATGACGGGTCACTTCATGAACTCGGTCGTGATGATCGAAGTCGGTGGCAAGCAGGTGCGCACCCTGCCGAAGGACGTCGCTTTCCACCCGGTCAAGGATCGCCCGATCCACGCCGATTTCCTCCGCATCTCGAAGGACGCGAAGGTCACCGTCGCGGTTCCGGTCGTGTTCGCGAACGAAGAAGCCTCGCCGGGCCTGAAGCGCGGCGGCGTGCTGAACGTCGTTCGTCACGAGCTGGAAATCGCCTGTGACGCAGACAAGATTCCCGACGAGATCACGATCGATGTCACCGGTTTCGACGTCGGCGATTCGATCCACATCAGCAACGTCACCCTGCCCAAGGGCAGCGAAAGCGCGATCACCGATCGCGACTTCACCATCGCCACGATCGTCGCCCCCTCGGCGATGAAGTCGAGCGAAGGCGACACGACCGTCGACAGCGGCGAAGCTGCTGCTGCCGAAGGCGGCGAAGAAGCCTGATAAGCAAACCGTCTTAGCCCCTCCCCTTCAGGGGAGGGGTTGGGGTGGGGTTTTGCGGGGCAGCGCGAGGCCAATGGCCCACCCCGCTGCGACTAGCCGACAAGCCGGCAAGTCTCGCTGCCCCTCCCCTGAAGGAGAGGGGATTTTCCATGCAGCTCTGGGTCGGCCTCGGCAATCCCGGGCCTAAATATGCGATGCACCGTCACAATGTCGGCTTCATGGCCGTCGATGTCATCGCCGACCTTCACGATTTCCCCGCTCCGGCAAAGAAATTCCAGGGCTGGATCCAGGAAGGCCGCATCGGATCGACGCGCATCCTGCTGCTCAAACCCGGCACTTTCATGAACGAAAGCGGCCGCAGCGTGCGCGCCGCGCTCGATTTCTATAAATTGACCCCGCAGGACGTCACCGCTTTCTACGACGAGCTCGATCTCGCGCCGATGAAGGTGAAAGTGAAACAGGGCGGCGGCGCGGCGGGCCATAATGGCATAAGGTCGATGATCCAGCATATCGGCGAGGATTTCCGCCGCGTGCGCATCGGCATCGGCCATCCTGGGCACAAGGACCGCGTCACCGGCCATGTCCTCGGCAATTACCACAAGAGCGAGATGGAGCCGCTGATCGACCTGCTCGGCGCGATCGCCGCCGAGGCGAAATGGCTGGCGGGCGGCGACGATGTGCGGTTCCAGAGCGATCTCGCGCTGCGCCTGCAGGGATGACGCAGCTTTTGGTGGCTTCCAACCGGGGCACAAAACGGCCCTTCCTGTCATTCAAGCGTCATAGAAATCATATTTTACCGACATGGTGAAGCCATCTAGCTGACACCTCCCTCTGCAATCGGTGCGCCACCTCATCCGGACGATCCAGTCCGGGGCTCAACCGAAAACAGGGGGACTGCATGTCACATCTTACCGACGACGCCCGCGCGCCTTATCGCGGCGAAACCGATACGCTTCCGGGGCCAGACAGCCTGGAGGCGATCGTTGCCAAAAACCCCTCGCGCCGGACGCTGCTCCGCAACGGCCTGTTCGGCCTGTCGATCCTGCCGGCGCTCGCGGCGTGCGACGACGCCAGCGGTGATCCCAGCGTGACGCTGCCGACGCCCACCCCGACGCCGACCCCCACCCCGACGCCCCCGCCGGTCAGCTACGCCGTCAGTTTCACCGCGGTCGCCGCGAATCAGGACGACAAGGTCACAGTGCCCGCGGGCTACACCGTCGACGTGCTGCTGAAGGCCGGCGATTCGGTCGAAGCCGGCACCGCCTATTCGGGCAGCTTCCCCACCCCCGCGGTCGCCGAGAAATGGGCGGGCGGCAACCATGACGGCATGGAATATTTCGCCTTTCCGGGCGTCGATGCCAACAACCGCGGCATCCTCGCGATGAATTACGAATATCCCGATTTCAACATCCTGATGGCGGGCAGCTACAACGCCGCAACCGCAACCGCCGACCAGAAGGCGCTCGCGCTGTCGGCGGTCGGTATCGGCGTTGTCGAAATCGCCAAGGGCAGCGACGGCAAATGGGCCGTGCAGGCCGGCTCGGCCTATAACCGCCGCTATACCGGCAACAGCAGCTATCGCGCCGGCGGCCCCGCTGCCGGTCTTCTGTCGGCCAACATCAAGGGCATGCTCAACAATTGTTCGAGCGGCCGAACCCCGTGGGACACCTATCTGACCTGCGAAGAGACGACCGACAATTACCTCGACCCGGCGCAGCCCGCGACCAACTATGGCTGGGTGGTCGAGATCGATCCGTTGCGCGAACTGGCGCAGCCGACCAAACGCACCGCAATGGGGCGCTTCGATCATGAAAATGTGGCCTATATGGCGAACAGCGACCGCCGCGTCGCATTCTATATGGGCGATGATTCGACCCCGGGGTGCATCTACAAGTTCGTGCCGGACCGCGCCTATAGCACGTCGAACCGGGCGGCGAACACCGACCTGCTCGACTATGGCACGCTCTATGTCGCGCGTTTCAACGGCGACGGTACCGGCGAATGGCGCGCGCTGGTCGTCGGCCAGAACGGCCTGACCGCGGGCGCGTCCGACCCGGGCAACACCAGCCAGAGCACGACGCCGCCCGCACCGACCATCGTCAATTTCAACAGCCAGGCCGACGTCCTTCTCAACTGCAAGTCGGCGGCGCGCGTCGCGGGCGGCACCGTGATGGACCGCCCCGAATGGCTGACCGTCGCGCCCGACAACAAGGCGGTCTATTGCACGCTGACCAACAACAGCGGCCGCCGCGTCGTCGACCCCGCCAACCCGCGCGTCACCAACCTGCACGGGCACATCATCAAGTTCCGCGAGGAAGGCGATTCGCCGCTGGCGACCAGGTTCAGCTGGGAAATCTTCCTGACCGCGGGCGATCCGTCGCTCTCGGCGGGCGGCAGCAACTTGGTCGGAAACATCAACGGCGACACCTTCTCCAGCCCCGACGGCCTCCGTATCGACCCGCAGGGCCGCATGTGGGTGCAGACCGATCACAGCGTCCCCGGTAACTCGGGGGTCGCGGGACGGACGATCGACCAGGCGTTCGGCCACAACGCGATGTTCTATGTCGACCAGGTCACGAAGCAATCGAAGCGCTTCCTCGTCGGGCCGCGTGGCTGCGAGATCACGGGCCTGGCCTATACGCCAGACCTTACGACCTTCTTCGTCAACATCCAGCACCCGACGGGCAATTGGCCGGTCGCGGGCGAGCAGCCACGCTCGTCGACCGTCGTCGTGCGCCGCACCGACGCACAGCCGGTTGGCGCCTGATCGCGCGCCGCCCGCTCCCCCCTTCGCCGGGCGGGAGCGGGCGACCGTCAGGGTGTGCGCTTGGGCGGCGGCGGCGGCGAGCCATCGCGCGTCTCTGACATCAAGGTCACGCACATCGTCCGGTGCACCGGATGCCGGCCGCATGCGACGCCGGCATAGCGGTGCGTCGGGCGCAGCAGGCTGTGGCGATGCCCGCGGCCGGGCACCCCGTCGTCGATCAACAGCTGGTCGACGACGCCCTCGGGGGTGTGATGGCCATAGGTGATAACTTCGTTCACATAGGGTCCGCCGCCGCGCGCCTTCATCCGTTCGCCGGGGCCGCTGCCCCGCGTATAATGACCGACCGCCCCCGAGCGTGACTGAACCGCGACATGGTCCGCCGCCGCGCGTGCCAGCGGCTCGCTCCATTCGAGTTCGGGGAGCGGCCTTTCGCGGCGAAGGTCGCGGATCGCCTCGTCGACCGCGGCGACGCCCTCGCGCGTCATGATGTCGATCTCGCTGTCGTCGTCGCTGACCAGCAGCTTGCCTTCGAAGCGCGGGCGATAGTCGCTGAGATAGTCGGCATAGGCCGCGGGATCGCTGCGGAAGCGGTTGAGTTCGGTGAAGACACCTTCCTCGAAGCGGCTCGGCGCAGCGACGGCAGCGGTCGCAACGAGAGTCAGGAGGATGGCGGCGGCGAGGAGGCGGGGTTTCGTCATGGCGAGTGCGATAACGGCGCAAGTCTGAACCGCGCGCAACGGCAAAGCATCGCCTGCAAAGACTGGCATCCAACGCGACTTGGCGCTAGGGGCGCTGCAACAGCGGCGCCTCACTCCACAGCGCGCCGAACCTCACGGAGTTTTTATGGGTTTCAAATGCGGCATCGTCGGCCTGCCCAATGTCGGCAAGTCCACCCTGTTCAACGCGCTGACCGAAACCGCGGCGGCGCAGGCGGCGAACTATCCCTTCTGCACGATCGAGCCGAATATCGGCAATGTCGCGGTGCCCGACGCACGCCTCGAAAAGCTCGCCGCGGTCGCGGGCAGCAAAAAGATCATCGCGACGCAGCTCGCCTTCGTCGACATCGCCGGCCTCGTGCGCGGCGCGTCGAAGGGCGAAGGGCTGGGCAACCAGTTCCTCGGCAATATCCGCGAAGTCGACGCGATCGTCCATGTGTTGCGCTGTTTCGAGGATGACGACATCCAGCATGTCGAGAACAAGGTCGATCCCGTCGCCGACGCCGAAACGGTCGAAACCGAGCTGTTGCTGTCCGACCTCGAAAGCCTCGAAAAGCGCGTCCCCGCCTTTGCCAAGAAGGCGGGGCAGGGCGACAAGGAAGCGAAGATCGCCGCTTCGGTGCTCGGGCAGGCGCTCGAGCTGCTGCGCGAAGGCAAGCCCGCACGGCTGACCGAACCCAAGGACGAGGAAGAAGCCCGCGTCCTGCGCACCGCGCAGCTACTGACCTCGAAGCCCGTTCTCTACGTCTGCAACGTCGATGAAGGCAGCGCCGCGAACGGCAATGCCTTCTCCGAAAAGGTGTTCGCCAAGGCGGCGGCCGAAGGCGCGCAGGCGGTCGTCGTGTCGGCGGCGATCGAGAGCGAGCTGGTGACGATGGACATGGCCGACCGGCTCGAGTTCCTCGAAGAAATGGGCCTCCACGAAACCGGCCTCGCGCGCGTCATTCGCGCCGGTTACGAGCTGCTCCACCTGATTACCTTCTTCACCGTCGGGCCGCAGGAAGCGCGCGCATGGACCGTCCACACTGGCGCGACCGCGCCCGAAGCCGCCGGCGAGATCCACAGCGATTTCCAGAAGGGCTTCATCCGCGCCGAAACGATCGCCTACGACGATTATGTCGCGCTGGGCGGCGAAGCGCGGGCGCGCGAAGCGGGCAAGCTGCGCGCCGAAGGCAAGGCCTATGTCGTCCACGACGGCGACGTGATGCACTTCCTGCACAGCTGATCCGGCTTTGTCATTGCGCGGCCGGTCGGCACAAGGACCGCGTAATATTCCAAAGTTCAGGGAAGTTCAGCCCTATGCGACCCCGGTTTGGACCTCGCGATGTGATGACGTGCATGGCATCCCCCGCCGTGGCCGACCCGCAAGCCGGGCGGCGACCGCTTTTTGTTCACCAAATGCAAAGAGCCGGATGAAGGCTGGCATGGCTGGATAATGTAGGAAAGGCTTATTTGAAGGCGACGTCGGCTTTGGGGTGGTGAGCTGCCGTTGATAATCCTCCCCATCGACTTGCGATGGGGAGGTGGCAGCCCGCAGGGCTGACGGAGGGGTCGAAACCTCTCGTCAAGACGCACCGTCCCAACCCCTCCACCACCGCTTCGCGGCGGTCCCCCTCCCCATCGCAAGTCGATGGGGAGGATTCCATGACCGCTACCGGTCGTTAGCGGCCGTTCCCGGAGCAGCTTCGACAGCCCCTACGGCTCGAACGCCGCCAAGATCGGGCACGGCCCCTTGTCGCTCGCCGCGCATTGGTCGGCGAGACGCGCCAGCGCGCCGCGGGTTGCGGTCATCTGTGCGATCTTTTCGTCGAGCACTTCGATCCGTTGGCGTGCGAGCGTGCGCACGCGTACGCGGTCGTCGCTCGCTTCCAGTGCCAGCAGTTCGGAAATCTCGTCGAGGGTGAATCCCGCCACCTGCGCCGAGCGGATGAATTTCAGGCGGCGAACATCGTCTTCCCCATAACGGCGAATCCCCCCTCCCCAGCCGTCGCCGCCACTGCGCGCGGGCGTGTCGAGCAAGCCTCGGCGCTGGTAATAACGCACGGTTTCGACGCCGACATCGCCTGCCTTCGCCAATTTCCCGATCGTGAGTTGCATCGCTTGACTCCGTACCATGGTACGGACGCTATATGGGGTGCATGACAAAGCAAGCAACCCTCCATCGCATGGTCATGCCGGGGCACACCTGCCCCTATGGCCTCAAATCGAAACATCTGCTCGAAAGTCGCGGCTTTACCGTTGACGACCGCTGGCTGACGACGCGCGAGGAAACCGACGCGTTCAAGGCCGAGCATGGCGTCAAGACGACGCCGCAGACCTTCATCGATGGCGTGCGGATCGGCGGTCACGACGACCTGCGCCGCCATTTCGGTTTGAAGGTCGCCGATCCCGACGCCACGAGCTACACGCCGGTGATCGCGCTGTTCGCGATGACCGCGTTGATGGCGCTCGCGACCAGCTTTTCGGTCTATGGCGACGCCTTCACCCTGCGCGCCGCCGAATGGTTCATCTCGTTCAGCATGATTGTGCTCGCGCTGCTCAAATTGCAGGACGTCGACAAGTTCGCGACGATGTTCCTGAACTACGACCTCCTCGCCAAGCGCTGGGTGCCCTATGCGAGCATCTATCCCTTTGCCGAGGGGCTCGCGGGCGTGCTCATGACCGCGCACGCGCTGTCCTGGCTGTCGATCCCGCTTGCCCTCTTCATCGGCGGCATCGGGGCGACGTCGGTGTTCAAGGCGGTCTATATCGACAAGCGCGACATCAAATGCGCGTGCGTCGGCGGCAGCAGCAAGGTGCCGCTGGGCTTCGTTTCGCTCACCGAAAATCTGATGATGGTCGCGATGGCGCTGTGGATGGCGCGGATGTGGTTCTGACCCGCGCCACCATCGGTCATTGATGAAACATAGGACTGGGCTATCAGGGGCCGTGATTCGCCCCTGGGGAGCCCAGCCATGTTCAACCGCCGCCATTTCCTTGCCGGGGCCACGCTCGCCGGCCTTGCCGCCCCCGCGATCCTGCGCGCCGAGGGCGGCATCTTCCGCGAGTTTCCCTTCAGTCTCGGCGTCGCGGCGGGCGATCCGGCGAGCGACGGTTTCGTCATCTGGACGCGTCTCGCGCCCGAACCGATGGAACGTCACGGCGGGATGCCGTTGGCGAATTTCCCGGTCGACTGGGAAGTGGCGAGCGACAGCGGCTTTCGCGAAATCGTCGCCAAGGGCACCGAACTCGCACGCCCCGAACTTGCGCACAGCGTCCATGTCGAGGTTGCCGGATTGCAACCCGACCGCCCCTATTATTACCGCTTCACCGCGGGCGGCGAGCGCAGCCTGCGCGGCCGCGCACGCACCCTGCCCGCCCCCGGCGCAAAGGCCGATGCGCTGAAATTCGGTGTCGCCGGGTGCCAGCATTTCGAGGCGGGCTTTTTCGGCGCCTATCGCCACCTCGCGCGCGAAGACCTCGCCTTCGTCTATCATTATGGCGACTTCATCTATGAATATAGCGAGGAATATCTGTTCAATACCGGTCTGCCGACGCGCCCGGTGCGCAAGCACGCGCACCGGGCACTTGTCGACCTCGGCGATTTTCGCGACGCCTATGCGCAGCAGCTTGGCGACATCGACCTGCAGGCGGCGCGCTCGGTCCACGCCTTCCTGTCGAGCTTCGACGATCATGAGATCCGCAACGACTGGGTTTCCGACATCGACAACTGGAAGCTCGGCCTCGACGTCAACGACCCCGAAGCCGCCTCGCCTGAGGTTTTCATGCTGAAGAAGCAGGCGGCGATGCAGGCGTGGTACGAGCATATGCCGGTGCGCAAGGCTTTGCTGCCGCGCGGCGGAATGGTCGCGATGAACCGCGAGTTTCGCTGGGGCGACCTGATGGCGATGCAATTGCTCGACACCCGGCAATATCGTGACGACCAGCCGTGCGACGACGGCTTCAAGCCCGCTTGCCCCGACGTCTTCGCCCGGGACAAGCAGGTGCTCGGCAAGGCGCAGGAGGAGTGGCTCGGCCGCAACCTGGCCAAGGGCGGCGCCACCTGGAATGCCTTTGCGCAGCAGATCACGATGATGTCGCTCGACCGGCGTCGCAAACCCGACGAGCCGAAGAAGATCGTCAATCTCGACAGCTGGGCGGGTTATGAAGCGCCGCGCGAGCGAATCTTGTCGCGCATGGCGGGGTTGAAGAACAATGTCGTCCTCACCGGCGACGAGCATCAGAATTTCTGCGGCGACCTCGTGCTCAAAGACAAGGTCGCCGGTGCTGAATTCGTCGCAACCTCAATTTCGAGCGGCGGTGACGGTAGCGACCAGCGCAATGGCACCGATAGCTTCCTGAAGCTCAACCCCGAGCTCAAATTCGCCAACGACCAGCGCGGCTATCTCGTGTGCGACGTCAATCGCGAGGCGTGGCAGACGCATTTCATGGTGGTCGACAAGGTAACGACACCGGTCAACACGCTGTCGAAACGCGCGACGGGCGTGGTCGAGCGCGACGTCGCCGGGATCAAGATGGCGTGACGTGTCGCCGGACGGTCACATAAGAACCATAGCGGACCCGGCATGAACCGTTTCCTCTCGCTGATCCTCGCTCTCCTGCTTCCCCTCGCCGCGCACGCGCAGGAGGGAGGCGAGCGCAAGCCCGTGACGATCCTGATCTCGATCGACGGCTTTCGCGCCGATTACCTGGGTCGCGGTATCACACCTAACCTGTCGCGGCTTGCGGCCGAGGGCGCGCACGGCGAGCTGCGTCCGTCCTTCCCGACCAAGACCTTCCCCAATCATTACGCGATCGTCACCGGCAAGCGCCCCGACAATCATGGCATCGTCGGCAACAATATGATCGACCCGCGGCGCCCCGACGTGCGGTTCAGCCTCGGCGATCCGAAGCAGTCGCTCGATCCCTTTTGGTGGGACGAGGCCGAGCCGGCGTGGGTCACCGCGGGCAAGGCGGGCGTGCGCAGCGCGACGATGTTCTGGCCGGGCAGCGAGGTCGCGATCCATGCGAGCCGGCCGCCCGACTGGCTGCGCTACGACGCGCATGTCGGCTATGCGCAGCGCGTCAACACGATCCTCGACTGGATGCGTCGTCCCGCCGATATTCGCCCGGCCTTCGCCACTCTCTATTTCGAAGCGGTCGACGATGCGGGGCACAGGTTCGGCCCCGACAGCGCCGAAGTGAATGCCGCGATTGGCGAAGTCGATGCACGCATCGGCGACCTCACGGCCGGCCTTGCTGCGATGGGCCAGCCGGCGCAGATCGTCGTCGTCGCCGACCACGGGATGCGCGCGATCGACGAAAGCCGCGTAATCCAGCTCTCCGACCTGATCGATCTTCCGAGCATCATCGCGGTCGAAACCGGACCTTACGCGGCGATCGAGCCCGCTGCGGGGACCGACGAGCGCGTGTATGATGCGCTGCTGAAACCGCACGATCATATGACCTGCAACCGTCGCGAAGAGCTGCCCAAGCGGCTGCATTACGGCCAGAACCCGCGCGTCGCGGCGATCATCTGTATCGCCGAACCCGGCTGGTCGATCATCGCGGGTACGCCGACATGGCCGGTCAAAGGCGGCGCGCACGGCTATGACAATCAGGACCCCGAAATGCTCGCACTGTTCGTCGCGAGCGGCACAGGCCTGAAAGGCGATGTCGGGATCGTCGACAATATCGAGGTCTATCCGCTGCTGATGCGGCTGATCGGTGTTGCGCCGCTGCCGAGCGACGCGACGGGCGAACTCGTCAAGCGCCTCCGCTGATCAGTCGCGCAGCACCGCCATCGCGTGGATCGAGGCCGTCGGCGCGTTGACGATCTGGAGTTGGTAGCGCCCCTGCGTCACGTCATATTCGACCATTTTGCGAATGCCTGAACAGGCGGGACCACGGCCGTGAGTGACCGACTTCACCGCCGCGCCATCGCGAACGAGGTCGATCCACGCCCCCGCATCAAGCGCGACAATCAGCCGTCCGGCTTTCTTCACCTCGATCGGGATCATGCCGCCGAACTTATAGACGTCGGGCTTGCGTTCGGGGGCGATGCCGTAGCGCAGGCTTTCGAACTTATGCAGTGGCAGTTCGGTGCGCGCAGCACCGAGCGGCGACCAGTCGGCACCGAGGTCGTCGCCATAGGCGTAGATCGTCTTGCTCGACGCATTGCGCGACCAGTCGGCGAGTTCGGGCGGCAGGACGGGAGCCGTCGGACAGGATGGCGTAGCGGGCGCCGCGATGGCCGTCGCGGGCACGGCTGCGGCGAGCGACATGGCGATGATCCGGAACCGCATCCTATTTCCTCCCGAACAATTTCTCGACATCGTCCATCGCGAGCTTCACCCACGTCGGCCGCCCATGATTGCACTGGCCGCTGTGCGGCGTGACCTCCATCGTACGCAAGAGCGCGTTCATTTCGGTGACACTGAGCGTGCGGCCGGCGCGGACCGAGCCGTGGCAGGCCATCGTCGCGGCGACGAGTTCGAGCCGCTCGCTGAGCCCCAGCGCGGCGTCATAGCCCGCGAGATCGTCGGCGATGTCGGTGACGAGCTTCTGGCAGTTGATCGCCCCCAGCATCGCCGGGGTCGCACGGACCATCACCGCGGCAGGGCCAAAGCGTTCGAGGTCGACGCCGAGCGCGGCGAGCTGCGGCGCCGCGGCTTCGAGCCGGTCGCATGCCGGCTCGTCGAGTTCGACGACTTCGGGCAGCAAAAGCCCCTGCGACGGCACCGCCTGCCCGCCCATGCCGCGGCGGAGTTGCTCGAGCACGAGGCGTTCGTGCGCGGCGTGCTGGTCGACGATGACGAGGCCATCCTCGGCCTCGGCGACGATATAGGTGCGCGCGATCTGGCCGCGCGCGATGCCGAGCGGATGCGCCTCGCCTTGCGGCACCGGCGCGGTCGCGGGTTCGGCGCGGCCCATCGGGAGCGCATCGCGCGGCGGCGCGAAATCGACGATGCGGTCGTGCAGCAAGGCGGTTGTCGCGGTATCCCCTTCCGCCCCGAAAAGATGCGTCGCCGGGGCGTGGGGATAAGGGTAATGCGCCGAGAACAGTGTCGGCGCGGGCGGCGCGACGGGTTCCTGCTGCCACGCCGCGAGCGCCGCCTCGGCGGGACGCTGGACGCTGCGGAAACCATGTTCGTCGAGCGCGCGGCGCAGGCCGCCGACGATCATCCCGCGGATGAGCTGCGGATCGCGAAAGCGCACCTCGGTCTTCGCCGGATGGACGTTGACGTCGACCTCGCTCGTCGGAACGTCGAGGAACAAAGCGACAACCGGATGGCGATCGCGCGCGAGCAGGTCGGCATAGGCACCGCGCAGCGCCCCGACGAGCAGCCGGTCCTTCACCGGGCGCCCGTTGACGAACAGATATTGATGGTCGGCGATGCCGCGATTGTAGGTCGGCAGGCTGATCACGCCGCCCAGATGCACCTCGCCGCGGCCCAAATCGACCCCGATGCTGTTCGCGGCGAGATCGCGCTGGGTCAGCGCGGCGACGCGCGTCAGCTGGTCCTGCCCGCCCTGCACGTCGAGCACGCGGCGCCCGTCCTGCTCAAAGGTGAAGCCGATGTCGGGCCGAGCCATCGCGAGCCGTTTCACGACGTCGAGACACGCGGCATATTCGCTGCGTCCGCTGCGCAGGAATTTGCGGCGCGCGGGAACGCGCGCGAACAGATCCTCGACCATCACGCGCGTGCCCTTGGCGAGCGCGGCCGGGCCTTCGGCGACCACCGCGCCATTGTCGACGACACGCTTCCAGCCGTCGCCGCCCGCGACACGGCTTTCGAGCGTCAGCCGCGCGACGCTCGCGATCGAGGGCAGCGCCTCGCCGCGAAAACCCAGCGTCGTGACGTCCTCGATCGCATCGTCGGGCAGCTTCGACGTCGCATGGCGTTCGAGCGCGAGCGCCATGTCGGCGGCGGTCATTCCGCAGCCGTCATCCTCGACCTCCAGCCGCGAAATCCCGCCCTCGGCGATTCGCACCGAAATGCGAGTCGAACCGGCGTCGATGGCATTTTCAACCAGTTCCTTGAGCGCAGCGGCAGGTCTTTCGACCACTTCACCGGCTGCGATCCGATTTACGAGCTTTTCCGGCAGGCGACGTATTGACATGGCCGCTCTCCTAGCGCAGTCGAACGCAAATCGCGACCCATCCGCACAGCCCTGATCATTTTGTCCAGCCACCCCAAAAGGAAGAGCCGGAATCTCCCCCTGATTGTTGCTGTCGCCGGCCGGGCGCGCCGGTAAAATCACGACAGGGGCGTGTCCATCAGGGGCACGGCTTCGATGACAGGAAGCAGTATCGATGTCCTTCTTTTCCCGCTGGTTCAAATTCAATTCCCAAGACATGGCTATCGACCTCGGCACCGCGAACACGGTCGTCTATGTGCGCGGCAAGGGCATCGTGCTGAACGAGCCCTCGGTCGTTGCGGTCGAGACGCTGAACGGGATCAAGCGGGTCAAGGCCGTCGGCGACGACGCGAAGCTGATGATGGGCAAGACCCCCGACAGCATCGAGGCGATCCGTCCGCTGCGTGACGGCGTCATCGCCGACATCGACGTCGCCGAACAGATGATCAAGCACTTCATCACCAAGGTCCACGGCGGCAAGCCGAACGCGTTCCGCAGCCCCGAAATCGTGATCTGCGTCCCCTCGGGCTCGACCAGCGTCGAACGCCGCGCGATCCGCGATGCCGCGTCGAACGCCGGTGCGAGCGAAGTGTGGCTGATCGAGGAACCGATGGCCGCCGCGATCGGCGCCGACATGCCCGTCACCGAGCCGATCGGTTCGATGGTCGTCGACATCGGCGGCGGCACGACCGAAGTCGCGGTGCTTTCGCTGCGCGGCCTCGCCTACACCACCTCGGTCCGCGCCGGCGGCGACAAGATGGACGAAGCGATCGTCTCCTATGTCCGCCGCCACCATAATCTGCTCATCGGCGAAGCGACCGCCGAACGGATCAAGAAGGATTTCGGCATCGCGCGCATCCCCGCCGACGGCGTCGGGCTGACGATCCACATCAAGGGCCGCGACCTCGTCAACGGCGTGCCCAAGGAAATTTCGATCAACCAGGCGCAGATCGCCGAAGCCTTGTCCGAACCGATCGGGACGATCGTCGAGGGCGTCCGCATCGCGCTCGAGAACACGGCGCCCGAACTCGCCGCCGACATCGTCGATCAGGGCATCGTCCTGACGGGTGGCGGCGCGTTGATCGCCGAGCTCGATGAACTGCTTCGCGACGCGACCGGCCTGCCGGTCACGGTCGCCGACGACCCGCTGACCTGCGTCGCGATCGGCACCGGCCGCGCGATGGAAGACCCCGCCTTCCGCGGCGTGCTCCAGCAAGCTTGATCGCTTAGGTCTGCTCCATGGTCCGCCCGGCACATCGACGTCCGGGACAATCCCGAAAGGCTCAGTACAGCCTGTTCGTTGCCTATGTCATCGCGGTGACAGGGGCGGTGGCGGGCCTGTTGCTGGCGATCCTGTCGGTCGTTGATCCCATCGGTTTCGCCCAATTGCGTGTGGCGAGCCAGGAAATCGCCGCGCCCGTCGCACGCGCGTCGCGATCGGTGATCGGGTCGATTTCGGGCATCGACGATACCGTTGGCGCCTATGTCAGCGCGGGCACGCAGAACCGGCGGCTGCGCAAGGAACTCGCCGATACGCGACGCGAACTCGTCGCGACGAGCTCGCTGCAGGAAGAGAATCGCCAGCTGAAGGCGCTGCTCAAGCTGCAGGAAACCGACAAGACCGCGCTCGCCAACGGCTATCTGCTCACCTCGACCTCGACGAGCAGCAAGCGCATCGCGCTGCTCAGCATCGGACGCAACCTCGGTGTCGCCGCGGGTCAGCCCGTACGCGGCGCCGATGGGCTGATCGGCCGCGTGCTCGGCGCCGGCCCTTCGGTGTCGCAAGTGCTGCTGCTCACCGACGTCGACAATATCGTCCCCGTGCGCCGTGCGCGCGACGGGCTTCCCGCGCTCGCCAGCGGCCGCGGCAACGGCGACCTCGACGTCCGCACGCTCAACATCGCGAACAATCCGTTCAAGCCGGGAGACATCCTGGTCACCTCGGGCACCGGCGGGCTTTATCCGCCCAACATTCCGGTCGCGATCGTCGTGCGGCGACAGGACGACGGTGCCCTCGCGCGCCCGCTCGCCGATCCGGGCAAAGTCGACGCGGTGTCGGTGCTGCGCCCCTACACCCCCGATAATATCGAGGCGCAAGGCCTGCCCGGCCCGGCAACGCCGGCCGCCGCCCCCGCCGGCGCGCCATGAACCAGAAGGGTCCGCGCCTCGGCGAACCGGCATCGCTGTGGCGGATGCGCATCGTTCCGATCGCGAGCGTGATGTTCGCCTCGGCGCTGCCGCTGATGCTGCCGCTGATCGCCAACTCGCCGGTGCTGCCGCCGCTCGGGCTGCTCTTTTTCCTTTGCTGGCAGCTGCTGCGCGCCGAAATGTGGCCGGTGTGGATCGGGCTGCCGCTCGGCCTGTGGGACGATCTGTTCAGCGGCGCGCCGATCGGCACCGCGATGGGACTGTGGACGATCGCCAGCATCGGCATCGCCTATTCGTCGCAGCGCATCTATTGGCGCGGCTTTTTCCACGACTGGGCGATCGCCGCGGCGTCGGTCGCGATCATTCAGTCGCTCGCCGCGCTGATCACCCACCCGCACGCCGCGACCGGCCGCGTGCTCGGCCTCGTGGTGCCGCAGATCATCGTATCCGCGCTGCTCGTCCCGCTGTTCATGCGCCTGACCGGCAAGTTTGACAATTTCCGCCTGAAACGCCGATAGACTGGTTCCAACCCCCTAATGCCGAAGAAGAAGAGTCCGCCGATTACCGAAGCCTGGAGGGGCCTTACCTTCACCCGCCGCGCGCTGGTCGTCGGCGGCGCGCAGGCGGCGGTCGGCGTCGCGCTCGCGGCGCGCATGGCTTATATCTCGGTGGTCGATAATGATCGCTATGTCCTTGAATCGGAAAGCAACCGCGTCAACCTGACGCTCGTTCCGCCGCGGCGCGGCTGGATCGTCGACCGCGGCGGCAAGGCGCTCGCGAACAACCGCGTATCCTTGCGCATCGACATCATTCCCGATCGCCTGCACAACAAGGAGCTGGTGCTGGGGCAGCTCCAGACCCTGCTGCGCCTCGACGGCGACACGATGGAACGCATCAACCGCGACCTGAAGGCGGCGTCGGGATTCCAGCCCGTCGCGATCAAGGAGGATATGACCGAGGCCGAGTATAGCTCGATCCTCGTCCGCCTGCCCGAACTGCCCGGCATCGCGCCGCAGCGCGGCTTTGCCCGCAATTACCCGAC
>NZ_DATFFD010000052.1:0-4330 GCF_035250425.1 Sphingopyxis sp.
CGAGGCCACCGCGACGCTGCGGATCGGTTCGGGTTTGGGCTGCGGTGCCGGCGTGGGCGCGGGCTTGGCGGCGGGCGGCGTGTTGATCACCGGCGGTGGCGTATAGCTGGTGCCGGGAACCGAGGCGGGCAGGCTGGCGACCTTCACCGGCGAGGCGGCGGGCACGGGTTTGGGCGCGGGCGGCGCGGCGGCATTGACCGCGGCGAGGCGCGCCTGCTGTTCGCCGCGCTCGATTTCGGGGAGCAGCGCGAGGCCGCGCTGGCGCTGGTCGAGCGGGATCAGATTGTCGAGCTGCGCGAGGCGCGCCGAGGCGATGCCGAGCCCGGCGTCGCTGGCGCGCTTGGTCAGCGCATAGGCGCGCGGCCAGTCCTGCGGCGCGAGGTCGCCGTTGAAGTGCGCTGTGCCGAGGACATATTGCGCGCGCGGTTCGCCGCGCGCGGCCGAAGCGAGGATGAAGGGCATCGCCTCCTGCCGGCGGTTCGCGGTGAAGAGTATGAGGCCGAGATTATCCTCCGCCTGCAAATGCCCTTGCTTGGCGGCGCGGCGATACCAGGCCTCCGCCTGCACGAGATCGGCGGGAACGCCGCGGCCGAGTTTATAGGCCTGCCCCAGATTGAACTGCGCATCGGCGTCGCCGGCGATTGCAAGCGGACGCCATTCGGCGACCGCGGCCGGATAATTGCCCGCCTGCCAGGCGTCGACGCCGTCCTTGACGTCGGCATGGGCGGGCGCCGCCAGCATCGATGCCGCGAGCAGCGGCAGAGCCAGCGAATGGGCGGTGCGGAAAGAACGCATCTTATTCTCCAATGACTTGCGCCGCGTGAGGCCGGCTGCAGTCCCCGGGGTCTTTATAGCGCCAATTGGCTAACACGGTGTTAGCGACAAAGTGCGCCGCGCCGAACTTGATCCGTTCTGGCACAGGTTCGTCTTAGGGGCTCGTTTACCATATTCGTGAGCAAGTCGTTCACCCTCTTTTTATCATCGTTAACCTAATTTTAGCGCCCCGCATGGCATTCCTTCGCCGAATTTTGGATTTCCGAGGGGGTAACGCAGTGCGCGTATTGGCATTGGCTTCACAGAAAGGCGGGTCGGGAAAGACCACGCTGTCGGGGCACCTCGCGGTGCAGGCGCAGCTTGCGGGCGCCGGCCCCGTCGTTCTGATCGACATCGATCCGCAGGGCTCGCTCGCCGACTGGTGGAACGAGCGTGAAACCGACCTTCCGGCCTTTGCCCAGACCACGGTCGCGCGGCTGGCTTCCGACCTCGAAATCCTGCGCCAGCAGGGCTTTAAACTGGCGGTCATCGATACGCCGCCGGCGATCACCATGGCGATCCAGAGCGTGATTTCGGTCGCCGAGCTGATCGTCGTTCCGACGCGGCCGAGCCCGCACGACCTGCGCGCCGTCGGCGCCACCGTCGACCTTTGCGAACGCGCCGGCAAGCCGCTGGTGTTCGTCGTCAACGGCGCGACGCCCAAGGCGAAGATCACCAGCGAAGCCGCGGTAGCATTGTCGCAGCACGGCACCGTCGCCCCGATCACGCTGCACCACCGCACCGATTATGCCGCGTCGATGATCGACGGCCGCACCGTGATGGAGGTCGACCCCAACGGTCGCTCGGCCGACGAGATCCGCCAGCTGTGGACCTATATGAACGACCGTCTCGAAAAGAATTTCCGCCGGACCGTATTCGCCGCGCCGCTCCCCACACAGGGCAATTATGGCGCGGTTCGCCCGATGGGTGGTGGCTTTGGCCGCCGCATCGCTGGCCAGTGACGGGAGGTATCGGAACCATGGGCGAACCCAAACCCCTCGCATCGCTGAGCGCCGGACTCCTTGCCCGCAAGGGCGGAGCGCGTCCCGCCATGCGCCGCCAGCCGCTCGGTAGCGGCCCCGCACCCCTCAACCCCGGCGGTTACGACGACCTTGGCTGGAACGACATGGGTTATGATGTCGATCCCGACCAGTCGGCCGAACCCGCACGGATGCTCGACCTGAAGCCTTTGCTCACCGGATCGGTGCTGGCGCATAATGTCGAGGCCGAACATGCGGTCGACGACCGTGCCGGTTACGAGCTGACGCCGGAATTTTCGGCCGAATATACCGGCGAACCGATCGGGCTGACCGAGGATTATGGCGCCGGTCACTTCGAGGCCGAAGCCCCCGAGGTCCCGGAAATCGTCCGCCAGCAGGAATCGCTGATCGAGCGCGTCGCCGCGGTGGCGCGCAAGGTCGAGGCGCGTCCGGCACCGGCTGCGAAGAAGGAAAAGGCACCGCGCGCGCTCCGGGCTCGCGAAAAGGCCGCCTTCACGCTGCGCCTCGACGCCGAGCGCCATCTGCGCCTGCGCCTCGCGAGCGCGGTGACGAACCGGTCGTCGCAGGTGATCCTGACCGACCTGCTCGACGAATATCTGGCTTCGCTGCCCGAAATCGACGCGATGGCGAGCCGCCTGCCGGCCACGCGCCCGGTGCGCGGACCGCGCTGAAGAATAATAGGGGGGACCTGTCATGAACCGCAAGTTGCTGATGAACCTGGCCGTTTCGGGCTTTGTCCTGAGCGTGGCCACCGGATGCAGCGGCATGGGCAAGATGGCCGACGCGCCGTCGCGCGCCGCCGGCAAGCCCGCGATCGCCGCCAAATCGGCGAGCGACGCGCGCGTCGCGCTCGAAGCCGGGAAAGCCAGCAAGGCGGTCGGCCTGGCCGAAGCCGCGGTTGCGGGCAGCCCGCGCGATGCAAGCTATCGCGCGCTGCTGGGGCAGGCGTATCTGGATGACGGGCGCTTTGAATCGGCGACCGCGGCGCTGACCGAGGCGATCGAACTCGGCGCGGCCGATGGCAACACGGTGCTTTCGCTGGCGCTCGCGCAAATCGCGCAGGGCAAGGGCAGGGAAGCCGTCACGCTGCTGACCGAGCATCGCGCGGCGGTGCCGGCGTCGGACCTCGGGCTGGCGCTGGCGCTCGCGGGTGACAATGAAGGCGCAATCTATGTGCTGAGCGAAGCCGCGCGCGCCGAAGGCGCCGGGGCACGGACGCGGCAGAATCTGGCGCTGGCGTTCGCGCTGTCGGGCCGCTGGGCGCAGGCGCGCATCCTCGCGTCGCAGGATCTGTCGATCGCCAAACTCGAAGGCCGGATGGCCGAATGGTCGAAGCTGGCCGAACAACCCGATGCGCGGATGCGCGTCGCGAGCCTGATCGGGACGACCGCGCGGCAGGACGCCGGCATGCCGGTCCGGCTCGCGCTCAGCAATTTCGGCGAAACGCAGATGGCCGCGGTTGAGCCCGCGGTCCAGCTGGCGAGCGCCGATCCGGCGCCGGTCGCCGACTATGCGCCGCCGCCGCCCGTGCTTGCGGATGCGGGCGGAGCGATCCGCAGCGTCGAACTGCCGATGCCCACCCGCAACGCCGATGGCGTCGTGCCGGTAACCGAATTGCCGCGGCCGAAACCCGCGGGCGACGTGATCCTCGCCGACGCCGCGCCCTATCGCGCCGCGCCGCGTGTGGCGGATGAAGGGCGTATCCGTCCCGCGCAGAAACAGGCGCTCGAGCTGGCGACCGTGCTGATCCCGAAGGCGATGGGGTTCGATGCGAAAAAGCCGACCGGCTGGGCGGTGCAGCTGGGCGCTTATGACAGCCTGGGCATTGCCAAGGAAAAATGGGGCAGCCTGAAAAAACGCAATGGCGCACTGGCGAACTTCCCGGCGTCGAGCCACGCCGCGACGGTGAATGGCCGCAATTTCTATCGCCTGACGGTGAACGGCCTCGCGACGCGCGCCGATGCGACGAGCCTGTGCAACCAGCTCAAGGCGCAGGGTCAGACCTGTTTCATCCGTGCGATGGGCGGCGGCGAGGCGATCCAGTGGGCGTCGAAGGCCGGCCCGATGCGGCTCGCTTCGCGCTAAAAGATTATACCCGGATAAGGGGGAGGGGCGTGGTCGCGAGGCCGCGCCTCTTTTGTTTGGGTTGCGGGTTTCGACCGATTGCGGACGTTTTAGTTCCTCCCCGGAACGGGGAGGGGGACCGCCGCCGTAGGCGGTGGTGGAGGGGTCGGGACGGTGCGTCTTGACGAGAGGTTTCGACCCCTCCGTCAGCCCTGTGGGCTGCCACCTCCCCGTTCCGGGGAGGATCGGAACCGTCCGCTCACCACCCCAAGGCAGGCGTCGCCTTCAAATAAGCCTTTCCTACATTATCCGGCTGTGCCAGCCTTCATCCGGCTCTTTCATTTGGTGGATAAAAGCGGTTGCTGCCTGGCTTGCGGGTGCGGCCAGGGTGGGGCGTGCCGGGCGCGTCCAGCACGCCGCGAGGCTCAAATCGGGCGATGCATAAGGCTGAA
>NZ_DATFFD010000053.1:0-12042 GCF_035250425.1 Sphingopyxis sp.
CGCGTCAGGCGCACGCCGCGCGGATGCAGGCGGCGGCACCGCCGACCGCGCCGCTGGCCGGCCGCGGCGACGATGTCGAGCTGGCGAACGACGAGCATGAGGGGGGCAGCGCCGCGCCGCCGCCGGGCTTCGTCATCGACCCGGCGCTCGCCACCTCGCTCGGGCTCGACGAGGAGACGCGCCGTGCGCTGCTCGGCAGCTTCGGTTTCCGCAGTGTCGGCGAACCCGGCTTGCAGCGCTGGCGCTGGTTGGGGCTGCGCAAGGCGGCCGAAAAGCGCCCGCGCCGCAAACCGCATCCGCGTCGCAAGAGTGCCGACGCGCCGCCGCACGCCGCGAACGGCGAAACGAGGCGCCCGCCCGCGCATCAGGCGAAGGGCAAGCGCGGCAAGCCCGACAAAACCCACGCAGACGCCCCGCGCACACCGCGTCCCGACCGCCCCGACCGGCAGCCCCGTCGCGGTCCGTCACCGAACAGCCCCTTTGCCGGCCTCGCCGCGCTGCTTGCGGACGCACGCAAAAACTGATGGCAAGCCCGGGCGCCGCAGGAAGCATCCGGCTGGACAAGCTGCTGTGGTTCCTGCGCTTCGCGCGCTCGCGCAGCATCGCGCAGGCGATGGTCGAAGCGGGGCATATAAGGCTCGACGGGCGGCGCATCACGCGCTCATCATGCGCGGTGCATGCCGGATCGACGCTGGTGCTGCCGGTCGGCGAGCGGATCGAGGTGATCCGCCTGCTTTCGCTTCCGCTGCGCCGCGGCCCCGCGCCCGAGGCACAGGCCTGTTACCAGCGACTCGATCCCGGGGCGTCCCCGCCCGCACAATCGGCTATCGGCGCCGATGGAAATGCTTTGCACCCCGGGCGCCCCGATCGTCCTATTCAGTGAGAGTGATTCGCAACTGTCGCTTAGCGTTGACGCACCGCCTTCACGCGGCATAGAGGCGAGCCCATATGGAGAGCCTGACGGCTCGATTGCCGTCATCTGAGGGAGCCGAAAGCCCATGACCTATGTCGTCACCGATGCCTGCGTCCGGTGCAAATATATGGACTGTGTCGAGGTGTGCCCCGTCGACTGTTTCTATGAGGGCGAGAATATGCTCGTCATCAATCCGAACGAATGCATCGACTGCGGCGTGTGCGAACCAGAATGCCCGGCCGAGGCGATCCTGCCCGACACCGAGAGCGGCCTGGAAAAGTGGCTCGAAGTGAACAGCAAGTTCAGCGCCGAATGGCCGAACATCACGGTCAAGAAGGAAACCCCGGCCGACGCCGACGAGTATAAGGGCGTCGAGAACAAGTTCGAGACGCTCTTCTCGCCCAATCCGGGCGAGGGCGACTGATCGAGACCAGGGCGGGAGTTTCCCGCCCTTTCTTTTTTGAAGTCAAAACATCCTTCATCGTCACCCCGGGCTTGATCCGGGGTGACGAGAATGGGAAGCACGGCATATTTGCCCCCTTGAAAGAGCCCCGATTGGCGACGATGTAGGTCACCGAAGGGGCCAGCCCGCCGGTTCTCGGCAGGGCGCTTCTATAACGAAGGACGAATTTCCAATGATCGACCCGCTCGCCGCCCTTGTTCCCGTCGTCGTCGAGCAGACGAGCCGCGGCGAACGCAGCTTCGACATTTTCTCGCGCCTGCTGCGCGAACGGATCGTCTTCGTCACCGGCGAGGTCGAGGACCAGATGGCCTCGCTGATCGTCGCCCAGCTGTTGTTCCTCGAATCGGAGAATCCGAAGAAGGACATCTATATGTACATCAACTCGCCGGGCGGAGTCGTCACGGCGGGCATGGCGATCCACGACACGATGCAATATATCCGCCCGCGCGTCGGCACGGTGTGCATCGGACAGGCGGCGTCGATGGGCAGCTTCCTTCTCGCCGCGGGCGAACCCGGTATGCGCGTCGCGCTGTCGAACGCGCGCGTGATGGTGCACCAACCCTCGGGCGGCGCGCGCGGCATGGCGTCGGACATCGAAATCCAGGCGCGCGAGATCCTGCGCATCCGCAAGCGGATGAACGACCTCTATGTGAAATATACGGGCAAGCCGTTGAAAGAGATCGAAAAGGCGATGGATCGCGACACCTTCCTCGAAGCCGACGAGGCCAAGGAATTCGGCCTCGTCGACCAGGTGTTCGACCGCCGTCCGGGCCTGCCCGGCGACGACGCGCCGAAGGATGTGAGCGAAGGCCCGACGCCCTGATCACCCGGGTTCGAGGACTGGCCCGAAAACCGATTTTAACCGCGTTTCTTGACGACCGTTTCGCGCTTCGGCGCTATGCGGGACATTGCACCCGTGTCACCCAATTGCCATATTGTAATTGGGTGACCGGGGGCTAGGATAAAGGCGGCGGTGCCCCTTTTGGGCTCGCCATAGGAATATTTATGACGAAATTGAGTGGCTCGGACAGCAAGAGCACCCTGTATTGCTCCTTCTGCGGCAAGTCGCAGCACGAAGTCCGCAAGCTGATTGCCGGGCCGACCGTGTTCATCTGCGACGAATGCGTCGAGCTGTGCAACGACATCATCCGCGAAGAGATCAAGGGCGGAATCGCCGCGCGCAAGGATGGCGCGGTGCCGACGCCGCTGGAAATCTGCCAGCATCTCGACGCTTATGTGATCGGCCAGAACACCGCCAAGCGCGTGCTGTCGGTCGCGGTGCACAATCACTACAAGCGCCTCGCGAATAGTGGCCGCGGCGATGATGTCGAACTCGCGAAGTCGAACATCCTGCTCGTCGGCCCGACCGGCAGCGGCAAGACGTTGCTCGCGCAGACGCTCGCGCGCTTCCTCGACGTGCCCTTCACCATGGCCGATGCGACGACGCTGACCGAGGCCGGCTATGTCGGCGAGGATGTCGAGAATATCATCCTCAAGCTGCTCCAGTCGTCCGACTATAATGTCGAAAAGGCGCAGCGCGGCATCGTCTATATCGACGAAATCGATAAAATCTCGCGCAAGGCCGAAAATCCGTCGATCACCCGCGACGTGTCGGGCGAAGGCGTGCAGCAGGCGCTGCTCAAACTGATGGAAGGCACGACCGCGAGCGTTCCGCCGCAGGGCGGGCGCAAGCATCCGCAGCAGGAATTCCTGCAGGTCGACACGACGAACATATTGTTCATCGCGGGCGGCGCGTTCAGCGGGCTCGAAAAGATCATCGGCGACCGCCTGCAGGGCAAGTCGATCGGCTTCGGCGCGCATGTCGCCGGCCCCGACGAACGCCGCATGGGCGAGGTGCTGAAGAATATCGAGCCCGAGGATCTGTTGAAATTCGGCCTGATCCCCGAATTCGTCGGCCGCCTGCCGGTGATCGCGACGCTCGAGGATCTCGACATCGACGCGCTGGTCAAGATTCTGGGCGAGCCCAAGAACGCGCTGGTGAAGCAGTATCGCAAGCTGTTCGATCTCGAAGAGGTCGTGCTGACCTTCACCGACGATGCGCTGGTCGCGGTCGCCAAGAAGGCGATCGAACGCAAGACCGGCGCGCGCGGGCTGCGCTCGATCGTCGAGGCGATCCTGCTCGACACGATGTTCGACCTGCCCGACCTGACCGATGTGGTCGAGATCGTCGTCGACAAGGATGTCGTCGAGGGCCGCAAGGATCCGGTACGCGTCTATGCCGACAAGGCGAAGGAAGCCGCGGGCGACGCCGCCTGAGTCGCACATGGGGCGCCCTTCGGGGCGCCCTTTATGTTGCATTGCAGCAACAGTTTCCGGAAAAAGCGCATCCCCGCCTGTGGATAATTCCAGGCGCGCGACGGAAATTCGCGCTTTTTTCACCTTCGGGTGAGCCGCGCCCCCCTCCCCGCTTGCACTGTCACATTTGCTGTCACAATCGTGCCACATGCGGGCTTCAGGGGCGCTCGCAGGTCAAGCGCGCCCATTCGGGTGCCTGCCGAACGCACCACCATAGGGGACAATCCAGAATGAAATTCCGTCACACGCTCGCTGCCAGCGTTGCGCTGATTCCGGTCGCGCTGCTTTCCACGCCCGCCTTTGCCCAGTCGACGGGCTCGCAGGACTTTGAAAACGAAATCATCGTCACCGGTTCGCGCACGAACCAGGGCGTCGCCGGCGTGATCACGCCCGACACGACGAAAGCAAAGGCTGTCCTGACGCAGGAATTCATCGCGCGCCAGACACCCGGTCAGACCGTCAACGACCTGATCAACCAGCTTCCGGGTGTCAGCTTCCAGAACAACGACCCGTTCGGTTCGGCCGGCGGCAAGATGTCGATCCGCGGTTTCGACAACACGCGCATCAGCCAGACGTTCGACGGCGTGCCGCTCAATGATTCGGGCAACTATGCGCTCTATTCGAACCAGCAGCTCGATCCCGAGCTGATTGACCAGGTCAACGTCAACCTTGGCTCGACCGACGTCGACAGCCCGACCGCCGCCGCTTCGGGTTCGACCGTCAACTATCGCACGCGCACCCCGAGCGAAGAGTTCGGCGTGAAGGTCGTCGGTTCGGTCGGTGACTTCAATTTCTTCCGCATCTTCGGCATGGTCGACACCGGCGTGCTTACCCCGTGGGGCACGCGCGCGTTCATCTCGGGCAGCTCGGCGACCAACGACACGGTGTTCGGCAACGTCGACGGCCCCGTTCTGAAGGCGCATCGCGGCCGCATCAACAAAAAGCAATTCAACGGCAAAATCTATCAGCCGATCGGCGAAGACGGCGACTTCGTGGCGGTGTCGGGCCACTATAACGAGAACCGCAACAATTTCTTCGGTTCGGTTCCGCTGCGCAATTTCAACAATAACGCGACGAACTTCGTCCCCAACATCTTCCCGCAGGACAAGGACGACCGCGACTATGGTATCGCGCGTTGCCAGATCAACACCGTGGCACGCGCCGGCCAGATCGACGCCGCCAACAGCTGCGGTTCGACCTTCGACGAACGCATGAATCCGTCGAACACCGGCAACGTCCGCGTCAACTCGCGCTTCACGCTGGCCGAAGGGCTCGTCCTGACGGTCGACCCGAGCTTCCAGTACACCAAGGCGAACGGCGGCGGCACCGTCGTCGCGCAGGAAGCGCGCCGCGACGTCAATCCCAATCCGTTCGTCGGAACCACGCCGACCAACTCGAACTGCAACACGACGCCCAATGGTCCGTTCGTCAGCTGCCAGACCGGCTATATCGGCGGCACGCCCTATTTCGGCCGCGATCTCAACGGTGACGGCGACCTGCTCGACACGATCCGCGTGCTCGCGCCCAGCCAGACGCAGACCAACCGTTACGGCCTGATCACCGGCCTGCGTTACGAAATGGGCGACCACACGTTCCGCGTCTTCTACAGCTATGAACGCGCGCGTCACCGCCAGACCGGCGAAACCAACTTCCTGCGTCTCGATGGCCAGCCGACCGATCCGTTCGCGGTCAACGACCCGCTGAAGGACGTCGGTGGCAACGTCCTGCAAAAGCGTGACCGCAAGTCGATCGCGACGCTGAATCTGTTCGGCGGTGAATATCGCGGTGAATTCGGTGCGCTGACCGTTCAGGCGGGCGGTTCGTACAAGATGTTCAAGCGCGACCTGACCAACAATTGCGCCACGTCGAGCGTGACCGGTTTCGTCGAATGCTTCGGCACCAACACTGCCGGCCTCGCCGCCTGGCTCGCCGCGAACCCGACGGTCAGCACGGGTCCGGGCGTTACCTCGCCGGTGCAGGGTCCGCAGCAGCGTATCCGCAAATACAACAAGTTCACGCCGAACGTCGGCCTGACTTATGATGTGACCGACGACATGAGCGTCTTCGCCAACTATTCGAAGGGCGTGCAGGTTCCGGGCACCGACAATCTCTACAACGCCTTCTTCTTCCCGAGCGACACCGAATCGGCGAACCCGGTTCCGGAAACGACCGACAACTTCGACCTTGGCCTGCGTTATCGCACCAGCGAGATCCAGGCGCAGGCCGGCGTGTGGTACACGATCTTCAATGATCGTCTCGCCTCGTCGTTCGACCCGGACACCGAGCGCAACGTTTACCGTAACCTCGGCCGTGTCGACAAATATGGTATCGACGCCAGCGTCTCGGTCCGCCCGATCCCCGAATTCTCGGTCTATGCGTTCGGTTCGTACCTGAAGTCGAAGATCAAGGACAATGTCCAGAACGGCATCTGCAACGCAGCGCAGGTTGCGGCCGGCCAGTTCCTTTGCACGACCGTGGGTGCTCCCGCTTTCGCGCTGACCAAGGGCAAGCGCGAATCGGGCTCGCCGACCTTCACTCTTGGCGGCCGCGTCCAGGGCGACATCGGTCCGATCTCGCTCGGTGCGCAGGCGAAGTACACCGGCCCGCGTTATGTAAACGATCAGAATCTTCCGCTGCTGCAAACGGTCGACGGCCGTCCCAACACGCCGGTCTATGGCGCGAAGGCGCCGGGCTATACGCTCGTCGACCTCGACGCACGTCTGAAGCTTGATTGGGCCGGTCTCGGCGACAAGGTCTATCTCCAGCTCAACGTCACCAACCTGTTCGACAAGCTCTATGTCGGCGGTTTCGACGGCCAGCTGGCGGACAACAGCGTTCCGTTCACCCAGATCGGCGCCCCGCGGACCTTCATCGGTTCGATGGTTGTCTCCTTCTAAGCATAACGGCGGACACGAAACGGGGCGCGGGAGGCAACTCCCGCGCCCTTTTTCTTTGTGATGAAAGCGGGAACCGGCAGACAGTGCCGGCGCGGAAATCAGCCCGCGGCAATCCGCCGCGCGGTGTCCTGCACCAGCGCGATCATGTTGGGTACGCCCTGCGTGCGGTTCGACGATAGCTGGCGCGTGAGGTCGAAGGGGGCGAGCGCCGCGGCGACGTCCATGTCGGCCACTTCGGCCGCGGGCTTGTCCTGCACCGCGGCGAGGACGAGCGCGACGATGCCTTTGGTGATCGCGGCATTGCTGTCGGCGAGGAAATGGAGCCGGCCGTCTTCGCGCGGCACCGGATAGACCCAGACAGCGGCCGAGCAGCCGCGCACCAATGTCGCATCGGTCTTGAGCGCGCCCGGCATCGGCTCGAGCGTCCGGCCGAGGTCGATCAGCAGGCGATAGCGATCGTCGCCGTCGAGAAAATCATATTCGTCGAAGATGTCGGTCAGGCTGCGCATGGTGGGGCACTGGCAGATTTGCAAGGCGGTGGGAAGGGACCTTACCCCTCGCCCCAATTCTCGTCATGCTGAACTCGTTTCAGCGTCCATGGCCCGCGCTCTCGGTATGCGCCGCGCTTGAGGAAAGGTCCGGCCATGGACCCTGAAACAGCGAGGCCATCGCCGCAGCCAGGGTGACGATGAAAGGAGAACGGGATCGCTACAGATCGACCCCCGCCGCGATGGCTTCGAGCTTGCGCAGCCGTTCCTTGAGGTCGGCGATCTCGATCCGCGACCCGGCGTGCGGGACGACCGGATCCTGCGCCAGCGGCGCGTGGCCCGCGGCGAGTTCCTCGCGCTTGAGCTGAATCCAGTCGCGCCAGCCGCGCAGCGCGACCAGGCTGACGATGCTCAGCGCGGTGAGCGCGATGGCCGCGGCGGTGAAGTCTGGGGTGATGAAAGCCATGAGCGTTGCTCCTTTTCCGGCATTCAGATTTTGCTGTTGTCGCGCAATTTCTCGATTTCCTGATCGAGCGTGACCGCGCGGTTGTGGTCGGTGGCGATGCGTTCGAGCACCTGGATCCGCTCCTTCAGCGCGCGGATTTCGGCTTGCAGCGCTTTCGTCTCGCCATTGTCCTGCGCGACGAAATATTCGCCGCCCTTGTGATCGCGGCGGATGCCGTGCTTGGCGCGGATAATGCTGCCGATGGTCACGATCAGGACGATGCCGACAACCATTTCAAACGGGCCCATGGGGAAGATCCTTTCCGTATATCTTTGTTTTAGTGTTTTAGTTCAGCGGGGCGTCGCGCAGCTTTTCGATTTCGTCGGCGACTTCGATGCCGCGGTCGGTCACGATGCGTTCGAGGACGCGGACGCGCGCCTCCAGCCGTTCGGTTTGCGCCGCATATTGCGCGGCCTTTTCAGCGGTTTCGTTGGTGATCGTCTTGAGCTGCCGTTCCTTGAACTTCAGATGGCGCTCATAGGCGGCAAAGCCGATGCCGAGCGTGACGGGCAGCCCGACGACGATGAAGAGGATGACGATCGCTTCCATATCCGTTCCTCTTAGTTCGAGGGGCGCCGCAGCGCTTCGATCTCGTGGCTCAGCCGGTGGCTCTCGTCGGTGACGATGCGCTCGATCACCGCGAGGCGATCCTTCACCGAACCGAGTTCGGCGCGCAGCTGGGCATTTTCCTGGCTGATCAGCTTGACGCGTTCCATCGCCTCGTCGCTGCTCTTCGGATAGACCGCTTGGCCCCAGGCACCGTCGAGCGGATAGCCGTTCTTGACGCGCAGCCAGGTGGTGAAGACCCAGCCGCCGACCGCCATGATGCCGACGATGGCGGCAACGGGGGCGATGGTGTTCAGGACATCGAGATTCATTGTCTTTTCCCTCTCAGCGCAGGCGGTCGATCTGGTCGGCGAGCTGCGCCGCCCTCCCGCCCTCTTCGGTCGCAATGCGTTCGAGCACCGAAATCCGTTCTTCCAGCCGGCTGACCTGCCCTGCCAGCTTGGCGTTGTCATCGGTCAGCAGGGCGATTTTTCGATCAGCGTCGGGGTCGGTTCGATGAACCGTGCCGCCCCATTCATTCTCAACGGGATAGCCGTGCTTGGCGCGGATCCAGGTGGTGAACATCCAGCCGCCGATCGACAATGCGATGATGGCGAGGACAAAAGTGGTGCCGCCGAAATTCATATATCTTTCTCCCTGTTGCCCAGTCCTGCCCGGACGGTCGGCTCGTGCCCGAATTTACCGGAGAGCGTCGATCTCGTCGGCGAGGCGGCGGTTGTGACTCGTATAATATTGCTCGATGTCGGCAAGCCGGCGGTCGATGTCGCGGAAGCGCGACTTGATGTCGCGGGTCGATGCGGTCGGGTTGCTCCGCACACCCTGCCAGAATTTCGCTTCCTCGGTCGAGCCATAGAGTGCGAAGGGCTTGGGCGTCCCCATCCAGGCGACCATCCAATAGGCGATCAGCGTCCAGGGGAAGCCGCCCATCAGGGTCAGGAGCACCGCGCCGACGCGGACCCAGAGGACGTCGATCCCGCTATAATCCGCGATCCCGGCGCACACGCCGCTCCATTTGCCGTTCTGCTTGTCGAGGTAGAATTTTGTGCGGCTGGCAGACATCTCAGTTCCTCCGGCTGGTATTTTCGAGTTGCGCCAGTTCTTCATCGCTACGCACCGCAGGGCGGAAGTCGGGATGGTCGGCGCTGATGATGCGTTCGACGGTGTGCAGGCGGTTTTCCAGCCTTCGTGCCGTATCATAGAGTTCGTCGAGCAGTTGTTCATCTTCTCCGGTCAGCGTCTTGGCCTGTTTCCACTTCGTGATGTAGTGGAGGATCAGCCAGGGCAGACCGAGGAAGAGCGTTCCGATGACGATCGGGACGATGATGATCTCTTCCATCGGTCCGGCTCCTTATTTCTTGGCCTGGGCGGCTTTCAGCGCGGCGAGTTCGTCGGCGACCTTGTCGGCGGCCTGCAGCTCGGCGATCTCTTCGTCGAGCGACTTTTTATAGCCGAGGCTCAGTGCATCGGCGCGGCCTTCGGCTTCGTCGACGCGGCGTTCGAGGATCTCGAAGCGCGAGAAGGCGTCTTCGACGCGGTCGCCGTTGGTCATCTCGCGCAGCCTGTAGCGATTCTCGGCGCTTTCGAGGCGGTTGACGACGCTCGACTGGCGCGCGCGGGCTTCCGAAAGCTTTTTCTGCAGCTTGGCGATGTCGGCCTCGTAACCGGTCAGCGCGTCGTCGAGGACGGCGATCTCGGCCTTCAGCTTCTCGGCCATGTCGCCGGCCTTCTGCTTTTCGACGAGCGCGGCGGTGGCGAGGTCTTCGCGGTCCTTCGACAGCGCGAGTTCGGCCTTTTCCTTCCAGCTGTCCTGCAGGCTTTCGAGCTTGGCGATGTGGCGGCGCATTTCCTTCTGGTCCGCGATCGTGCGGGCGGCGGAGGCGCGGACTTCGACGAGCGTTTCGTTCATCTCGAAGATGATCTGGCGGATCATCTTTTCGGGGTCTTCGGCCCGGTCGAGCAGGTCGGTGACATTGGCGGCGATGATGTCGCGGGTTCGTGAAAAAATACCCATTTTGAAACTCCTGTCGAAAATCTTGAGACCCAGTATTTTTTGGAGGGTGTCTTTTTGAAGAAAAGCTGGTGCCGGGGCGGGGCAAGGGGGGAGAGTGCCCCGGCACCAGTGCCGGTCAGGCCAAAGCGCTGACCGCCGGGGACATGACAGCGGCAACCAGCGGGCCGGCGGGAGTGCCGGTGACGCTGGCGGCAACCTGGGGCTGGTCGATCACGCCGACGAGGATGGCAAGCGCTCCGGCCGCGCTGAGCGCGAAAGTGGTGGCCTGGGCAAACATCGTTTTCATGGATCAACCTTCCCTGTAGTTTCGCTGCCCCGGCACGATTTGCGCCGGTTCGACTGAAACAATGCATGGGCCGTGCCAATTGCGCGCGCCCACGGAAAACCGCCCAACTTCACGCTGAAACGACACCCCCAATCGATTTGGCTTGCCAATGAGCGGGAAAATTTGCCAATGATTGGGAATGGAACGCGAGACCCAATTTATCGGCCAATCGGCGGCGTTTCAGGACGCGGTCGAACGCGCGAGCCTCGCGGCCTCGCTCGACCGCCCGGTGCTGGTGATCGGCGAGCGCGGGACCGGCAAGGAATTGATCGCCGAACGCCTCCACCGCCTGTCGACGCGCTGGGACCGCCCCTATGTGATCTTGAACTGCGCCGCGATGCCCGAGACGCTGATCGAGTCCGAACTGTTCGGGCACGAGGCCGGCGCCTTCACCGGCGCGACGCGCACCCGCGCGGGGCGCTTCGAGGAGGCCGATGGCGGCACCCTGTTTCTCGACGAACTCGCGACGATGTCGATGGGCGCGCAGGAGCGCCTGCTCCGCGCGGTCGAATATGGCGAGGTGACGCGCGTCGGATCGTCGCGCCCGATCCGCGTCGACGTGCGTATCGTCGCGGCGACCAACGAGCATCTGCCCGCGCTCGCCGAGGATAACCGCTTCCGCGCCGACCTGCTCGACCGGCTGTCGTTCGAGGTTATCACCCTGCCCCCGCTGCGCGCGCGCGAAGGCGATATCGAGGTGCTCGCCGAATATTTCGGGCAGCGCATGGCCGCGGTGCTCGGCTGGGACGAATGGCCGGGTTTCGGCCCGCGCGCGCTCGCGGCGATGGAGGGGCACGACTGGCCGGGCAATGTCCGCGAACTCAGGAATGTGATCGAGCGCGCCATCTATCGCTGGGCCGATCCCGAAAAGCCGGTCGACGCGGTGAGCTTCGATCCGTTCGCGAGCCCGTGGCAGCCGGTGTCGCGCAAGACCCCTGCACGGCCCGAGGTGGCCGCCCCGGCGACCGACGCCGCGCACGCCGCCGCCGCTCCGCCCTCGGGTCCGGTCAGCGACCTGCGCGCGGCGGTCGACGCTTATGAAAAGCAGATATTGTCGGACACGATGGCGCGCTGCCGCTTCAACCAGAAGGTCGCGGCCGAGGCGCTGGGCCTCAGTTACGACCAGATCCGCCACGCGCTGAAAAAGCACGGGCTGAATCAGTAGTTCTACAATCTCGTCATGCTGAACTTGTTTCAGCATCCATGGCCGGCCCCCTCATACAACGCTGCATCAAAGGAAACGGCAGGCCATGGACCCTGAAACAAGTTCAGGGTGACGATGAAGGATAGGTCGCCAGCCTATCCGCCCGGCAACTGCGCGTTCAACGCTTCCAGCACCGCATCCTGCGTCGAGGCCAGATCGGCGAGCCGGTCGCGCAGCGCATAAATGTCGGGAAGCCCGTCGATCTGCTCGTCGACGCTGCGCTCGATATAAAGGCGATCGATATCCGCCAGCGCCACGGTGAGCGGCGCGCGCGCGGCGGCGAGGCGCGAGATCGCCTGCTGCGCGACGACCCAGCGTTCGCTGGCGACGGGTGCGCCCGCGGCCGCCGAAAC
>NZ_DATFFD010000054.1:0-5914 GCF_035250425.1 Sphingopyxis sp.
GCATGATCTTGCTGCGCTGATCGCCACCCTGCCGGCCCTGCGCATGATCGCCTTCAACGGCGGCAAAGCCTCGGCGATCGGGCGAAAGCAGTTACCGTCGCTCGGAGACATCGCGGTCATCGACCTGCCGTCAAGCAGCGCAGCGCATACCGTCGGATTTGCGGCGAAGTTGGAGCATTGGCTGGAATTGCGTTCGGCGCTGACGAGTTGATTGATTCTCCCCATGGCGAAGCCAAGGGGAGATGGCAGTGCGAAGCGCTGACGGAGGAGTTTTGGCGCTGACGCTGCCGACCCCTCCACCATCCGCTTCGCGGACGGTCCCCCTCCCCAACGTTGCGCGATGGGGAGGATCTGGCCGGGTCAGTCGACCACCATCCCGCGCGCCATCACGAAATCGACCTTTTTCAGCACGCGCACATCGGCAACCGGATCGCTCGCGACCGCGATGATGTCGGCGCTCTTGCCCGGCGTGATCGTGCCGATCTCGTTCGACAGGCCGAGCAGGTCGGCGGCGTTCACCGTCGCGGCCTTGAGTGCCTCGACGGGTGTCATGCCATTCTGGACCATCAGTTCGAATTCGTCGCCGTTGCGGCCGTGCTTCGACACGCCAGCGTCGGTGCCGAACGCGATGCGCACGCCGCGTGGAACCAGCTGTTGCAGGCTCTTGCCCGTAATCGAAATGCGCCACTGGATCTTGGCGAGCACGTCGGGTTCATAGGCGTTGGCGTTGGCGGCGATGCGTTCCTTGTAGCCGTTCACGGTCGAGAGCGTCGGGACATAATAGGCCTTCGACTTCGCCCATGCCGCGATCGTCGCCTCGTCGAGGATCGTGCCATGCTCAATCGAATCTGCACCCGCATCGATCGCGAGGCGGATGCCGTCGGCGCCGTGCGCGTGGACCGCGACCTTCTTGCCGAAGAGATGCGCGGTGTCGACGATCGCCTTGGCCTCATCGTCGAACATCTGCTTGCCGAGGCCCGCGCCGATGCGGCTGTTCACACCGCCGGTCGAGGCGAATTTGATCACGTCGGCGCCGCGGCCGATCTGCAGCCGCACCGCGCGGCGGCAGTCGTCGGCGCCATTGCATGTGTTGCCCGCGCCCGCGAAGAAGGGTCGGAGCTCGTCGCGATAGCCGAGCGAGCCGTCCATATGCCCCGCGCTGCCCGAAATGCTGTTGCCCGCATCGACGATGCGCGGCCCCTGCACCTTGCCCGCGAGGATCGCATCCCTGAGGGCGAGGGTTGCGCCATCGCCGTCGCCGAGGTTGCGGACGGTGGTGAAGCCCGCGCGGAGCGTCTTCATCCCGTTCGCCTCGGCGTTGAACGCCTGCGCGGCGGGGCTGAGCGTGACCTCTTCGAGCTGACCGGCGATGCCGCCGGCGTCGCTGGTCAGATGGACGTGGCTGTCGATCAGGCCGGGGAGGACATATTTGTCCTTGAGGTCGATCAGCGTCGTGCCGGGGTCGGCGGGCTGATAGCCGTCGGCGATGCTCAATATCTTGCCGCCCTCGACGACAATCGTCGAGGCGCCGCGCACCGGCTTGCCCGGTTCGGCGAGGAGCTGGCCCGCGTGGATGACGCTGCGCGCGGGCGCCTGCGCGGCGAGCGGCATGGCGAGCGCCGCGCCGAACAGCGCGAGCGGAAGGCAATGGATCGGCTTCATTCTGGCATCCCCTGTTTTCGAATATGGGACGTTAAAGCCGATCAGAAGCCCATCGTAAAGCGCAGCGCCGCACCGCGGTCGTCGGGGAGCGCGGCGATATGGCCGGGGTCGCGGCGTACCCAAGTGTTCGCGATCAAGTCGCCGCCGAAAAGCGACAGCGCATAGCTCGCCTCGACCACCAGTTCGCGGCCCGTCGGCGCAAGATTATAGGTGCGGCGGCCAAAATCAGTGCGGCCGCTGGCATAGTCATGCGCGACCGGGAGCATGAGGTCGATGCCGCCGCGCGCGACCCGCAAGGGTTGGGCGAAGCGAAGCGCGGCGCGGTCGCCCCGAGCGAACAGTCCCGCCTTCGCAACATCGACCGAGAAGGCAGACGACCAGAGCGCGCCGCCCGCAACGAGCCCGTGCCGGTCGGGGCGCGTCCACATCTGGCGCCACGCCGCCGCGACTTGCCAGTCGCCACGCATATCGACGGTAAAGCCCGCGTCGCCGACGAGGCTGGTCGCGCCGCCGGCGCCGAACATCGGGCCGAGGCGGGCGCCGAGGAGGCTGTCCGATTCGCGCAGCCAGCTGGCGCCGAGCGCGGTGCGGACGGGACCGAAGCGCGCGTCCCATGCGGCGCCGATGCGCTGGTAGCGGCTGTCATGGCGCGAGCGGTAGCGGAGGAGGGGGTCGTCCTGCCAGCGCGAGCCCGAGACCCAGCCATTCTCCAAGATCACATTAACATATTGATTATTAATGATATTATTTCGGATTATCGTACCGATTCCGGGACTGGCGGTAAAGCCGAGACCCTCGTGCGCGGCGTCGCCGATCAGCATCGCGTGACCGCTGTCGCCGCGTTCGCCCGCGAGCAGGCCGCCGGTGCCGCGCCCGGCGGCGAAACCGATACGCGTGCGCGCGTCGAGGCGCGTCATCACCGAGGCGGCGAGGGTGCGCGCGCGCTGCGCGTCGTGGAAGGAGAGGCCCGCGAGCGCGTCGGTGCCGCCCGTGCCGGGCGCGGTGACAAGCGAGAGCGCGAGCGACGGGCCTGCGGCACTCTGTTGGCGGACGAGGCCGCCGATCGCGCCCGACAGCTTGAAGTCGGGGCGGCGTTGGCCGAGCGCGCCGCCGAAATCGACGTTGAAAGCGCGGCCGAAACCGTCGGTGACGAGGCCCATGGTGCCGGCACCGCCCGCATCACCCATCGGGCCGCCGAGGATACCGAGCGGCGCGCCGAGCGCGACCGCGGTCGAGGTGCCGGCGAGCGATGTCGCGCCCATCGGCTGAAATGCGCGCGCAATGTCGAGGATGCCCTGGCCGTACACGGCGTCGTCGCCCGCCGCGCCCGCATCGCGCGCCGATTGATAAAGAAGCGAGACGATCTGCTGACTCGACAGGTTCGGAAAGGCCTGCGCGATCAGCGCGACCGCGCCCGCGACCTGCGGCGCCGCGAAACTGGTGCCGTTGAGCACGAAGACGAAATTGCCCTCGGTCTTGAGCGCGCCATTTTCATAGGCGCAGCACACCCCCTCGCCGAGCGCACCAAGATAGGAGCCGGCATAGCCGCCCGCGCGGTTGCTGAACCCCGAAATCGCGCCATTTTCATTGACCGATCCGGCGATGACGACGAGCCCGCCGCCGGCGTCGCGCAGCCCGCGCGCGAAAAAGTCGGGGTTGTTCGGATCGTTGCCGTTCGCGGTCGTATCGCCGTCATTGCCCGCCGAGACGATGACGATGATTCCGGCCGCGGTCGCGCGCGAGACCGCGGCGCGCAAGGTCGCACCGGGCGGGTCTTCGCCGCCGAGCGAGATATTGACGACGCGCGCGCCAGCGCCGACCGCGTGGTCGAGCCCTGCGGCGATCGCCGTTTCGGGATAGCGGCAGCCGCTTTCGTCGTTCGATGGATATTCGGTCGCGCAGCTGCCCGGACGGTCGGCGCGCAGCACGAGCAGATTGGCGTTGAAGGCGATGCCGAAGGTGCCGGCGTCATTCTTTCCGCCGAGCAGGAGCTGCGCGACGTTGGTGCCGTGCGTCCCTTCGCCGTTGATGCCGCGCGAACCGGCGAGGTCGATCGATTGCGACGAGATGCGGCCGGCGAATTCGGGGCTGTCCTGATCGATCCCGTCGTCGATGACGCCAGCCAGGACGCCCCGTCCGGTCGCGCCCGCCTGATAGGCGGTGATCGCGCCGTGAAAATTGACCCCGTCGGACAGGCGCGTTTCGGCGGTGCTGAAATTGCCCGTCGGCGGCGGGGTGGGGGTCGGAGTGGGTGTGGGAGTCGGGGTTGGTGTTGGCGCGGACGGCGGCGCCGGAGTCGGCGATGGGCGGGGCGTGCCGCCACCGCCGCCGCACCCTGCCAGCGAAAGTGCAGTGATCCCGAGCAGAAGAGGCAAAGGCCGGCCAGTCACCCGCCGGATGCTGCTGCGTCGGTTCGCGTCGGCCATCGCCGTTCCCCTTTGCCCTGATACCGCCTTTTAGCGCGGCGGAGGGGGGAGGGGTAGCATCATGCGGTTAATTGCGGGTTCGCTGTCGCGCAGCGATGGGGAGGGGAGTGCAGGGCGTGGTGGAGGGGCGGCGACGTTGCGCATCAACCCCTCCGTCGGCGCTTCGCGCTGCCACCTCCCCATGGCTCCGCCACAGGGAGGATCTTTTCGCCCTCAGCTTGCCCCCATACACCCCAGCCTTTATGCGCCCGGCATCATGCCCGCCCCGCTCGACCATATCGACAGCTGGATCTTCGATCTCGACAACACGCTCTATGCGCCGTCGGCGAGGCTGTTCGACCTGATCGACGAGCGTATGGGCGCCTTCATCATGCGGCTGCTGGATGTCGACGCGGTCGAGGCGCGGCGGGTGCAGAAGCAATATTTCCACGATCATGGCACGACGATGGCGGGGCTGATGCGGCACCACGGCGTGCACCCCGAGGATTTTCTGGTCGACGTCCATGACATCGCGCTCGACCGGCTGAGCGTCGATGCGCGGCTGCGCGCCGGGCTGGAGCGACTGCCCGGACGCAAGCTGATCTTCACCAACGCCAATGCGGATTATGCGGCGCGCGTGCTCGACGCGCGCGGGATCGCCGACCTGTTCGACGGCATCTGTGACATCCGCGTCACGCGCTATACGCCGAAGCCCGACGCAGAGGCTTATGCGATGATGATCGCGCATCTGGGAATCGACCCGGCGAAGAGCGTCTTCGTCGAGGATATGGCGCGCAACCTGACGCCCGCGAAAGCGCTCGGCATGACGACCGTCTGGCTGGACAATGGCAGCGAAAGCGGTCATCGGGACCACCTGCCGGAGCATGTCGATTTCCACGCGACTGACATCGCCGACTGGCTCGACAATCTGCCTTTACCATGGGGAATTTCATGACCACCGACCTGCAATCGACGATCGAAGCCGCATGGGATGACCGCGAGACGCTGGGGCTAACGACGACGGGTGCGGTGCGCGAGGCGGTCGAGACCGCGCTCGCCGGCCTCGACGACGGCAGCTATCGTGTGGCGGAGCGCGACGCCGGCGGGACGTGGCAGGTCAACCAGTGGCTGAAGAAGGCGGTGCTGCTGTCGTTCCGCCTGAACGACATGGAACTCATCGAAGGCGGCCCCGGCGGGGCGCGCTGGTGGGACAAGGTGCCATCGAAATTCGCCGGCTGGGGCGAGAACCGTTTTCGCGACGCGGGCTTCCGCGCCGTCCCCGGCTCGATCGTCCGCCGCGGCGCCTTTATCAGCAAGGGCGCGGTGCTGATGCCGAGCTTCGTCAACATCGGCGCCTATGTCGGCGAGGGGTCGATGGTCGACGCCTGGGCCACCGTCGGCAGCTGCGCACAGATCGGCGCGAACGTCCACCTGTCGGGCGGCGCGGGAATCGGCGGCGTGCTCGAACCATTGCAGGCGGGCCCGGTGGTGATCGAGGACGGCGCCTTCATCGGCGCGCGCGCCGAGGTCGCCGAGGGTGTGATCGTGCGCGAGGGCGCGGTGCTGTCGATGGGCGTCTATCTGGGCGCGTCGACCAAGATCATCGACCGCGCAACGGGCGAAGTTTTCATGGGCGAGGTTCCCGCTTACTCGGTCGTCGTACCGGGTTCGCTGCCGGGCAAGCCGCTGCCCGACGGCACGCCGGGACCGTCGCTTTACTGCGCCGTCATCGTCAAGCGCGTCGATGCGAAGACGCGCGCCAAGACCGGGATCAACGAGCTGCTGCGCGACTGAGCGGCCGCCATCCGGCGGGGTCAGCGCATCGTCGCGGGCGAAAGGCAGGGAAC
>NZ_DATFFD010000055.1:0-2136 GCF_035250425.1 Sphingopyxis sp.
CGCGCTCTCGGTCTCCGCGACGACGCGCCCGCCGCGTCCCGGCGAAATCGACGGGGTCCATTATCATTTCGTCGACACCGACAGCTTCAAGAAGATGGCCGCCGACGGCGAGTTTCTCGAATGGGCGCATGTCTTCGGCCACCGCTACGGCACCCCGCGCGCGCGGGTCGAGGAGTTGCTCGCCGCGGGCAAGGACGTGTTGTTCGACATCGACTGGCAGGGGGCGCAGCAACTGTATCAGGAGGCCGGCCCCGACGTCGTCCGCGTCTTCGTCCTGCCGCCGACGATGGAAGAGCTCGAACGCCGGCTGCGCTCGCGCAACACCGACAGCGATGAGGTGATCGCCGCGCGCATGGAACGCGCTGCGAACGAGATCAGCCACTGGGACGGCTATGACTATGTGTTGATCAACGACCATGTCGAAGGCTGCTTCGACGAGGTCCGCGCGATCCTGCGCGCCGAGCGGCTGAAGCGCCGCCGCCAGATCGGGCTGATCGGTTTCGCGCGCGACCTGATCCGTTCGGTCCCCGACGCCGACAAGAATTTGTAGCGTCTCTCCTCCCCCCTGATGGGGGAGGCAGCGAAACTTGCGAACTTGTTCGCTAGTTGCGGCGGTGGGGGTGCGGTTTCGGGCTGAAACGGCGGCGCCATGTCGCACCATCACCTTCATCCAACTGCGCCTGGCCGCTTCGCGACAAGGCTCCGTATCCTTCTCCCATCAAGCGAGAAGGAAATTCAGACCGGCGCCACCAGATTCGCCTCCAGCTCCGCCACCATCTCTGCGCGCAGCGGTTTCGCCTGACCGTCGGTGCGGCACACGACCACGGTGTCGCAGATCGCGATCGGGCGGCCGTTCTGGAACATCGCCTGCACGATCGTCCAGCTCGACGTACCGAGCCGGCCGATCCCCGTCGCGATCTTTACCGGATCGGGGAAATTGCCTTCGGCGAGATAGTTGATCTCGACCGCCGCGACCATCGTCCGCTCGTTCGAGGGGCGCTCGTCCAGCGGGCGAACCTGCCGGTTCAGCAGCACGCGGCCGCTCTCGAACAAGGCGGCAAAGGCCACATTGTTGAGGTGGCCGTTGATGTCCATGTCCTGAAAGCGCGTCTGCAACTCGATACAGACGGGGTAGCTGGCGGCATCGAGCCGCCAGCTTTCCGGTTTGGGCATGTCAGCGCGGCGCCATGCGGATGCCGCCGTCGAGGCGGACGTCCTCGCCGTTGAAATAGCCGTTCTCGATCATGCAGATCGCGAGATTGGCATATTCGGGCGGATTGCCGAGACGCTTCGGGTTGAGTACCGAGGCGCCCAATGCATCGCGGACATTCTGCGGCGCGCCGGCGAGCAGTGGGGTGTCGAAGATGCCGGGCAGGATCGTGTTGACGCGGATATTCTCGTTACCGAGGTCGCGTGCGATGGGAAGCGTCATGCCGACGACGCCGCCCTTCGATGCCGAATAGGCCGCCTGGCCGATCTGGCCGTCCTCGGCCGCGACGCTCGCCGTGTTGACGATCGCGCCGCGCTCGCCATCCTCCATCGGATCGAGCGTCAGCATGCCCGCCGCCGACTTGGCGATGCAGCGGAAGGTGCCGACGAGGTTGATCTGGATGATCCAGTTGAACGCATCGAGCGGGAAATGCTTGATGCTGCCGTCTTCCTTGCTGCGGCTCGCGGTCTTGATCGCGTTGCCGGTGCCCGCGCAATTGACGAGGATGCGTTCCTGCCCATGCGCTTCGCGCGCCTTGGCGAAGGCGGCGTCGACCGACGCGTCGTCGGTGACGTTGCATTCGCAGAAGACGCCGCCGAGCTCTTCGGCGAGCGCTTTGCCCTTTTCTTCCTGCAGGTCGAAGATCGCGATCTTCACGCCCTTCGCGGCAAGCGCGCGCGCGGTGGCGGCGCCGAGGCCCGAGGCGCCGCCGGTGACGACGGCGGATACGGTGGAATCGAGTTTCATATTGGTCTCCCTTAAATCGTCGCCCCCGCGAAGGCGGGGGCCGCTGGCAGCCTTGCGCCACCCCGATGGCGGCCAGTTAAGGGTTGGACATGCTCCCAGCATGTCCAAGGATTGTCCGGGGGACAATCCGACCCTTCACTCTTTCGCGGGGGCAACACCTTTTTCTCTTGGTTTGTTTA
>NZ_DATFFD010000056.1:0-4161 GCF_035250425.1 Sphingopyxis sp.
GCATTTATCCACCAAATGAAAGAGCCGGGACAAGGGCTGGCACAGCCCGATAATGTAGGAAAGGCCTATTTGAAAGGCGACGCCTGCTTTGGGGTGGAGAGCGGGCATAGTCAGTTCCTCCCCGGAACGGGGAGGTGGCAGTCCGCAGGGCTGACGGAGGGGTCGAAACCTCTCGTCAAGACGCACCGTCCCGACCCCTCCACCACCGCCTACGGCGGCGGTCCCCCTCCCCGTTCCGGGGAGGAACTAAAACGTCCACTTCCGGTCGTTAGCCGCCTTAGAGCTCGCCGCCGAGTGCCCCATATTTTGCTTCGAAGCCGGCCTTGTCGCCGCGCGCCAGATAGCCCGCCTGGTCGACGATATTGTCGCGTGCGATGCGGCCCTGGAAGGCGCCGAGCTCTGGATCGATGCGCGCGATGTCGGCGTCGGTCCAGTCGGCAATCTGCTGGAAGCTGCTGACGCCGAGGCCGTTCAACAGCACGACGAGTTTCGGGCCGACGCCTTTCAGCAATTGCAGATTGTCCGCGGTCGTCGAGCGCGCGGGCGCGGGCTCCGGTGCCGGCGGCGGAACGGTCGGTTCCTCGGGGATGGCTGTCGCGGCTTCGGCGGGCGTGGGCTTGGTCGTAGCCTTCTTTGCCGGGGGCTTGGGCGTTGCTTTCGCCGCGACTTTTTTTGCGGCGGGTTTGGTGGCTGCCTTAGGCTTCGCTGCGGGTTTCGGCGCCTCGGCGGCGGGTTCGGGGACGGACACCGGTTTTGGCGCAGCGGGCGACGTCTTTGCGATCGGTTCCGCCGCGGGCGGCGGTGCCGGAGGGGTGACGGGTTGCGGCTTCGGCTCGATCGGCTTGAAGCGCGCGGGTTCGGCGGCGATGATTTCAGGTTTCACCGGTTCGAGCGGCTTGGCGGGCTTGGCCGGTTCAGCCGCGGGCGGGGCGATTTCTTGCGGTTTCGATCGGCCGAACAGCCACCAGAGCAGCACGACCGCAACAACGAGCCCGACGACTGCGATAATCCAGTTTTCCTGAAGCCAGGTCATCTTCTTCTCCGCTTGTGATTTTGGTTCAGCCTATGTGGCGCGATGGGCTGGGTCCACCCTAAGGAGCAAACCGTTTCATATTTCTTCGTCATTCCCGCGAAAGCGGGAACCCAGCCCGCCACGGTTGCTCGCTGGGTTCCCGCTTTCGCGGGAATGACGAGGTATTTTTTCACTTCGCTTCGCGCGCGACCTCGCGCCAACCGATGTCGCGGCGGCAAAAGCCGCTGGCGAAATCGAGCTTGTCGACGGCACCATAGGCGTGCGCCTGCGCCTCGGTCACGGTGCGGCCGGTCGCGGTGACATTGAGCACGCGCCCGCCCGCGGCGACGATCTGGCCACCCGCGCGCGCCGTGCCGGCGTGGAAAATCCGCACGCCGCCCGCTTCGGCGTCGGCGATGCCGTGGATCGCGCCGCCCTTTTCGGGGGTGGCGGGATAGCCGTTCGCCGCCATCACGACGGTCAGCGCATAATCGCTGGCGAAGGCGGGCGGCGCGGCGTCCGCGAGCGCGCCGGTCGATGCGGCGTAAAGCAGCGCGGCGAGGTCGCCGGCATAGCGCATCATCAGCACCTGGCATTCGGGGTCGCCGAAGCGGGCGTTATATTCGATCAGCTTCGGTCCGGCATCGGTGAGCATGAGGCCCGCGAACAGCACGCCAACATAAGGCGTTCCCTCGGCGGCGAGCGTCGCCACCGTCGGGCGGATGATGCGGTCCATCACCGCGGCTTCGAGATCGGCGGTGAGGACGGGGGCGGGGCTGTACGCGCCCATGCCGCCGGTGTTCGGTCCGGTGTCGCCGTCGCCGACGCGCTTGTGATCCTGTGCGCTGCCGAACGCCATCACGTCGGTGCCGTCGGAGAGCGCGAAGAAGCTCGCTTCCTCGCCGGTCATAAATTCCTCGATCACCACCTCGGCGCCCGCGCCGCCGAACGCGCCGTCGAACATTTCCTCGATCGCGGCTTCGGCTTCGGCCTGCGTTTCGGCGATGATCACGCCCTTGCCCGCGGCGAGCCCGTCGGCCTTGATCACGATGGGAATCGAAAAGCCCTCGAGCACCGCGAGCGCTTCGTCGGCGCTGGTGCAGCGGACATAGGCGGCCGTGGGAATACCGGCGCGCGCGCACAAATCCTTGGTGAAGCCCTTCGAGCCTTCGAGCCGCGCCGCGGCGGCGCCGGGGCCGAAGACCGCGACGCCCAGGTCGCGCAGCCGGTCGGCGAGGCCCGCGACGAGCGGCGCTTCGGGGCCGACGACGACGAAATCGATCGCATGCGCCTTGACGAAGGCGATCAGACCATCGAGATCGTCGGCGGCGATGGCGACGCATTCGGCGTGCGCCTCGATCCCCGGATTGCCCGGTGCGGCATAGAGCTTGGCGCAGCTTGGCGATTGTGCCAACTGCCAGCTGAGCGCATGTTCGCGGCCCCCCGATCCGACCAGCAGGATATTCATGTCAGTCCCTTTTCCCGATCCGGCGTCCGATGATGACACCGCCGCGCGGCTGTTAGCCGAGGCGGCGCCCGGCGACAACGCTCCTGCCCTGTCGGTCAGCCAATTGTCGGCGGCGATCAAGCGCACGGTCGAGGACGGCTTCGCGCGCGTGCGCGTGCGGGGTGAGTTGTCGGGGGCGAAGCGCGCGGCGTCGGGGCATTTCTATGCGGCGCTGAAGGACGATAATGCGCTGATCGACATGGTGATGTGGAAGGGGCAGGCGGGGCGGCTCGCCTTCCGGCCCGAGGACGGGATCGAAGTGATCGCGACGGGCAAGCTCACCACCTATCCGGGACGGTCGAAATATCAGCTCGTCGTCGATACGCTCGAGGTCGCGGGCGAAGGCGCATTGATGCTGCTCTTCGAGAAATTGAAGGCGCGGCTCGGCGCCGAGGGGCTGTTCGACCGGACACGCAAATATGACCGCCTGCCCTATCTTCCGCGCACGATCGGCGTGGTGACCTCGCCCACCGGGGCGGTGATTCGCGACATCCTCCATCGTCTCGCCGACCGCTGCCCGACGCATGTGATCGTGTGGCCGGTGCTGGTGCAGGGCGACGGCGCGGCGGCGCAGGTTGCGAATGCGATCCGCGGCTTCGATGCCATCGCGCCCGGCGGGCCGGTGCCGCGCCCCGACCTAGTGATCGTCGCACGCGGCGGCGGGTCGATCGAGGATCTGTGGGCGTTCAACGAAGAGGTGGTCGTGCGCGCGATCGCCGATTGCCGCATCCCCACGATCAGCGCGGTTGGGCACGAGACCGATGTGACGCTCGCCGACTATGCCGCCGATGTGCGCGCGCCGACCCCGACCGCGGCGGCCGAAATGGCGGTGCCGGTGCGCGCCGAACTGCAGGCGCAGCTTGCGACGTGGAACGGCCGCATCATCGGGGCGGCGAACCGGCAACAGGCGCTGGCGGGCGAGCGGCTCACCGCGCTGGCGCGGCATTTGCCGAAACGCGATGCGCTCTATGCGCCGCAGCGCCAGCGGCTCGACGATGCCGGCGACCGGCTCGACCGCAGCCAGCGCCACCGGCTGGCGGTGATTTCGGAGCGGCTTGCGACGCGCGGTGCGGCGCTGCGCCCCGCGCTGCTCGCGCGGCGCTGGGACCGCGACCGGGCGCTGATCGAGGGACTCGGGCGATTGCTCGACAGCCTCGACCCGCGCGCGCTGTTGTCGCGCGGCTATGCGATGGTGCGCGATGGCGGCGGGGCGATCGTCACGACCGCTGCGAAGGCGCAGGACGCCGGACATCTCCGGCTGCAATTCGCCGACGGCGAGGTGGCGGCAGCGGTGACGGAGGGCGCGGCGTCCAAGCCTGCTCGCAAGCCGCTGCCTGCGCCGCCTGGACGGGGGCAGGGCGAGCTCTTCTAAAGGGTTCACGCGGGGCGCGGAGACGCGGAGATAAAGGATATTCGCGCAGAGCGCGCAGAGTTCGCAGAGAAAAAGGGCGGCGAAGCCGCCAATCTCATCTTCTCCGCGCCTCCGCGCCTCCGCGTGAACAAAAATCTCTGCGCGCTCTGCGCTCTCTGCGCGAATCCTGTTCGGCTTCCTGTTTTGACGCGCGCGCTGCGAAGCTGTTATACCCCTGCCAACGCCACATTCTTCCACTGGATAACATCATGTTGATCGCCAGCCGCAACC
>NZ_DATFFD010000057.1:0-6310 GCF_035250425.1 Sphingopyxis sp.
GTCGGCAGCGTCAGATAGCTGGGCAGCGTCAGGCCATCGCGCGAGGTTATCGTGACGGGCGCGCGACGGGCCAGCGATCGCTGCGCGAGCTCCGGCCGCGTCGACAGGAGCGGCGTGAGCGTCCGGTCCTTGCGGTTCCACCAGCTATAGCGGTCGGGGTGGTTCGGAACCGTTTCGAGAAGCAGCCAGCGCGCATTGTCCGGGGTCTGGTCGACAATCTTGAACGGCCCTGCGGCGGCCGCTTGAAGCGCCGCAAACTCGGCACGCACGTCCTCCGATCGCACCGTCCATTCGCTGACGAGCGGATCCTCACGCGTTGCGAGCAACGCACCGCTGGCCTCGTCAAACAAGGGATCGACGATATCGGCGCGTCCTGACGCGGCGAGCAGGGTCTGCGTTCCCGTGGCAAGATCGACCGAAACGAGGTTCGCCTTGTCGCTGGTCCGGCTGTCGAACATCAACAGCTTCCCTTCGCCATCCAGCCCGAGGATTCTGGAATTGCGCAGCGAAGCCAGCGGGATCGTCATGAACTCGCTCGGCCCGGCGGGGTCGAGACGGAAATAGGTCGACGAGCCGTCGACATTGCCGCGGACGCCCAGCCGGATGTTGAAATCGGGATCGGCAACGACATCGATGTAATTTCGCTCGTTGCGGAGCACCTCGCTCCGCGCCCCCGTCGCGAGGTCGATCCGATAGATGTCGCGATAGCGGCGATCGCGAATGTTCATGCCGACGAGGATTTCGCCGGGACGGCGCTTCGAAAGCTTCACGATCTTTGTCTGCACCGCGGGATCGGCGGTCACATTGGCGACCGTGCGCTTTTCAAGGTTCGCGACCCAGAGCTGGCTATGCTCCTCGCCGCCGACATCCTTCAGCACCAATATGTACCGTCCATCGGGGCTCCACTGGAAACTGTCGGGCGGCCGCGTATCGAACCGGGTGACCGGCGTGGCGGCCTTCGGATCGTCGAGCGGCGCGACCCAGACGTTGAGGACGCCGTTCAGCGGGTGGAGAAAGGCCAACTGCTTGCCGTCGGGGCTGATCTGCAGTTCGGAATAGGCGGGCGAAGCGAAAAGCGCGTCGCGCGGCACCAGCGAGACCGGTTGTTCCGGCTCCGCGCCGACCGCCGGCAGGACACCGACCATGATCGCTGCGCCAAGCATCGCGGCCGTCAGCACCGCCGCGCGACTGCCCCGATGGTGCCGCTCCCGTCGCAAAATGTCGAAACCCATTCCCGAAGCCCCCTGAATCAGCCTGTCTGCGCCCGCAATCTGCCGACCGGCGGGCACGAGCTCCAATGCGCAAAATGGATCAATCCATGCGTGTCGCAAGGGGTAGCCAGGCGTTCTTCCCGCATTACAACTTCGCATAGGCCGAAGGGGCATGAGTGATGGAACTGGCATGGCTTGAGGATTTCGGTGCCTTGATACACGCGGGGAACTTCTCGCGCGCGGCATCGACGCGCTGCGTGACGCAGCCGGCTTTCAGCCGCCGCATCCGTGCGCTCGAAGAATGGCTCGGCGTGGAACTCGTCGACCGCAGCACGCACCAGATGGTGCTGACCTCTGCCGGCAAGCGCTTCGCCGTCATCGCCGAGACCGTTCTGCGCGACATCGAACATGGCCGGCGCGAGGTGCAGGAGATTGCCGGCACATCGGCGTCGATGGTCAAGCTTCTGGTCACGCACGCTCTGGCGCTGAACTTCTTTCCGCAATGGCTCGCGACGCTGCAGGCGATGACCGATACCGAAATCCCGATCCAGCTCACGGCCGACAATATGGGCACGTCCGAACAGATGATGCTGAGCGGAAAGGCGCATTTTTGCCTGTGCTATTTCCATACTGGCGCCCCGTCGGTTCTCGATGGTGCGGGTTTCCAGTCGATATCGCTCGAATCCGATGCGCTGATTCCGGTCAGCGCGCCGCGCGAAGCCGGTGGGGCGCCGCTGCACGCGCTCGCCGACGACGCCGATCATCCGGTTCATCTGCTGGCCTATGGCGCTGAATCGGGGATGGATCGCATCGTGTCGGCGATGCTCGATGCCAGCGCGATGCGGGCAAATTTCACGCCTGTGTTCACGTCGCACACGCTGATCCTCGCGCGCATGGCACGGGATGGAAAGGGGCTGGCCTGGTTGCCGTTGAGCATCGTCGCTGACGACCTGAAGCGCGGCATGCTGGTGCGGGCAGGCGATTCGCGCTGGGATATTCCGGTCGACGTCAGGCTGTATCGGCCGCGCGGCCGGCAATCGCCATCGGCCGAAGCATTCTGGAAGCTGGCGACGGCGTAGACGGGCGGATGCGGCAAGCCACGTCCATACGCGGCGGCATGAAACCATCAGAAACGGGCATTTGCCGGCGCAAGCGCCGCGTTGCTAATCGCTCCGGGCCATCCGGCGGCATCCCCGACCCGAAGCCTGCGAAGCCGCAGTCCTCGGGCGTCATTATTGAATTTGGATCTCGATCGATGAAACAGCTCGCCCCAGTCGAAGCCGTGGTCTTCGACCTCCTCACCGCGCTTCTCGATTCATGGTCGGTCTGGAACCGCGCGGCCGGGTCCAAGAGCGACGGGCTACGCTGGCGCCGCGCCTATCTCGAGCTGACCTATGGTTGCGGCGCTTACCGCCCCTATGAAGATCTCGTCCGCGAGGCGGGCGTCAAGGCGGGTGTGGGGGCGTCAGCCGCCGAGGCGCTGGTTGCCGACTGGAACACGCTCCAGCCCTGGCCGGAAGCACCGCAGCTGCTTGCCGACCTCCGCGCGCGCGGCACCGCGCTCGGCGTCATTACGAACTGTTCGGCGGTTTTGGGGCGGCAGGCGGCGGAGCGGGTCGGCGTGCCCTTCTCCGTTGTCCTGACCTCCGAAGAAACGGGCTATTACAAGCCGCAGCCGCAATCTTACCGCGCCGTCCTGGATCGGCTCGGCACCGATCCGGCGCGAACGCTTTTCGTGGCGGGTTCGCCCGCCGACATTCCCGGGGCGGCCGGCGTCGGCATGCCGGTTTTCTGGCACAACCGGGCCAGGATGCCCTTTGCCGCCGACGCGGCGCGGCCGTTCCTGATTGCCGACACGCTCGATCCGCTGCGCGAGCTGATGCAATGAGCGCGGAGACCCTGTTCGCGGGATTGAATACCCCGTGCCTGATACTCGACGCCGACCGGCTGGAACGCAACGCCGCGCGCATGCGCGACCGCTGCGATGCGCTGGGCGTCACGCTGCGTCCGCATCTGAAGACGGCCAAGTCGACCGACGTCGCGCGCATCGCGGCGAATGGTGAGCAAGGGCCGATCACGGTCTCGACGCTGGCCGAAGCCGAATATTTCGCCGCGGCGGGCTGGCGCGATATCCTTTACACGACCGCGATCGCACCCGCGAAACTGGCGCGCGTCCATCACATCCAGCGCGAGCATGGCGCGCGGCTGCTACTTGTCGTTGATGACCGGGAGGCAGCCGCCGCGATGGGGGAAGCCGCCGCCACGCTCGGGGCGCGCTTTGGTGTCCTCATCGAGGTCGATTGCGGCGAACACCGCAGCGGCACGGGCCCCGCGTCGGAAGAGCTTGTCGCGATCGCCGGTGTGATTGCGGCCTGTTCGCCGCAACTCGAGCTGATGGGCGTGATGACCCACGCAGGCCATAGCTACGCGCTCGACGATCCGGCACCGATCCGCGCGCTCGCCGAAGTCGAACGGCATGCCGCGGTCGCATCGGCGGAATTGCTCGGCACGCATGGCTATCCCTGCCCCATCGTCAGCGTCGGCTCGACCCCGACCGTGGTTTTTGCCGAACAATTGCAGGGCGTGACCGAAGTGCGGGCGGGCATTTACCTGTTCTGCGACCTGTCCCAATTGTCGCGGGGCGTCTGCGCCGCGGAGGATATTGCCGTCTCGGTCCTCGCGACGGTGATCGGCCACCAGCGCCGCAGCGCCAGCCCCAGCCTGATCCTCGACGCCGGCGCGATCGCGCTGTCGAAGGATGTCGGGGCCAACCGCTTCCTGCCCAACGCGGGCTACGGCCTGGTCTGCGATGCCGCGACGCTCGATCCGCTGGATTCTTTGGCGGTTGTTACCGTGCATCAGGAGCATGGCGGCGTCCCCGTGCCTGACGAAAGCTGGTTCGAACGCTTGCCGATCGGCTCCGTCGTCCGCATCCTTCCGGGTCACGCTTGCCTGACCTGTGCGGCCTACACCTCCTACGACGTGCTGCGCGCAGGGGAACTGACCGAAGAATGGCCGCGAACGGGCGGATGGTGAAGGATTTTCGGAGATCGAGATGAAGGATCGGAAAATGACAGAGATACGCTGCGCCGCGGCGCCGCCCCCCGGCGGACATTATGCCCAGGCCATGTTGCACGGCGACACCCTTTATGTTTCGGGCCAGCTCGGCGTGACCGGCGAGACGCCCGAACCCGAAAAGATATCCATCGGCGAGCAGGTCCGGTTCGCGCTCGGCAACATCGAGGCGATTGCCGGCGTGGTTGGCGCTTCGCTCGATGACATCATCCGCTGCACCGTCTATGTGACCGACGTCGCGCATTGGGGCGAAGTCAACCGGGCCTACGCCGAATTCTTCGGCACGCATCGCCCCGCGCGGTCGATCGTTCCATCCGGTCCGCTGCACTTCGGCGCGCTGGTCGAAATCGAAGCGGTCGTCGCGGTGGGCTTTGGCGCGTTTAATTGACGCCAGCCGCGCCGTGCCCACGGCGGGGAACCTGTCCGACGGTTGACGCTTCCTGAAGTCAGCGCCAAGCCTTCGCGCGTGACGACCACCCTCTCTCTCAAGGAAGCACGCCGGATCGCGCTCGCGGCGCAGGGCTTTGGCGCGCGCCGCCCCGACCAGCCGACGGCCGCCCATTTGCGCAAGTCGCTGGGCCGCCTGGGGCTCTTCCAGATCGATAGCGTCAACGTTCTGACCCGCGCGCATTATCTTCCCGCCTTCTCGCGGCTGGGTAGCTATGACCGGACATTGCTCGAGCGCGATGCCTGGGGTCCCGCCCGCCAGCGGCGCCTGTTCGAATATTGGGCGCACGAAGCCTCGCTGCTTCCGCTCGACCTCCATCCGCTGCTCCGCTGGCGAATGGCGCGCGCCGAGCGCGGCGAGATCGGCTATCAGGCCTTGAAGCGATTTGCGACCGAGCACCGCGCCGAAGCCCAGACCGTGCTCGACCGGATCATCGCCGAGGGACCGCTGGCGGCCGCCGATTTCGAGAATGGGTCGAGCAAAAGCGGCTGGTGGGAATGGAGTCACACAAAGCACGCCCTCGAATTTCTGTTCTGGTCGGGCAGCATCACCACCGCGACGCGCCGCGGCAGCTTTGCGCGGGTCTATGACCTGCCCGAACGCGTGTTGCCCAAGGCGGTTCTCGATCGGCCCACTCCCGATGCCGCAAGCGCGCAACGCGCGTTGATCGAACGGAGCGCCCGCGCGCTTGGCGTCGCAACCGCTTCGGAACTGCGCGACTATTATCGGCTGAAGCCCGGCGAAGCCGATCATGCGATCGCTGCGCAGGCGGAGGCGGGCGTCCTTTTACCCGCGCGGGTCGAAGGCTGGAGCCAGAAGGTCTGGATGCACCGCGACGCCCGCCTGCCCCGCCGCATGACCGGTGCAGCGCTGCTCGCCCCGTTCGACCCGCTGATCTGGGAGCGCGGCCGCGCCGAACGGCTGTTCGGATTCCGCTATCGCATCGAAATCTATGTCCCGCAGGACAAGCGCACCCACGGCTATTACGTCCTGCCCTTCCTGATGGACGACGCGCTCGTGGCCCGCGTCGATCTCAAGGCCGACCGCCAGGCCGGCATCCTGCTCGCGCACCGGATCACCCTTGAACCGGGCGCTCCCGCCGAAACGCTCGAGCGTCTCGCGATCGAACTCGACCGGATGGCGGCATGGCTCGGGCTGGACGGCGTGCGGATCGGCGTGACGGTCGCGTCGTCCTGAGCGAGGGCGCGCCGCGCCGCCGGGTTCACTTCCGTATCATTAGCGATTAGGCCGATGATCCATCACCCGCCGATTTCGCAGAGGAGGATTTCTTGCGGCAGCTCGCCAGATTCGATCTCAACCTGCTGCGGATATTCGACGCGATCTTCGTCAAGGGCGGCGTGTCGGCGGCGGCGCGTCACCTGAACCTGTCGCAGCCGGCGATCAGTCACGCCCTGACGCGTCTACGGACGCAGTTCGACGACCCGCTCTTCGTGCGGCAGGGCAACGGGCTGGTCCCCACCCCGGCGGCGCGCGCTATCGCGGGACCGGTGCGCGAGGCATTGCGCGGGCTCGACGCGGCGCTCGATGCCGCGGCATCGTTCGACCCCGCCGAGGC
>NZ_DATFFD010000058.1:0-12166 GCF_035250425.1 Sphingopyxis sp.
CCCATTTTCCCGCTTGCGCCCCCCGCCCATCCGGCGCAGTCTTGACGTTAACGTCAAGCATAGGCGTCGAAACGGGAGAGCAAGGGATGGCGAAACGGGTCTGGACGGCCGCACTGCTGAGCTGCGCGGCGCTGGCATTGACTTCATGCAACGCATCGAAAAATGACAGTATCTCGAGCGGCGGATCGCTCGATGACGCCGAAAGGGCCAGCGAGACCCTGCTCGAGACCGGCGGCAACGGCGACGACTGGGGCGCGATCGGCTACAGCTACGACGAACAGCGTTTCAGCCCGCTCACCGACATCAACGACCAGAATGTCGGCACCCTCGGTATCGCCTGGACCGCCGACCTTGAGGACGCGCGCGGGCAGGAAGCGACGCCCGTGGTCGTCGACGGCGTCATGTATGTCACCCACGCCTGGTCGAAAGTCAGCGCATGGGACGCCGCGACGGGCAAGTCGCTCTGGAAGTTCGACCCCAAGGTCCCCGGCGAACGCGCTGTCAGCGCCTGCTGCGACGTGGTCAATCGCGGCGTCGCGGTGTGGGGCGACAAGCTGTTCGTCGGCGCGCTCGACGGCCGCCTCATCGCGCTCGACAAGAAGACCGGCAAGGAGCTGTGGTCGACGCAGACGTTCGACGCGTCGAAACCCTACACGATCACCGGCGCGCCGCGCGTCGTGAAGGATATGGTGCTGATCGGCAACGGCGGCGCCGAGTTCGGGGTGCGCGGCTATGTCACCGCCTACGACGCCGATACCGGCAAGGAGCGCTGGCGTTTCTACACGGCACCGAACCCGACTAAGGCAAAGGATGGCGCCGCGTCGGACGACATCTTCGCGAGCAAGGGCAATGCGACATGGTCCGACAAGGGTGAGTGGCAGACCTCGGGCGGCGGCGGCACGGTGTGGGACGCGATCGTCTACGACAAGTATCTCGACCAGGTCTATCTCGGCGTCGGCAACGGCAATCCGTGGAACCATGGCACGCGCTCGAATGGCGAGGGCGACAACTGGTTCCTCTCCTCGGTCGTCGCGCTCGACGCCTCGACCGGCAAATATAAATGGCATTATCAGGAAACGCCCGCCGAAACGTGGGACTATACCGCAACCCAGCCGATCATCCTCGCCGAGCAGGCGGTGAACGGGAAGCCGGTCAAGGTGCTGTACCATGCGCCGAAGAACGGCTTTTTCTTCACAATCGACCGTACCAACGGCAAGCTGATCGATGCCAAGCCCTTCGTCGACGGGATCAACTGGGCTACCGGCTATGATCTGACAACGGGACGCCCGATCGAAAATCCCGAGGCGCGTTTCTACCGGACCGGCAAGCCCTTTATCGCAGTGCCCGGCGCGCTCGGCGCGCATAACTGGCATCCGATGAGCTACAATCCCGGAACGGGGCTCGTCTATATTCCCGCGCAGCAGATCCCGCAGGGTTATCTCGCCGACATGGACGAACTCGACAAAAGAAAGGTGCTCGGCTTCAACGTCGGCACGTCTCTCAACAAGACCATGCTGCCCGACGACAAGGCCGCCTTCCGCGCCGCGGTCGCCGCGACCACCGGACGGCTCGTCGCCTTCGACCCGCGCACCGGCAAGGTCGCATGGGCGGTCGATCATCCCGCGGCGTGGAACGGCGGCACGATGACCACCGCGGGCAACCTGGTGTTCCAGGGCACCAGCCTCGGCCGCTTCCGCGCCTATGCCGCCGACACCGGCAAGCAGTTGCTCGACCTCGATATGCAATCGGGGATCGTCAGCGCACCCTCGACCTTCCGCGTCGGCGGGGTGCAATATGTCGCTTTCATGACCAGCAAGGGCGGCGCCTTCCCCCTCGTCGCCGGGGTCGCGGGCGGCGCGTCGCGCAAGATCCCGAACATCCCGCGCCTGATCGTCATGAAGATCGGCGGCACGGTGAAACTCCCTGCCCCGCCCTCCTCCGCGGCGCTCGCGTGGAACCCTCCGCCGATGACCGCCTCGCCCGCACAGGTCGCGGCGGGCAAAGCGCATTTCGGGCGCTATTGCATCGTCTGTCACGGCGACAGCGCGATCGGTAACGGCTTCACCCCCGACCTCCGCGTCTCGGGCACGCTCGCCAACGCCGACGCGTGGAAATCGGTGATCATCGACGGCACGCTCAAGGACCGCGGCATGGTGAGCTTCGCCAAGGTGCTGACGCCGCAAGATGCCGAAGCGATTCGCGCCTATGTCATCGAACGCTCGAACTGGACCAAGGCCAATCTGGCGGACGACGCGGCGCCGGTTGGGAGATAGAACACCGATCCTTGTATTTCCTCGATCGGTTGTGGTTGCGGAGAGGATGGGATTGGAAATTTCACGCGAAGACGCGAAGAAGGTCGCACACGAGACCTGCCGTCTATTTATCGCCGCAGGCGACATCGAAAGGCGCTTTGCGCGATCAGCAAGTGAGGCCGGCGTCCATGACGCCGCCTTCTTCGCGCCTTCGCGTCTTCGCGTGAAACAAAATAGAACAGCCCAGCCGTTCATGCCTATAATTTAGGCAGCAAAAACTCTTTGTTGCCCGCCCTTTGGGCAACGGCGTTATTTCGTTTCAAATTTCTTACCAAAACCCCACGATTCGCCAATTGGCACGGCTTTTGATTGGTGCAAGATGGCGGGACACCGCACCGACTCGACGGCGAACCGGGCCAGCACAGCTGATCCGGCTCGACGCGCAAGGAGCGGCGGCCAGCCCAAAAGGGGGACGAAAAGCGTGAAGAAGATTGAGGCGATCATCAAGCCGTTCAAGCTCGACGAAGTGAAGGAAGCGCTGCACGAAGTGGGTGTCAGCGGCATCACCGTCACCGAAGCCAAGGGTTTCGGCCGGCAAAAGGGTCACACCGAACTCTATCGCGGCGCCGAATATGTCGTCGACTTTCTGCCCAAGGTGAAGCTGGAGGTCATCGTCGAAGACTCGATGGCCGAACGCGTGGTGGAGGCCATCGCCGCCGCCGCGCAGACCGGCCGCATCGGCGACGGCAAGATCTTCGTCATTCCGGTCGAGACCGCACTCCGCATCCGCACCGGCGAACGCAACGAGGATGCGCTTTGATCTTTCGCACTTTTTGAAAACCCGACAATCCCCGGCACGCCGGACCATTTCGCAAGAAGGAAGCATAGACGATGGCTACGAAGCCCAAGGATATCATCGCGCGGATCAAGGAAAACGACATCGAGTGGGTCGACCTGCGCTTCACCGACCCCAAGGGCAAATGGCAGCATTTGACCATGGTCGCCTCGGTCCTCGGCGAGGACGAACTCGAAGACGGGCTGATGTTCGACGGTTCGTCGATCGAAGGCTGGAAGGCGATCAACGAGAGCGACATGATCCTGAAGCCCGACCTCGACGCCGTCTATGACGATCCCTTCTCGGCGACCCCGATGCTCGTCATCTTCTGCGACATCGTCGAACCCTCGACCGGCGAAGGCTATGCCCGCGACCCGCGCACCACCGCGAAGCGCGCCGAGGCCTATGTCGCCTCGACCGGTATCGGCGACACCGTCTATGTCGGCCCCGAAGCCGAATTCTTCATGTTCGACGATGTCCGTTTCGAAACCGGGTATAACAAGTCGGGCTTCGAGATCGACGATATCGAACTGCCGACCAACACCGGCCGCAGCTATGAGGGCGGCAACCTCGGCCACCGTCCGCGCGCCAAGGGCGGTTATTTCCCCGTCGCGCCGGTCGACAGCGCCGTCGACATTCGCGCCGAAATGGTCTCGACGATGCTCGAACTCGGCCTGCCCTGCGACAAGCATCATCACGAAGTCGCTGCCGCGCAGCACGAACTCGGCCTGACCTTCGGGACGCTGACCGAAACCGCCGACCGCATGCAGATCTACAAATATGTCGTGCATCAGGTCGCGCATGCTTATGGCAAGACCGCGACCTTCATGCCGAAGCCGATCAAGGACGACAACGGCAGCGGCATGCACACCCACATCTCGATCTGGGAAAAGGGCAAGCCGCTCTTTGCGGGTAACGGCTATGCCGGCCTTTCGGATATGTGCCTCTATTTCATCGGCGGCGTGGTGAAGCATGCCAAGGCGCTGAATGCCTTCACCAACCCGACGACGAACAGCTACAAGCGCCTCGTCCCCGGCTTCGAAGCCCCGGTGCTGCTCGCTTATTCGAGCCGTAACCGCTCGGCTTCGTGCCGCATCCCCTATGGCGCGGGCGCCAAGGCGAAGCGCGTCGAATTCCGTTTCCCCGACGCGATGGCGAACCCCTATCTCTGCTATTCGGCGCTGCTGATGGCGGGCCTCGACGGCATCCAGAACAAGATCCACCCGGGCGACCCGATGGACAAGAATCTGTACGATCTGCCGCCCGAAGAACTGAGCGAAGTCCCGACCGTCTGCGGTTCACTTCGCGAAGCGCTCGACAGCCTGATGGCCGACCACGACTTCCTCCTGAAGGGCGACGTGTTCTCGAAGGACCAGATCGAAGCCTATGTCGAGCTGAAGTGGGACGAGGTCTATCGCGTCGAACAGACCCCGAGCCCGGTCGAATTCGACATGTACTACAGCGCCTGATCCGCAAAGATCAGTAGCGCCAAGGAAGGGCGTCCGGTTCGGGGGAACGGGGCGCCCTTTCCTTTGGGTCGCCGGCCCCGATTACGCTTTGGTAAGCCCTTCGCGTTAAGAGAAGGCCGGTCTTTCCGGGGGGAATGCTCGATGTTTCGCATAATGGTTCCGATTGCCGCGATGCTGCTGGCGACCGGCTGCGGCAAGATGGCCGAACTGGTGAACCAGACGCGGATCGTCGCGGCGCCGCGCGAGCAGGTGTTCGCCAAGCTGTTCGGCGACGGCAGCGCCTTTACCGGCCTGCCGCTCGTCACCAACGGCGGATCGACGCGGCTCTACGAACTCGTCGCGCAAAAGGGCGAACCCGGGTTCGAAAAGCTCGTGCCCGACGAACGGCCGGACGCGTACAAGGTCAAGATCGCGGTCGCGATGGAAATCCCGCGCGAGGCGCATCTGATCTACAGCGTCGACGACGGTGCACTCAGCACCGGACTGAAGTTCACCTTCGAGGAACTCGCACCCGACCGCACGCGCGTCGCCTTCACGATCGACGATCTGACGGGCCATGGCGCGAAAGGCTTCGCGGTCAATCGCTCCGCGCTGCAGAAAATCGCCCGCGACGCGCTGGGCAAGCTCGACGATTTCAACGAGGTCAAGGAACCCGCCTGACGGGTTCTGCCCGCGGCTTATTTGATAAATCCGCGGGGTTGCGGTCTCCAGTGCCGGATGGCAGATAACATCCGGGTGCGTTCGATCGCGAAAAGGCTGTTTTCCCATGCGAATGCGTTTCCTGGCCGGCCTCACGCCCTTGCTCCTTGCCTCTTGTGGAGGCGGCGGAGGGGGCGGCGGCGGCACCCCGCCCGCGGCCAACGCGCCGCCGACTTTCACCTCGCTCCAGACGGCCAGCGTCGCGGAAAACACGGCCGCCGCCTATCAAGCGGCCGCCAGCAATCCCAACGGCGATGCGCTGACCTTCGCCATCGACGGCGGCGCCGATGCCGCACTCTTTTCGATCACCGCCGCCGGGGCGCTCCGCTTCAACGCCGCGCCCGACTATGACCTTCCCGGCGATGCCAATGGGGACAATGTCTATTCGGTCCAGCTTCGCGTCAGCGACGCCAGCGCCAGCGCGACGCAGACGGTCAATATCACCGTCACCAACAGCCGCGAAGGCATCGCCGTCGCACGCGTGGGTACGGGCTTCAGCCAGCCGACCTTCGTTCTCGGCATTCCGGGCAGCAGCGACGTCTATGTGCTGGAAAAGGCGGGCCGCGTCTATCGCCTGACCCCCTCGACCGGCGCCAGAACCTTGCTCTTCACCGTCGGCGATCTGTCGACCGACGGCGAACGCGGATTGCTGGGCATGGCGCTGCTGCCCAATCCGGCGAATTCCGATCGCTTCATGATCTACTGCACCAATGCCGCCGGCGATATCGAGCTTCGCGAATATGGGATCCTTTCCGGAACGCCGCGCGTGATAGCGACGCTCGCGATACCGCATCCGGGGGCGAATAATCACAACGGCGGTTCGATGGTCTTTGGCCCTGACGGTTTTCTCTATGCCGGGGTGGGCGATGGCGGCGGCGCGGGCGATCCCGGCAACAATGCCCAGAACCCCAATTCGCGGCTGGGCAAGATATTGCGGATCAGGGTCGTCGAAGATCCCTATGCCGGTGCCGCGGTTCCCGACAATGACGATTTCCTGGTGCCCGCACCGGGCAACCCCTATCTCGGCGGCGGCGGCGACCCCTATGTATACGCACTTGGCCTGCGCAATCCGTTCCGCACCGCCTTTTCGGGCTCGACGCTGATCATCGGCGACGTCGGGCAAGGCGCGGTCGAAGAAATCGACCTGGTCACGACGACGCAGCCGGGACTCAATTTTGGCTGGCGTTTCAAGGAAGGGACACAGCCCTATACCGGCACCGCGCCCGGCGGCCTTACCGACCCGGTCGCCGAATATGGCCATGGCAGCGGCCCGCGGCAGGGCAATTCGATCACCGGCGGCTATGTCTATCGCGGCCCTGTGGCGTCGCTCGTCGGCCAATATGTCTTCGCCGACTTCGTTTCGGGCAATATCTGGACGGTGCCCTTCTCCAGCCTCGTTCCGGGTCAGACGCTCGCCTCCTCGCGCTTTGCGCGGCGAAACGAGGATTTCGCACCCGACGCGGGAGCGCTGAATTCGATCGCCTCGTTCGGCGAGGATAGTGCAGGGAACCTTTTCCTCGTCAGCATCGGCGGCGACATTTTCATGGTGCGCCAGGGAACCTGAGTCGGTCGCGGGCGCTTTCCTTGGGGGTGCAAGCCCCGCGAGGACAGGATCATGCCCGCTCCGCTGACCGCCACCGCCATCAACTGCTCGCTTTCGGCCGGAAGCCGCGCTAGTTCGACCGACGCGATGATTGCAGTGCTCGCCGAACATTTCACGGCGCTGGGCGTAAAGGTCGCCGACCCGATCCGCGTCGCCGCGCATAATGTCAAATGGGGCGTCACTTCGAACGAGGGGCCGGGCGACGACTGGCCGAAGATTCGCGAACGGATACTGGCGGCCGACATATTGATCTTCGGCACCCCGATCTGGATGGGGCAGGCGTCGAGTGTTGCAAAGCTGGTCCTCGAACGGATGGACGCCTTTTTGGGCGAAACCGACGATGCCGGCCGCATGCCCAGCTCTTCGAAGGTCGCGGTCGCCGCGATCGTCGGCAACGAAGACGGCGCACACAATGTCTCATCGCAAATCTTCCAGGCGCTGAACGATGTCGGCTGGACGATCCCCGCGGTCGCCGCCTGCTATTGGGTCGGCGAGGCGATGCACCATGTCGATTTCCAGGATCTCGAGCATCGCCCGCGCAAGGTGACCGAGACGGCGAAGATGGTCGCCGCCAATGCCACACATCTCGCCTGGCTGCTCAAACAGGCGCCCTATCCCGGCTGACGGCTTGCACCTGATCATCAACCAAGGCACACTTTGTCCGTCGCCCCCGCGAAGGCGGGGGCCGCTGTCGGCCTTGCGCTGCATCTCCAGCGGCCCCCGCCTTCGCGGGGGCGGCGATTCAGAATCTTATAGGGCTGGAGTCTCCCATGAAATCGCTGCCGCTCGCCGCTCTCGTCGCCCTTGGGCTCACCTTCACGCCCGTCGCAGAGGCTAAACTCTCCAAACCCGAAAGCGCAATGGCAAAGATCGTCGTGGCCGAGCAGGATCGTTCGCTCGCCTTGCTCGAAAAACTCGTCAACCAAAACAGCGGCTCGCTCAATCTGGAGGGCGTCGAAAAGGTCGGGGCGATGATGCGCGCCGAACTTGAGCCGCTCGGTTTCAAGGTCGAGTGGAAGCCGATGACCGACACCGGCCGCGCCGGCCACCTGATCGCGACGCATATCGGCAAGCCCGACACCAAGCGCCTGCTCCTCATCGCGCATCTCGACACGGTGTTCGAGCCTGACTCGCCCTTCCAGATATTCACCCGCAAGGGCGATATGGGCGAAGGCCCCGGTGCGGGCGACGACAAGGGCGGGATGGTCGTGATCGTCGCGGCGCTGCGCGCGATGCAGGCCGCGGGCACGCTGAAGGACGCCAATATCGAAATCCATATGACGGGCGACGAGGAGGATTCGGGCACCCCGATCGAAAAGGCGCGCGCCGACCTGATCGCCGCGGGCAAGCGCAGCGACGTCGCGCTCGATTTCGAAGGGCTCGTGCGCGACAATGGCGCCGACATGGGCTCGGTCGCGCGCCGTTCGTCGGACAGCTGGACCGTCACTGCGACGGGCAAGAGCGCGCACAGCTCGGGCATCTTCAGCGCCGCGGCGGGCGACGGCGCGATCTATGAACTCACTCGCATCATCCACCGCTTTCGTACCGAGCTGCCCGAACCGAACCTGACCTTCAACGTCGGGCTGATCGCGGGCGGCCAGCAGGCCGACCTCGACGCGGGCGGGATCCGCGCGACGGTGACCGGAAAGACCAACATCATCGCACCCGTAGCGGTCGCGCGCGGCGACCTGCGCGCCCTGTCAAACGAACAAATCTCCCGTGTGAAGGCAAAGATGACCGCGATCGTCGCCGAACATGCCCCCGGCACCGATGCGACGATCAGCTTCGACCCGGGCGGCTATCCGCCGATGGCGCCCACCGACGGCAACCGCGCGCTGCTCACCAAGCTCAACGGCGTCAACCGCGACCTCGGCCTCGCCGAAATGGCGCCGCTCGACCCGCTGAAGCGCGGCGCGGGCGACATCAGCTTCGTCGCCGCCGACGTCGACGGCATCGCGGGACTCGGTCCCTACAGCACCGGCGATCACGCCCCCGGCGAAGCGGTCGACATCCCGAGCATCGCGCGCCAGGCGACGCGCGCTGCCATATTGATGTCACGGCTTTCGGCTGAAAAGCGCTGAGCCGTAATTTTCTGTTCCCCGGCGAAGGCCGGAGTCCAGAGCGCCGCCAACCCGCGTTCGCGTATGAACACCCTGGACACCGGCCTTCGCCGGGGAACAGTCGGGTGACGAAAATGGGGTGTGGCGCTTGATTCATTCGCTGCCGTCATTAGGTAGCAATGCGAGACGTATTTAGACACGCCGATGGGAGAAGAACGATGAGCGACACCGCAACGCACCTCAAGCAGAACTACATCGGCGGCCAATGGGTCGACAGCAAGGGCGGCAAGCCCCACGACGTCATCAACCCCGCAACCGAAGAAGCCGCCTCGACGATCGTCCTCGGCACCGCCGCCGACGTCGACGAGGCCGTCGCCGCAGCGCGCGAGGCACTGAAGAGCTGGTCGCAGACGACGCGCGAAGAACGGCTCGACCTGCTGAACCGCATCGTCGAAGAATATAAGAAGCGCGCACCCGATCTCGCCAAATCGATGGCGAGCGAAATGGGCGCCCCGGTCAGCTTCGCCGGCACCGCGCAGGTCGGCGCAGGCATCGGAGGCTTCCTCGGCACGATCGCCGCGCTGCAGGATTTCAGCTTCACCGAAAAATATGCCGCGGGCGTGATCGCCTATGAACCGATCGGCGTCGTCGGCATGATTACGCCGTGGAACTGGCCGCTCAATCAGATCGCGCTCAAGGTCGCCCCGGCGCTCGCCGGCGGCAACACGATGGTGCTGAAGCCGTCCGAAGAATGCCCGGGCAATGCGACGATCTTCGCCGAAATCCTCGATGCGGCGGGCGTTCCCCCGGGCGTGTTCAACCTCGTTCAGGGTGACGGCCCGACGGTCGGCAACGCGATCAGCGCGCACCCCGGCATCGAAATGGTGAGCTTCACCGGCTCGACCCGCGCCGGCATCCTCGTCGCCAAGGCGGCGGCCGACACCGTCAAGCGCGTCCATCAGGAACTCGGCGGCAAGTCGCCGAACATCGTCCTGCCCGACGCCGATTTCGCCGCGGTGCTGCCGCCAACGGTACAGGGCGTGCTCGTCAACACCGGGCAGAGCTGCATCGCCCCGACGCGCATCCTCGTCCAGAAGGACCGCGAGGCCGAAGCCGTCGGCGTGATCAAGGCGATGTTCGACGGTACGCAGGTCGGCGACCCGCAGGCCGAGGGCGGCCATATCGGCCCCGTTGTCAACAAGGCGCAATTCGACAAGATTCAGGGTCTGATCCAGTCGGCGATCGACGAAGGCGCGACGCTGGAGACCGGCGGCACCGGCCTGCCGAGCAACGTCAACCGCGGCTATTATATCAAGCCGACGGTCTTCTCGGGCGTCACCCGCGACATGCGCATCGCCAACGAGGAAATCTTCGGCCCCGTCGCGACGGTCATGGCCTATGACACGCTCGACGAAGCGGTCGATATCGCCAACGACACCGAATATGGCCTGTCGGCAGTGATCTCGGGCGACCCCGCCAAGGCGGCCGCCGTGGCACCGAAGCTGCGCGCCGGCATGGTTGCGGTCAACGCCTGGGGTCCCGGCCCGGGCGCGGCATTCGGCGGCTACAAGGCATCGGGCAACGGCCGCGAAGGCGGGGTGTTCGGCCTCAAGGATTTCATGGAAGTGAAATCGATCAGCGGCATTCCCGGGTAAGCCATCTTCTCCCCTCCCGCTTGCGGGAGGGGTCGGGGGAGGGCATAGCGTTGCTAACCCTCCCCGCTACGACTAGCGAGCAAGCTCGCAAGTCTCGCTGCCCCTCCCGCAAGCGGGAGGGGTTTTGCATTGCGCGAACTCCCGCTAAGCGCTTCTACATGACCCGCTCCCCCCTTGCCCCCGCAACCTTCCCCGCCCTCCCCGAAATCGCCGGAGTCACGCGCCGCGTCGCGCGCGCGCAATATAAGACATGGGACCGCTGCGACCTCACCTATGTCGAGCTAACCCCCGGCACCACCGTCGCGGGCGTCTTCACGCGCAACATCTGCTGCTCGTCCGAAGTCGAACTCGGGCGCGAGCAGGTCAAGGGCGGCACCGGCCGCGCGCTGATCGTCAACGCCGGCAACAGCAACGCCTTCACCGGCTATCGCGGGCGCGAGGCGGTCGAGCAGATCATGGCGCAGGTTGCAGAGCATCTCGGCTGCGAGACCAGCGAAGTCTTCGTCAGTTCGACCGGCGTCATCGGCGTGCCCTTGCCCAAGGACAAGGCGCGCGCCGGGGTCGAGACCGCACTGACCGCCACCCCCTGCTCATGGGAAGCCGCCGCCGAAACCATCTGCACCACCGATACCTTCGCCAAAGGTTCGGCCGCGAGTGCGATCGTCGATGGCAAGACCGTCCAAGTCGCGGGCATCGTCAAGGGATCGGGCATGATCGCCCCCGACATGGCGACGATGCTCGGCTATATCTTCACCGACGCCGCCGTCGCGCCCGCGCTGTTGCAGGAGATGCTCAGCGAAGCGACTGGCGGCAGCTTCAACAGCATCACCGTCGACAGCGACACCTCCACCAGCGACACGGTGCTGCTCTTCGCCACCGGGCAGGCGGACAACGCGGTGCTGACCGCGCGCGACGATCCGAGCGCCGACGCGCTGTACGCCGCAATCCGCCAGGTCGCGCTGGACCTCGCGCAGCAGGTCGTGCGCGATGGCGAAGGCGCGTCGAAATTCATCGAGATACAGGTGAGCGGCGCGGTCAGCGACGACAGCGCCAAGCGCGTCGCACTCGCCATCGCCAATTCGCCGCTGGTCAAGACCGCAATCGCGGGCGAGGATGCCAATTGGGGCCGCGTCGTGATGGCGGTGGGCAAGGCCGGCGAACCCGCCGACCGCGACAAGCTCGCGATCCGCTTCGGCGATTACTGGGTCGCGAAGGACGGTCTACCCGTCGACGGTTACGACGAAGCGCCGGTCGCAGCGCACCTCAAAGGTCTAGAAATCCGTGTTGGTGCCGACCTGGGCCTCGGCACCGGCCGCGCGACCGTCTGGACGTGCGACCTGACCCACGGATATATCAGCATCAACGCCGATTATCGGAGCTGACCCCAAATAATATCGTCACCCCGGACTTGATCCGGGGTCCACAGCCCATGTTTGTGACGTCGGCATGGATCCCCCTGAGTTCACAAACGAAGTGCAACACCTGACACAGGTGTTGCCATGTCGAACTACCGCCAGTTATCGCTTGAGGAGCGCTGTTCGATTGCCCGTCTTCATGAAGACGGGCAATCGCTCCGGCAAATCGCGGCAGCTC
>NZ_DATFFD010000059.1:0-27070 GCF_035250425.1 Sphingopyxis sp.
AAGCAAAGCGAGGTCGCTATCCTTGATCGCGTCGAGCACGCCGCGCTGGAAATTGAGCACCGTCTGCGCGTTCGGATTGTCGTGGAGCAAAGCGATCAGGAAGTTGCGGCGAAAAGCGAGCGCGCGCGCCTGCGGATTGGGCACGAAACCCAGCTGTTCGATCGCCTTTTCGACCGCGGCGCGCGTCTTGTCGGTCAGGAACTCGGAGCGGTTGATGACCCGGCTCACCGTCTTTTTCGAAACCCCCGCAAGCGCCGCGACGTCGTTGATCGTCGGTTGCTTGCCCCCCGGCCCCTTGTTCTGTGCCGCCATATTCGCTCTTTCCCCTGCAAGCCTCTGGCCCGGCTCGCGCTTGCGATGCTGATGGGCGCTCGAAATTGTAAAATCAACCGTCCGGCGGGAGCGTCAACGCCTCTTGACACCGGTTACCATCAAATCTAGCAAGGCAGCAAGCCAGAAATCTCGAGCGAGGATGCGATCCCATGTTTTCCAAGACCTATTACGCCACCCATCCCGTGATGATGGAGGAGGTGTCGAACGCCGAACTGCGCGATCGCTACCTGATCCAGAACCTGTTTCTTGAGGGCGAATGCGTCCTCAATTACACCCACGCCGACCGTTTCGTGATCGGCGGCGTCGCCGTCGGCTCGGCCCCGGTCAAGCTGCCCGCACAGAGCGAGCCGCCGTCGGCCGCGGGCCACCCGTTCCTCGAACGCCGCGAACTCGCGATCGTCAACGTCTCGTCGGTGGAAGGCACCGTCACCGTCGATGGCGAGAGCTTCACGCTCGGCAACAAGGATTGCCTCTATGTGACGATGGGCGCGAAGGACGTCGAATTCGCAGGGCAGGGCGCGCGCTATTATCTGGCGTCGTGCCCCGCGCACAAGGCGTTCACGACGCGCAAGCTCGGTATCGCCGACGCCAATGCGCTCGATCGCGGCAGCCTCGCCGAATCGAACGAGCGCACGATCTTCCAGCTCGTCATTCCGGGCGTCTGCGACAGCGCGCAGCTCGTCATGGGCCTCACCGTGCTCAAAGAAGGCAGTGTCTGGAACACGATGCCGCCGCACATCCACGAGCGCCGCAGCGAGATTTATTTCTATTTCGAACTCGACAATGTCGACACCGACCGCGTCATGCACTTCATGGGCGAGGGCGAGGCGACGCGCCACATCGTCATGCAGAATGAGGAAGCGGTGATTTCGCCGCCCTGGTCGATCCACATGGGCGCGGGCACGAAAGCCTATGCCTTCATCTGGGCGATGGCGGGCGAGAATCAGGACTATACCGACATGAACGTCCTCGACATCTGTCAGCTGAGCTAGAGCCGTCTTCGCCTCCTTCGTCATCCCGGACTTGATCCGGGATCCATTGGCGAGCGAGGCGCATCAAGTCATGGACCCCGGATCAAGTCCGGGGTGACGAAAGGATAAGACGGAACGATGATGATGTTCGACCTCACAGGAAAAGTCGCGCTCGTCACCGGCGCCAACACCGGCATCGGGCAGGGGATCGCGCTCGCGCTCGCCGAAGCCGGCGCCGATGTCGCCGCCGCGGGGCGCTCGCCCGCCGACGAGACCGTCGGCAAGGCGCGCGGACTGGGCCGCCGGGCTGAGAATTTCGCCGCCGACCTGTCGAGCGTCGGCGCGGTGCAGCCGCTCGTCGACGCGGTGCTCGCCGAATTCGGGCGCATCGATATTCTCGTCAACAATGCCGGGATTATCCGCCGCGCCGACGCGGTCGATTTCACCGAGGCCGACTGGGACGCGGTGATGGACACCAATTTGAAGACGCTCTTCTTCCTCTGCCAGAGCGTCGGGCGCCACATGATCGCGCGTATCGAGAAGGAGGGGGGGTCGGGCAAGATCATCAACATCGCGTCGATGCTCACCTTTCAGGGTGGCGTCCGCGTGCCGAGCTATACCGCATCGAAATCGGGGGTCGGCGGGCTCACCAAGCTGCTCGCGAACGAATGGGCGGCGAAGGGCGTACAGGTCAACGCGATCGCGCCGGGCTATATCGCGACGAACAACACCGCCGCGCTGCAAGGCGACGAGACGCGCAACCGCCAGATCATGGAGCGCATCCCCGCGGGCCGCTGGGGCGATCCCGCGGATATCGGCGGCGCCGCGGTCTTCCTCGCCTCATCGGCGTCGGATTATGTGCAGGGCCATATCCTCGCTGTCGACGGCGGCTGGCTCGCAAGATAACAAACGACCCCAAGGGCCGTTCGTGCTGAGCCTGTCGAAGCACCGTCCTGCCTTCCAGGTTGAAGAAAAGACCAGCCCCCTTCGGCGAAGCTCAGGACAGGCTTCGACAGGCTCAGGGCGAACGGAGTTGGGATGACGCAAGGCAAGCTTGTTTTTTTCGGCGAATTGCTGATTCGTCTGACCGCGCCGGGCAACGAGCTGCTGATGCAGTCGCCGTCGCTCGCGCTCCATGTCGGCGGCGCCGAGGCGAATGTCGCTATCGGCCTCGCGCACTTTGGCCACGACTGCACGATGGTCAGCCGGATCCCTTCGAATGCGCTGGGTCGCGGAGCCGTCGCGGCGGTTCGCGGCGCGGGCGTCGATTGTACCGCGGTCACCAGCGGCGCGGGACGCATGGGGCTCTATTTCCTCAGCGTCGGCGCTGGGCTGCGCGCGTCGGAGATCGTCTATGACCGCGCGGGGTCGAGCTTCGCGGCGACGGGGGCCGAGGATTATGATTTCGACCGCTTGCTCGCGGGCGCGGGCCTGCTCCACCTGTCGGGTATCACCCCCGCGCTCGGACCGTGCTCGGCCGAAGCGGCGCTGGCGGCGGCGCGCGCGGCGAAGCGACTCGGGGTGCCGGTCAGCTTCGACGGCAATTACCGCGCGATGCTGTGGGAGGCGTGGGACAGCGATCCGCGCACGATCCTTTCCGAACTGATCGGCACCGCCGACATCCTGTTCGGCAATCACCGCGACCTCTCGCTCGTGCTCGGCCAAGAGTTCAGCGGCGAGGGCGAGGGCCGGCGGCGCGAAGCCGCCGAAGCGGGGTTTGCCGCCTTCCCAAACCTCAAGCTGATCGCATCGACCGCGCGCCATACGGCGACCGCCGACCATCACCGCATCGCAGCGCGCGTCGATCTTCGCGACAATGGCTATCAGACCCCCGAGATCGACGTCACGGGTATCGTCGACCGCATCGGCGCGGGCGATGCCTTTGCCGCGGGCGTGCTCCATGCGCATCTGTCGGGCGGCGACGCCCGTGCGATGGCGGAAAGCGGCCTCGCGCTCACCTGCCTCAAACATTCGCTGCCCGGCGACGCGAGCCGCTTCGGGCAGGCCGATATCGACGCGTTTCACGGTGGCGGGCTGGATGTCCGGCGCTGATATGCTCGGTCGCCGGGCGCTTCTGGCAACGGCCAGCAGCGCGCTTCTGCTTCCAACGCTTGCGCGCGCCGAGGCTTTCACGCCGGTCCATCCTATCGGCGGGGTCGATGCGCCCGACGGCCCCTATCGTTCGGGCACAAGTCGCAGTTTTGGCGACGGCCAATCCTGGGCTTTCACGGGTATCCGTTATGGGCGCGCCGAGCGTTTTCGGGCGCCGGTTGCTGTAATGAAGGCCGAGCAACTGCGGGGCGACGTTTTTGGTCCCGCCTGCCCGCAGAGCGGTAACCGCTACCAGCCGCAAGACGAGGACTGCCTCTTCCTCAACGTCTGGACGCCCGATCCGCAGCCCACCCGCAAAAAGCCGGTGATGGTCTATTTTCACGGCGGCGCCTATTCGACGGGCAGCGTTACCGACCCCGTCAACGACGGCGCAAAGTTCGCGGCGCGGGGTGATGTCATTGTGGTTACGGTCAACCACCGGCTCAACGCGCTTGGCTATCTCTATCTCGCCGGGCTCGATCCGCGTTTTCCCGATAGCGGGAATGCGGGGCAGCTCGACCTGATCGTCGCGCTCAAATGGGTCCAGCGCAATATCGCGGCGTTCGGCGGCGATCCCGGCAACGTCACCGTTTTTGGCCAGTCGGGCGGCGGCGCGAAGATCGCGACCTTGATGGCGATGCCCGAAGCCAAGGGCTTGTTCCACAAAGCGATCACGATGAGCGGGCAACAGGTCACCGCCTCAGGCCCGCTCAACGCGACCAAACGCGCGCAGGCGTTTCTGGGCAAGCTGGGGCAGGGCGTCGATCCCGCGACCGCGCCGGTCGAGCGGCTCGTCGCCGCGCTGTCGGCGACCGACCCGATCCTCGGCGGCGGCGTCTATATGGGTCCGGTGCTCGACATGAAGCATCTGACGCGCCACCCCTTCTGGCCCGACGCCGCGCCGCAGTCGCTCGGCATCCCCATGATGCTCGGCAACACGGTGATGGAAACGCGCGCCTTCTATGCGCCCGATGGCAAGCAACTTGCCGGGCTGAATTTCGATAACCTCGCCCAGCGTATCGCACCCGAGATGCGCATCGATATCGAACCATCGTGGGTCGTCGGCCAGTTCCGCGCGCGCTATCCGAAGGCGGCGCCGCTCGACCTCTTCCACCGCATCGTCACCGCCGCGCGCAGCTGGCGCGGGCAGGTCGAGGAAGCCGAGGCGCGCGCGCGCGCCGGGCATCCGGGGTTCGTCTATCAGCTCGATTTCGGACAAGCGAAACATGCCGACGATATCGCGCTCGGCTTCGGCACGATCCCCGATCCGGCTCCCGCGCAGCAGGCGATGAGCGACCGCGTGATGGACGCCTTCGTCCGTTTTGCCCGCACGGGCGATCCGGGCTGGCCGGCCTATGATCTCGATAAACGGCGGACGATGATCTTCGATACGACAAGCCGCGTCGAGGGTGATCCGCGCAAGTGGGAGCGCGAATTGTTCGCGCGGGTGCCGTACATTCAGCCGGGCAGCTAGACGATCTTGTGCGAGGCGAGCCAGCTCCACAGCAGCTCGGGCCAGATCGCCACGGGCAGCCCCGCCGCCTTCATCAGCCCGAAGCCATGCTCGCCGCGCTCGAAGAAATGCGCCTCGACCGGCGCACCGATACCGCGCGTGGCTTCACGCAGCCGCACGCTGTTCTCGGCCTTCACGACACTGTCGTCCTCGGCGTGGAGCAACCACAGCGGCGGCTGGTCGGCGCGGACATTGCGCTCGGGCGAATAGAGCTTCTCGCGCGCGGCGTCGGGGTTGGCGCCGATCAATTTCTCGCGGCTTACCGCATGCGCGATCACCGGGTCCATCGATACGACGGGATAGATGGCCGCGAGCGCATCGGGCCGCGCCGATAGCGCGTCGGCCGCATCGACCGGCGCATAAACCCGGGCGTCGAAGCGCGTGAGCAGGCTCGTCGCGACCTGCCCGCCCGCCGAAAAGCCGCCGAAGGCGACGCGCGCCGGATCGATGCCGTCGGTCTTCGCGCGGCTGCGCACCAGCCGCACCGCGCGCTGCGCATCGGCGAGCGGGACGTCGGCGCCGTTCGTCCAGCCGTCGCCGGGCAGGCGATAGAAGAGGACATAGACGGTGACGCCGCGCTCCCTCAGCCAGCGCGCGAGCTCATAGCCCTCCTTGTCGACCACGACGTAGCGATAGCCGCCGCCGGGCGCGAGGATCACCGCCGCGCCGTTGGGCCTGGCGGGACGGAAGATGTCGAGTCGCGGACGCGTGATGCCTTGCAGCATCCGATCGCTCGCATTCGGATCGTCGCTGCGCTGGACGACCGCTTCGACAAGCCCCGCTGGGGGGCGGATATGGTCCGCAGGCCAGAGCGCGATGCTCGCATCGGGTGCCAAGCCCGCCGGCCGCGTCCACGCCGCCTGCGCCGCCGCGGTCGCGAAAGGCAGCGCGAGGCCGGCCGTCAGCAGCGCGCGGCGGTCGAACGTCATTCGCTTGCCGCCTTGTTCGGATAGGCGATGATCAGCACCAGCGGTTCGCTTCCGGTCTGGCGAATACCGACCTTCGCTCCCTTGTAGAGCCACGCCGCGGTTCCGGCCCTCAGTTCCTTCTCCTCGCCGTCCGAATGGACGACCCCGGTGCCCGAGAGGACGTAATAGATTTCATCATGGTCGATCGGATGCACGCCGATCGCCGCGCCGACGTGCAGTGCGCGCTTGCGGAACTCGAAGCTGCGCGGCGCGGGGACCGCGTCGCTGATCCGGTACGCTGTCGACAGGCCGATCGCGCCGTGCGGCGGGGCCTCTTCGCGCACCGTCGCCGTTTCGTCGATCACGACCATCGCGGGCGCGACGCCACCCGCGAGCAGGAGGGCGAGAAGCGCGTTCATCATCAATTCGCCGTCCGCGAGGCGCGGTCGCGCGCCGACAGATGTTCCTGCGGCAGCGGGGCGGTCTGGCCCGGATAGCGGCCCGATTTCGGCTCCATCGTCGCAAGGTCCCACTCGGCCGCGACAAAGGGCGCGCGCACCTCCTTGACCTGGGGATAGCCGCTCACCTCCTTCTCGTCGTCGATCACGTCGCCGCGCCCTTCGGCGACGAAGAAGAGCACGCGGATCTCTTCGGCGTCGCGCGCCCAGGGCCGCGCGCCGGCGGTCGCGAGTACCGAGGTTTCGACGTCGCGCACCGGCAGGATATTGTAACCGCCGACCGTCGCGAGCGGCGCCTTGGCGCGGATCAGCTTTGCCTGCGTCTCGCCATAGCGCCCGAATTCGGGAAGCGGCTGGCCGTGGCGGTCGACCGCCAGATTGTCCTTGCCATAATATTCGAGGTCGCCGTCGCCGCCGAGCATCAGGAAGGGCAGGCCCGCGTCGGTGTCGTTGCCGCCGCGCATCACATTGCCGACCGCGGTGATCTGACCCGTCGCATACTCATGCCCGACCCATTCGAGGTTCATCAGGTTGTAATGCACCGCGCGGTGCTGCGGATTATAGATCAGGTTGTTGATCATCAGCGCCTGCCCGCCGCCCTTGATCAGCGGGTTGCGCTCGACATTATGCGCCCAGACGTTGCGATAGAAAACGATGCCCGTCGCATTGTCGTGGATCAGCGATCCCTTGCTATGCTCGCCCTTCGGGTGGCTCGCGTCGGCAAGTCCTTCGGCGGCGAGATTGTTCGAGAAGGTGATGTTGTGGCTGGTGCCCCTCCGCCACTCGTCGACGCTGTTGCCGGTGAAGCGCGGCCCCGACGCCGACATATTTTCGTCGATGCCCCACATCAAAGTGCAATGATCGACGATGACATTATGCGCCGCGACGGTCGAAAAGGTATCGGCTTCCCAGCCGCTGCGCTTCGGCTGGCCGTCGACGCCGGTGTAGACACGCAAATGGCGCATCACGACGTCGTGCGTTTTCACGTCGATCCCGGTGCGGATGAGCGTGATGCCGGGTCCGGGCGCGGTCTGTCCGGCGATCGTCAGGAACGGATGTTTGATCTCGATCGTGCTGCGCCCCATGTCGATCACGCCGCCGACCTCGAACACGATGATGCGCGGCCCCGGCGTCTCGATCGCCGCCTTCAGCGACCCCGGGCCATCGGGGGCGAGCGTGGTCACGCGCAATATCTGCCCGCCGCGTCCACCCGGAGTCTGCGCCGCCGGACCGACCGCGCCGGGGAAGGCGAGCGGCGCCGCGCCGGCGGCCATCGCCGAACCCGATGACAGGCTAAGGGCCAGAAAAAGCGCAGTTATCCAGGGCTTTTTGGGCATCCCGTCTCTCCTCATCATTGGGGTATTGACATGTTCGTCGCAATCCGCGATCTTTCTGACACCGGTTACCCCAATCGGTCAACGAGAAAATATTTCTAAGGGAGAGGTCTGATCCGGTTCGCCGCGCATGGCGGCGGCCTATTCGTCGCTCTTCTGCAAAATCGGGGACAAGGCGGTCGGCCGTATTGCTTTGTCCGGCAAAGTAACCGGTGTCATTTCTTGCGCGAGCGGGGGCAACGGGGCACAAGGGAGGATGATAATGGCTATTCATGCAATCCGGGGCACAGGGGCTTTGACCAGACTCGCATGCGGCGCATCGCTGGCTGCGCTGGCGGTCTCGCCGGCTTATGCGCAGGGGACCGATGACGCGGCGGCGGGCAACGACGAGATCGTCGTGACCGGCTTCCGCGCCTCGCTCGACAAGGCGCTCGATGTGAAGCGCGATGCGATCGGCGCGGTCGATGCCATTGTCGCGGAGGATATCGCCAAATTCCCTGACCAGAATCTTGCCGAATCCTTGCAGCGCATTCCGGGCATCTCGATCGTCCGTGATGGCGGCGAAGGGCGCGCAATCACGGTGCGCGGCCTGTCGTCACAGTTCACGCGCGTGCGCGTCAACGGGCTGGAGACGGTTGCGACTTCGACCGACGGCGCTTCGTCCAACCGCGACCGTGCTTTCGACTTCAACGTTTTTGCGTCCGAACTGTTCAGCAGCCTCGTCGTCCACAAGACCGCCGAGGCATCGCTCGACGAAGGATCGCTCGGCGCGGTCGTCGACCTCAACACGGGCAATCCGCTCGGCGGCAAGCCGGGCCTTCACGGCGCCCTGTCGCTCGTCGGTTCCTACAACACGCTGTCGAAGGATCTGGGGCCGCGCGTCGCCGGGCTGCTGAGCTGGACCAACGACGCCGGGACCTTCGGCGCCTCGATTTCGGCGGCCTATTCGCAGAACAAGGTGCTCGAGCTCGGCAACAACAGCGTTCGCTGGGCGCAGGCACGGTTCGATTCGGTCGACGGCGCAGCTTGCTGGACAACCACGGCCAACAGCGGCGTCGCTGCTCCAAATCGGGGCGGCGTTTATACTATCGGCCGCGTTGCCGCGTGCGACGAAGCCGCGCTGGCATTCCACCCGCGCATCCCGCGCTATGGCGAAGTGAGCCACGACCGCGAGCGCCTTGGCCTGACCGGATCGGTCCAGTTCGCGCCGACCGATGCGACCAAAATTTCGATCGACGGGCTCTATTCGCGGTTCAAGGAGGATCGCGAAGAGCAGTGGGGCGAAGTCCTGCTGCGGTCGAACGAGCGTTCGATCGACGTCGTCGACCCGGTCTATGATTCGAATGGCAACATGGTCTCGGCGACGCTCAACGATGCCTGGGTGCGGACCGAGCATTATTTGCGCAAGAGCCAGACCGAATTCTATCAGGTCGGCGCGACCTGGGATCAGGATCTGAGCGACAGCTTTCGCTTCACCCTGCTGGGCGGGCTGTCGAAGTCCGACGCGGACATTCCCGTGGAAACGACGATCATCTTCGACGATCGCGACGCGCAGGGCTATTCGTTCGACTATAGCGACATGAAGCATCCGAAGCTCGTCTTCGGCACCAGCGTGACCGATCCGGCGAATTTCCAGCTCGCCGAAATCCGCGATCGTCCGTCGAGCGTCGTCAACAAGTTCAAGACGGCGCAGTTGCGCACCGAATGGGACGTGACCGATGGCTTCACGGTAAAGGCCGGCGCGGTATGGCGCCGCTTCGATTTCGACACCGTCGCCTTCACCCGCGACACGGCCGTGTGCGGCAATGGTGGCGTCGATCTCGTGCTCGGGACGCTGACCTGCTCGGCCTCGACGGTTTTTGGGCCGACCGCCGTTTACGGCTTCCCGGTGACATCGGAGCTGTCGCAGCTGTTCGAGCTCGGCAATGCCGGCCAGCCATCGGGTAACACCAACGCATGGCTGGTCCCCGATCTCGACGCGACGACCGCCTTCACCGGCCTCTACGACCGCACCCCGGCGGTCGATGCGGGCAACACGCGCGGCGTGCGCGAAACGACCAAGGGCGGCTATGTGCAGTTCGATGCCAAAGGCAGCCTCCTCGGCCTCGACTATGCGCTCAACGCCGGTATGCGCTATGTGAAGACCGAGCAGTCCTCTTATGGATTGGTCAGCGGCGTGACCAACACCGTCACGCGCAGCTACGACGACTGGCTGCCCTCGGCCAATCTCGCGCTCTATCCGGCGGAGGATGTCATCATTCGCGCCGCCGTTGCCGATGTGATGACCCGGCCGTCGCTGGGCTCGCTGACGCCGGGCGGGAGCGCCGACGGCTTCAACTATCGCGTGACAACGGGCAATCCGTTCCTGAATCCCTATCGCGCGACCAATTACGACCTCGCGGTCGAATGGTATTTCGCGCCGCAGGCACTGCTGTCGGCCGCCTTCTTCAAGAAGGATGTTCACACCTTCACCACCTCGGCGGCGATCACCGGCCTGACGTTCGCCGAAACCGGCGCGCCGGTTTCGGCGCTCAGCCCGTCGTCGCCCGCCGCGCTCAATCCGGGGCAGCTGCTCGAACCGCGCTGGACGCTTTCGACCACGGTCAACGGTTCGGGCGCGACGCTGAAGGGAGTCGAGCTGGCGCTGCAATTGCCGTTCAAGGTCTTCGCCGGTGGGATTTTCGGCAATTTCGGTCTGCTCGCGAATGCGACCTTCATCGATTCGGATGCCGACTTCAACCTGCAGGGGCCGGCGATCGTGCCGGGCGGTGCATTGCAGAACACGACCGTCACGAACACATTGGCGAACGTGTCGAAGCGCGCCTATAACGCCACCCTCTATTATGATGACGGCGCGCTCAGCGCCCGCGTGATGGCCAGCTATCGCAGCCGCTATCATGAAGGGGCGAGCGGAACGGGCAATCTGCTCGAAGGCTATGGCGCGACGTGGAACCTCGATGCGTCGCTTCGCTACAAGTTGACCGAGCAGGTCGAGCTGCTGGTCGAGGGGAATAATCTGCTCGACACCTATCGCTATCGGTTCACCGATTTCGATGCGAACCGCAACTATGAGAACAACCATTTCGGCCGCACCATATTGTTCGGTGCGCGCCTGAAGATCTGATCCACTGGGGGGCACTCCCGCAAAGCCCGGCCTTCGCATGCGGTGGCCGGGCTTTTTTTCGAGGAAACGGCCGTGACCGATCGCCGCGACATGCTCAAACTGGCCGGGGCTGGCCTTTTCGCCGGCGGATTGTCGCCGCTGCCCGCGCGCGCGGCCGATGCGCCGGACTGCCGAAACGCGCGTGCGGCGCCGCGCTGGGGCCATGGCCCCGACGGTCAGCGCAAGGCCGATCTCGGCGACGGGCGCTTCCTCAACCCGATCATGGCGGGCGACCATCCCGATCCCTCGATCCTGAAGGACGGCGCCGATTATTACATGACCTTCTCGACCTTTGACTCCTATCCGGGGCTGGTCATCTGGCATTCGCGCGATCTGGTGAACTGGCGTCCGATCGGGCCCGCGCTCCACAAGAATATCGGCTCGGTCTGGGCGCCCGAGCTGTGCAAGCACAAGGGCCGCTATTATCTCTACATCCCCACGAAAGGCCCGAATACCAGCTGGGTGATCTGGGCCGACCGGATCGAGGGGCCATGGAGTGAGCCCGTCGACCTTGGCCTGCCCAATCATATCGACCCCGGCCATGCGGTCGGCGAGGACGGGTCGCGCTGGCTGTTCCTGTCGGGCGGCGACCGCGTGCGCCTGTCCGACGACGGCCTGTCGCGCGTCGGCGAACCCGAGCATGTCTATGATCCGTGGCGCTATCCCGCCGACTGGGTGGTCGAAGGCTTCGCGCCCGAGGGGCCGAAGATCACGCGGCGCGGCGATTATTATTACATGATCACCGCGGTCGGCGGCACCGCGGGGCCGCCGACCGGCCATATGGTCATCGCGGCGCGCTCGAAATCGATCCACGGGCCGTGGGAGAACTGCCCCGCGAACCCGCTCGTCCGCACCACATCGGCGGCCGAAAAATGGTGGTCGCGCGGCCATGCGACGCTGGTCGAAGGGCCGGCGGGCGACTGGTGGAGCGTCTATCACGGTTTCGAGAATGGCTATTGGACATTGGGGCGGCAGGCTTTGCTCGACCCGATCGAATGGACCGATGACGGCTGGTTCCGCATGAAGGGCGGCGACCTGTCGCGGCCGATCGCCAAGCCGCAGGGCGGCACGATCGCGGGACCGCACGGCATGGCGCTGTCCGACGATTTCACCGCGCTCGCGCTCGGCGCGAAATGGAATTTCTTCAAGCCCGCCGCCGACGAACGCAGCCGCGCGCGCGTCGACAATGGTGCGCTGCACCTCGCGGCGCGCGGCAAAGCGCCGGTCGACTCTTCACCGCTGCTGCTGATCGCGGGCGACCAGGCGTATCGATTCGAATGCGATATCGAGATCGCGCCCGGCGGCACCGCGGGGCTGATCCTTTTCTATGACGAGAAACTCTATTGTGGGCTCGGCTTCGACGGTGAGCGTTTCGTCACGCACCAATATGGCATCGAACGCGCGCGCCCTGCCAATCCGCACGGCCGGGCGATGCGCATGCGCGTCACCAACAATCGCCATATCGTCACCTATGACACCAGCGGCGACGGCGGGAAGACCTGGACGCGCTTCGATCGCGGTATGGAGGTCTCGGGCTATCACCATAATGTGCGCGGGGGCTTCCTGATGCTGCGCCCCGGCCTTTATTCGGCGGGCGAGGGCGAGGCGCGCTTTAGCAACTTTCGTTTTGAGGCGTTGGGATAGCGAAAATCGTTTCGCGCAAAGACACAAAGAAAGCGCGCAAGGTTTCGAAGTCTCTTGGCGCCGCAGGCGATCTTTAAAGGCGCTTCGCGCGACCGGGAGACGGGCGCCGATCCTTGGCGCCTTCCTCTTCGAGTCTTTGCGTCTTTGCGCGAAACCTTTACCCACGCGGCGGCGCCTAAAGCGTGACGCCCGATTTCCAGATCGCGATATCGCGTTCCTCGTTTTTCTCGGCGCGCGTTGCGGCGCCCGACGCGGTGGCGGCGATCAGGTCGAGCAGCGCGTCCGCCGCGCTATCGAATCCCGTATCGAGCACCGTCCCCGCATCGAAGTCGATCCATCCCGCCTTGCGCTGGGCCAGCGCGCTGTTCGACGCGATCTTCAGCGTCGGCGCCGGAAAGCCGAGCGGGGTGCCGCGGCCGGTGGTGAACAGGATGATCGTCGCGCCCGCCGCGGTCAGCGCGGTCGACGAGACCGCGTCATTGCCCGGCGCCTCGAGCAAGGTGAGCCCCGGCAGCGTCGCTTCGCCGCCGTAACGCCGGACATCGACGACGGGCACCTTGCCGCCCTTCTGCACCGCGCCGAGCGACTTTTCCTCGAGCGTCGTGATCCCGCCCGCGATATTGCCGGGCGACGGATTCTCGCTCACGGGTTCGCCGTTGCGGATGAAATAGTCCTTGAAGTCGCGGACCAGCGCGACCGTCTCGTCGAACACCGCGCGCGATACCGCGCGGTCCATCAATATCTGCTCGGCCCCGAAAATCTCGGGGATTTCGGTCAGCACCACCTTGCCGCCCGCCGCCGCGACGGCATCGGCCATACGCCCCACAAGCGGATTGGCAGTCAGCCCCGACAGCCCGTCGGACCCGCCGCACTTCACTCCCAGCACCAGCCGCGACAGCGGCACATCGCGGCGCGGCGTATCGGCGCAGCCCGCGACCAGCTCGTCGACCAGCGCGAGGCACGCCGCCTCGTCATCCTCGACCGCCTGCGCCGACAGCGTGCGGATATGCGCGCGGCGTTCGGCCGGGATCAAGTCGATCAGCGCGCCGAGCTGGTTGCTCTCGCATCCCAGCCCGACGATCAGCACTCCGCCGGCATTGGGATGTTGCGCGAGCGCCGCGAGCAACGCCCGCGTATGGCCAAGATCGTCGCCAAGCTGCGAACAGCCGAACGGGTGCTTGAATGCGTGGATTCCCTCGACGCGCCCGGCATGGCGTTCGCCCGCGATCCGCGCGACGCGCGCCGCGAGATTGCCGACGCAACCGACCGTCGGCAGGATCCAGATCTCGTTGCGCGTCCCGACGCGGCCATCGCGACGGACATAGCCGGAAAAGGTCCGCGCGGATGCGGCGGGGGCGGTGCGGTTGGGGGCCGGCGTGTAGGAATAATCGCCGTCGCTGCCGAGCGCGGTCGCCAGATTGTGGCTGTGGACATGCTCGCCGGGCGCGATGTTGGCGGTCGCGGTGCCGATCGCAAAGCCATATTTGATCACATCGCCGCCGCGCGCGATCGGCGCGAGCGCGACCTTGTGCCCGCGTCCTACCGCGACGGCGGCGCGAATATCGCGATCGGCGAACAGCGCCTCGCCGAGCGCGATATCCGCGATCGCCGTCGCGACATTATCCGCCTCATGGACGCGGAGCGCGCCGCGCATCGGATATTCGCTTGCCTTTGACACCGGTGTCTCTTACACCGCTTCGCGGAAGAGGGAAATGAGAAAGATGCTGGCGACAAGCGATCAACAGAATGTGGCGCGTGCCCTAATCGACGCACGCGCGGGAAAGACACCGCTTACCGTCTATCCCGGCGCGATGCCGCAGACGATGGTTGAGGCCTATGCGATCCAGGACAGCGCGATCGCGCTCGACGGCCGGCGCATCGGCGGATGGAAAGTCGGGCGAATCGCCGCCGAGCTTGTTGATCGCTATGGCGGCAACCGTCTGACCGGCCCGATCTTTACCGACGAAATCTTCGATGGCGCCGCCGCGCCGGCGATGCCCGTCTATGCCGACGGCTTCGCCGCCGCCGAGGCCGAGGTGCTGCTCTGCTTCGGCGAGGTCGGCAGTCGCGCCTATGACATCGACAGCGTGCGCGCCTGTATCGCCGACGTGCGCGCGGGCATCGAGATCGCGAGCTCGCCTTTTCCCGAGATCAATCGTCACGGCCCCGCGGTCACCGCGTCGGACTATGGCAACAACAAGGGGCTGATCCTCGGCCCGTCGATCGCGGATTGGCAGAACGCCGATCTTATCCGCATGCCGGTCGAAATGGCGATCGACGGCGAAACGGTCGGCGCGGCGACGATGGCGACCATGCTCGACGGCCCGTTCGGATCGGCGCTGTTCCTGATCGACATATTGCGCGCGCGCGGCATCGCCATTCCACCCGGGACCTGGGTGTCCGCGGGTGCGATCACCGGTATTCATGAAATCAGGCCCGGCCAGCGCGCCGAAGCGCTGTTCGACGGAAAAATCCGCGTCGGCTGCTCGATCAAAAGCTACTAAAGCAACATAACGGGAGAGGTTTATGGCACAGGCATTCGCGGACGGAGGTGCGGCGGCGCCGGTGCCAAGGTCCGGCCGCTACCGCTGGCTGATCGTCGGGGTGCTGTTCGCCGCAACGACGGTCAATTATATCGATCGCACCATGCTCGGCCTGCTCGCGCCGACGCTCGGCACCGAGCTTGAGTGGAGCGAGAATGACTATGGCAACATCGTCACCGCCTTCCAGGCCGCCTATGCGCTCGGCTTCCTGGCTATGGGCTGGCTGATCGACCGTTTCGGCCCGAAGGTCGGTTATGCGATCGCGATCAGTATCTGGACCGTCGGCCATGTCGCGCACGGCTTCGCCTCCTCGGTCGTCTCCTTCATGATGGCGCGCGTCATCCTCGGCGTCGGCGAAGCGGGGCATTTCCCGTCGGTCGTCCGCGCATCGAGCGAATGGTTCCCGCAAAAGGAACGCTCCTACGCGATCGGCTGGGTCAACAGCGCGACGACGATCGGCGTCATCCTGACTGCGCCGATGATCTGGCTGTTCATGGTCTGGATGGGCTTCGACTGGCGCCAGACCTTCATCTACACCGGCGCCTTCGGTGTCATCCTGCTGCTGCTCTGGCTCTGGCTCTACAGCAACCCGCGCGAGAGCGGGAAGGTCTCGGGCGCCGAGCTCGCGTGGATCGAACATGACCCGCCCGAGCAGGTCGAGCGCCTCGGCTGGGGCGCGATCGTCACCAAGCGCGAGGCCTGGGCCTATGCCACCGGCAAGTTCCTCACCGATCCGGTCTGGTTCCTGATGCTGTTCTGGCTGCCCAAATATTTCAGCACCACTTACAATGTCGATCTCAAGGTCGTGCTGCTGCCGATGATCATCATGTATCTTCTGTCCGACGCCGGCAGCATCCTCGGCGGCTGGGTGTCGTCGAAGCTGATCCAGACCGGCCACAGCGTCAATTTCGCACGCAAGGCGACGATGCTCGGCGCGGGCTGTTGCGTGTTGCCTTTGCTGTTCGTCTCAGGGCTCGAAAATATGTGGGTTGCGGTCGTGCTGATCGGCATCGCGCTCGCCGGCCACCAGGCCTTTTCGTCGACGATCCTGTCGATCCCGCCCGATATGTTCCCCAAACGCGCGGTCGGTTCGGTGATCGGTCTTGGCGGCTTCGCGGGCGGGGTGGGCGGCATGATCATGGCGAAGTCGACGGGGCTGGTGCTTGACGCGACAAACGGCAATTACACCCTCATCTTCGCCGCGTGCACGACCGTCTATTTCCTCGCCGTGCTGGCGATCCATCTCCTCAGCCCGCGCCTCGCGCCAGTCACCGTGGAAAGCAAAGCCTGATCCCATGCCGCGTCCGCTGGCTCTCTCCCCCGACCGCCTCTTTCCCTCCGATCCGGCGCAGCGCGACATCGCGCGCCGGCTCTACAAGGAAGTGGCGGGCCTGCCGATCATCAGCCCGCACGGACATACCGACCCCCGCTGGTTCGCGGGCAACGCGCCCTTCGGCAATGCAGCGGAGCTATTGCTGCATCCCGACCATTATGCGTTCCGGATGCTCTATTCGCAGGGCATTTCGCTCGATGCGTTAGGGATCCGTAACAGGGCTGCCGACCCGCGCGAAAGTTGGCGGCTGTTCGCCCAGAATTATCATCTTTTCCGCGGCACGCCGACGCGGATGTGGATGGACTGGGTGTTCGCCGAAGCGTTCGGGTTCGACGTGCAATTCGCGGGCGAGACGTCGGACCTCTATTACGACCGCATCACCGAGGCGCTGGCAACCGATGCCTTCCGCCCGCGCGCCTTGTTCGACCGGTTCGGGATCGAGGTGATCGCGACGACCGAAAGCCCGATCGACACGCTCGAACATCATGCCGCGATCCGCGCCGCCAACGCCAGCGGCGAATGGGGCGGGCGCGTCATCACCGCCTATCGCCCCGACCCCGTCGTCGATCCCGAGTTCGAGGGGTTCCGCGACAATTTGGGGCGCTTCTCGGAGCTGAGTGGTGAGGATGCCTTCTCTTACGCCGGCTATCTCGCCGCGCACCGCAACCGCCGCGCCTTCTTCGCCGAGATGGGCGCGACCTCGACCGATCACGGCCATCCGACCGCCGCGACCGCCGACCTGTCGGAGACGCAAGCCGAGGCGCTGTTCGCACGCGTCACCGGGGACAGCGTGAGCGCCGCCGATGCCGAGCTGTTCCGCGCGCATATGCTGACGGTGATGGCGGGGATGAGCCTCGACGACGGGCTCGTGATGCAGATCCATCCGGGCAGTTTCCGCAATCATAACCCGTGGCTGTTCACCCATTATGGCCGCGACAAGGGCGCCGATATCCCTATGAGCACCGACTATGTCCACGCGCTGCGCCCGCTGCTTGGGCGTTATGGTAATGAAGCCGCGCTGACGATCATCCTCTTCACATTGGACGAGACAAGCTATGCGCGCGAACTCGCGCCGCTTGCTGGCCATTATCCGGCGCTGAAGCTCGGCCCCGCCTGGTGGTTCCACGACAGCCCCGAAGGGATGCGGCGCTTTCGCAGCCACACGACCGAGACCGCGGGCTTCTATAATACGGTCGGCTTCAACGACGACACACGCGCCTTCCTGTCGATCCCCGCGCGTCACGACGTCGCGCGACGCATCGACTGCGGCTTCCTCGCTCAATTGGTGGCCGAACACCGGATGGAGGAATGGGAAGCGGCCGAACTTGCCGTCGACCTCAGCTACAATCTCGCCAAGGCGGCCTACAAGCTGTGAGGCTTTCGGCCCAAACGCCGCTTCCGCCGTCGGTGCAGGCGCCGGGCTACGACCGCGCCGCCCAAGCGGCAGGCATCGTCCATATCGGCATCGGCGCCTTTCACCGTGCGCATCAGGCGGTCTACACCGATGATGCGATGAATGCGGGCGACCGCGACTGGGGCATCATCGGCGTGTCGCTGCGCTCGGCCGACGTCGCGGCGCAGCTGAATCCGCAGAACGGGCTATACACCGTCAGCACGCGCAGCGCGGCCGGAAGCGAATTGCGGGTAATCGGTGCAGTGCAGAAAGTGCTCGTCGCGGGCGACGAACGCCAAGCGGTGATCGACGCCATCGCCGCGCCGACGACGCACATCGTCAGCCTCACGGTGACCGAGAAAGGCTATTTGCGCCGCGCCAACGGCTCGCTCGACCTCGCCGCGGCGGTCGGGAACCCAAGCCTCTATCGCTTCGTTGCCGCTGGCCTTGCCGCGCGCAAGGCGGCCGGGCTGCGCGGCGTCACTTTGCTCAGCTGCGACAATCTGGCGGACAACGGCGCGGTGCTGCGCGGGCTGATGCGCGATTATCTTGCCGCCTATCACCCCGACCTGTCGGCGTGGTTCGATAGCGAATGCACTTGCCCCGCGACGATGATCGACCGCATCGTCCCCGCGACGACCGAAGCCGACCGCGCTGCGGTCGAGGCCACTCTCGGCGCGCGCGACGAGGGCGCCGTCGTCACCGAAGGCTTCAGCCAATGGGTGGTCGAGGATGATTTCGCCGGCCCGCGCCCGCGCTGGGAGGCGGTCGGCGTCGAGCTGGTCGCCGACGTCGCGCCCTACGAAACCGCGAAACTGCGCATGCTCAACGGCGCGCATTCGGCGCTCGCCTATATCGGGCTTGGGTGCGGGCACGAGTTCGTCCATCAGGCGATTGCCGATCCCGACATCCGGCCAGTGATCGAACGACTGATGCGCGAAGAAGCGGCGCCGACGATCGACGCCGCGCCGGGACAGGACCTCACAGCGTACGCCGGGAACCTTCTCGACCGTTTCGCCAACCCCGCGCTGAACCACCGCCTGATCCAGATCGCGATGGATGGTAGCCAGAAAATCCCGCAACGCTGGCTCGAAACGTTGGCCTGGCATCAGGCGCGCGAGCAGCGCTGTCCGTCGCTCGAAGCCGCAATCGCGGCATGGGCCACCTTCCTGCGCAGCGACCATCCGATTGACGACCCGCTCGCCGACAAACTGCGCGAAGCGGCGGCCGGTCCGGATGCCATGGAACGCCTATTCGGCGACGGCGGCCTGATCGCCTCCGGCTGGCGGCCTGAAACTTCAGCCTAGTTCCGTCATCCCGGCGTAGGCCGGGACCTCATCCTCTCAATCTGACGCACCGGCGAGATCCCGGCCTACGCCGGGATGACGATCATGCTGGAACCAGCAGCCCCCGGCTCTCGCGCACTTCGGCATCGAGCCAGTCGATAAAGGCGCGGATGCGCGGTTGCGGCGCGACGTCACGGTGGAGCGCGAGCCAGAAGGCACGCGCGACCGTCTGCTCGGGCCGCACGCGGACGAGCGCCGGATCGCCGCTCGCGAGGAAGCATGGGAGCACACCCACCCCCGCGCCGCCCGCGATCATCCGCCGCTGCGCAAGGATCGACGACGAGCGCACCGTCGCGCGCAGCCCCGGCTCGATCTCGCCCAGATAATCGAGCTCGGGGGCGTAGAGGATGTCGGGCATATAACCGATCACGGGGATGCCCGTGCGCGACAGCGGCGCCGCGGCAACCGCTTCCTGCCAGTCGCGCCGGTCGGCGGGCGCATAAATGCCGAGGCTGTAATCGGACAGCTTGCGCGTGATCAGCGGACCCTTGCGCGGCCGCGCGAGCAGCACCGCCATGTCGGCCTCGCGCCGCGACGGGTTGAGGAAACCCGACGAGGCGACAAGGTCGATCTCGAGCTCGGGGTGCGCGGTGACGAAACCCGCGAGGCGCGGCGCGATAAAGCTGTTGCCGAATCCTTCGGACACGCTGACCCGCAATTGGCCCGACAGCGCCGACCCGCCCTCGCGCGCCGAATGGATGCGCGCCGCCGCCGCCGCCATCGCTTCGGCATGCGGGACGAGCGCCCGGCCCGCCGCGGTCAGAACGAAACCTGACGGCGCGCGTTCAAACAAAGTCTGCCCCAGCGCGGCTTCGAGCGCGCTCACCCGCCGGCTCACCGTCGTCGCATCGACGTGCAGCGCCGCGCTCGCGCGTGCGAGCGTGCCGTGGCGAGCGACGAACAGGAAATATTGCAGCCTATCCCAATCCATGACCTGCAAATATGCAGTATCGTCCTGCAAGTCTATCCCTTGCAAAAGGGGCGCACATGGTCTGTTGCAGCGGCAAGATTTTACGGGAGACTCGGGATATGCGACAGATCGACCATCACATCGTCGGCGGTGCCGGCGGCAGCGCCCGCCAAGGCGATGTCTTCGACCCCAACAGCGGCGGCGTCCAGGCGCATGTCGCGCTCGGCGACGCGGCGCTTCTCGACCGCGCGGTCGCCGCGGCGAAGAAGGCGCAGCCCGCGTGGGCGGCGACGAACCCGCAGCGCCGCGCGCGCGTGATGTTCGAATTCAAGCGCCTCGTCGAAGCCAATATGGATGCGCTCGCGCACATGCTGTCGAGCGAGCATGGCAAGGTGATCGCCGATTCGAAGGGCGACATTCAACGAGGCTTGGAAGTCATCGAATTCTGCTGCGGCATCCCGCATGTGCTGAAGGGCGAATATACGCAGGGCGCGGGTCCGGGCATCGACGTCTATTCGATGCGCCAGCCGATCGGCATCGGCGCGGGCATCACCCCGTTCAACTTCCCCGCGATGATCCCGCTGTGGATGTCGGGCGTCGCGATCGCGACGGGCAACGCCTTCCTCATCAAACCGAGCGAGCGCGATCCGTCGGTTCCCGTCCGCCTCGCCGAACTCTTCCTCGAAGCCGGCCTTCCCGAGGGCATTTGCCAGGTCGTTCATGGCGACAAGGAAATGGTCGACGCGATCCTCGACCATCCCGATATCGGCGCGGTCAGCTTCGTCGGCTCGTCGGACATCGCGCATTATGTCTACAACCGCGGCGTCGCGAACGGTAAGCGTGTGCAGGCGATGGGCGGCGCCAAGAACCATGGTATCGTCATGCCCGACGCCGACCTCGACCAGGTCGTCAATGATTTGACCGGCGCCGCCTTCGGTTCGGCGGGCGAACGCTGCATGGCGCTGCCCGTCGTCGTCCCCGTCGGCGAAGACACCGCCAATCGCCTCCGCGAAAAGCTGATCCCCGCGATCGCGGCGCTGCGCGTCGGCGTGTCGACCGATGCCGAGGCGCACTACGGCCCGGTGGTGACGCAGGCGCACAAGGAAAAGGTCGAAGGCTGGATCCAGAAATGCGCCGACGAAGGCGCCGAACTCGTCGTCGACGGCCGCGGCTTCTCGCTTCAGGGCCACGAAAAGGGCTTCTTCATCGGCCCGACTTTGTTCGACCATGTCACCACCGACATGGAATCGTACAAGGAAGAAATCTTCGGGCCCGTGCTCCAGATCGTGCGCGCGCCCGACTTCGAGACCGCGCTCGAACTGCCCTCGAAGCACCAGTACGGCAACGGCGTCGCGATCTTCACGCGCAACGGCCACGCCGCGCGCGAATTCGCGGCGCGCGTCAATGTCGGCATGGTCGGCATCAATGTGCCGATCCCGGTTCCCGTCGCCTATCACAGCTTCGGCGGCTGGAAGCGTTCGGCGTTCGGCGACACCAACCAGCACGGCATGGAAGGCGTGAAATTCTGGACCAAGGTCAAGACGATCACCCAGCGCTGGCCCGACGGGTCGCCCGACGGCGGCAACGCCTTCGTTATTCCGACGATGGGCTGACGCCGCGTTGCTGCGGCGGCTGCTCCTGCCCCTGATGCTTTTGTTGCTGCTGTCGGTTCCGGCGGCGGCGCAGAAGATGATCGCGCTGTCGTTCGACGACGCGCCGCGTGGGCGCGGCGCCTTCTTCACCCCCGACGAGCGCACGCAGCGCATCATTGCGGAGCTCAAGCAGGCGAAAGCCCCGCAGGCGGTCTTCTTCGTCAATCCCGCCGCGATCGGGCAAGGCGACGGGGTTGGCGGCGCCGAACGCATCGCCGCCTATGTCGCCGCGGGTCATGTGATCGCCAATCACAGCAATAGCCACAAGCGGCTCAGCACGACCGACACCGCGGCCTATCTCGCGGACCTCGACGCGGCCGAGGTATGGCTCAAGGGCCGCCCCGGCTATCGGCCGTGGTTCCGCTTCCCCTTCCTCGACGAGGGCGGGAAGGACAAAGTGAAGCGCGACGCGTTGCGGCAGGGTCTCGCCGCGCGCGGCTTGCGCAACGGCTATGTCACCGCCGAATCGTCGGACTGGCACCTCGAAAACCTGACGCGCGAGGCGGTGCAGGCGAAGAAGACGATCGACCGCAAGGCGCTCGGCGAGCTTTATGTCACCTGGCATGTCGAAGCCGCCGATTTCGCCGACGCGATGATGCGGCGCGTCACCGGCCGCCAGCCGATGCAGGTGATGTTGCTCCACGAAACCGATCTCGCTGCGCTCCATATCGGTGACCTCGTCCGCGCGCTGCGCAAAGCGGGCTGGACCGTCGTCAGCGCCGACACCGCCTATGCCGACCCGATCGGCAAGGAAATGCCCGATACGCCGGCGGCGAACGGCACGCTGACCGAGGCGCTGGCTTGGGCTGCGGGCGTCCCCGCGCCGCGCTGGTATCGCTATAACCAGACCGACCTCGCGACCGCGGTGTTCCGTGAAAAGGTGCTGGGCGAATGATGCGCCATCATGAAACCCGCACGCCGTACCGGGCATTCTCCTTCCGAAGGAGATTGCCGATGGCCCGTCTGATGCTTCCCGCCGCCTTGCTGCTGCTCGCCGCGTGCAGCGGCGGCGAGGACAAGTCCCAGCCCGAAGACAGCGCGGCGATCTCGCCGCTGCAAAAGGCCGAGCGCCCGGCGCCCGCCGAACCGGCGGAGCCGACGGTGGATGCGGACCTGCCCGAAGCGGTCGAAGAAACGCCGGCAAAGCCCGAACCCAAAACCACCGGCGACGGCAAGGCGATCCCGCCCGCAATCCGCGGCCGCTGGGCGCTCAAGGTCGCCGATTGCAAGGCGAAGAAGGGCACCGACCTGACCGCGCTGACGATCGATGCGACGAACCTGCGCTTCTATGAATCGCATGGCGAACTCGCGCGCGTTCGCGAAAGCGACGCGAACCGCATCGTCGCCGACTATAAATTCAGCGGCGAGGGCGTCGAGTGGGATCGCCGGATGCAACTCGACCTCGCCGATGGCGGCAAGACACTCGTCCGCCGCGACTCCGGCGAGGGTGCCGCAGCGGGTTCGATGCGCTATACGCGCTGCGCCGGATGACGGTTTTTTGATAGGGAGACGAAAGATGGACATTCGCTGGATTGCAATTGCCGCCGCGCTGCCGCTCGCCGCTTGTGCGAGCAGCGAAACGCCGCCCGCATTGACCCCGACCCCGCCCGCCGAAGCCGCGTGCAACGCCGATAGCGTGCAGTCGCTCGTCGGTCAGACCGCAACCGCCGAAGTCGGCGGCCAGCTCCTCAAGGGCAGCGGCGCGACGACGCTGCGCTGGGTCCCGCCGCGCACCGCCGTCACCATGGATTTCCGCGCCGACCGGCTGACGGTCTCCTACGACGACGCGCTCAAGATCGAGCGGATCAGCTGTGGCTGACGGCGCGCGTCGCAACCATAGCTCGGCGTCCCCGTTCGAACCGGTCTACGGCTACAGCCGGGCGGTTCGGGTGGGGAACCGCATCGACGTCGCGGGCTGTGCGCCGATCGAACCCGACGGAACCTCGACCCCCGGCGACGCGGGCGTTCAGGCGGCGCGCTGTATCGCGATCATCGGCGAGGCGCTCGAAGCACTCGGCGGCAGCTTCGCCGATGTCGTGCGCACGCGCATGTATATCACCGACTCCGCGGATTCCGATCTTGTGGGACGTGCGCACGGATCGGCATTCAAAAATGTCCGTCCTGCATCGACGATGCTGGTTGTGCCGGCGCTGATCCGCCCCGAATGGAAAGTCGAAATCGAAGCCGAAGCCATCATCGAGAAATGACCATGACCGACCAGTTCCAGCTTACCGACGACCAGCTCGCGATCCAGGATATGGCGCGCAAATTCACCGCCGATCGCATCACGCCCTTCGCGGCCGAATGGGACGAGAAACATCATTATCCCGTCGACGTGTGGAAGGCGGCGGGCGAACTCGGCTTCGGCGCTATCTATGTGGCGGAGGAATCGGGCGGCATCGGGCTTGGCCGGATGGAGGCGGCGCTGATCATGGAGGCGATGGCTTATGGCTGCCCCGCGACCAGCGCCTATGTGTCGATCCACAATATGGCGACCTGGATGATCGACCGCTTCGGCGGCGCCGAGATCAAGGCACGCTTCCTGCCCGACCTCGTGAGCATGGAGAAGATCGCCAGCTATTGTCTGACCGAGCCGGGCTCGGGGTCGGACGCCGCCGCGCTCAAGGCGACGGCGAAAAGGGATGGCGACCATTATGTGCTGAACGGCACCAAGCAGTTCATCTCGGGCGCCGGCTATAACGACATCTATGTCTGCATGGTGCGCACCAGCGAGGAAAAGTCCAAGGGGATCAGCTGCCTCGTCGTCGAAAAGGACACGCCGGGCCTCAGCTTCGGCGCGCCCGAGAAGAAGCTTGGCTGGAACGCGTCGCCGACCGCGCAGGTCATCTTCGAGGATTGCCGCGTGCCCGTCGAAAATCTGGTCGGCGCCGAAGGCGACGGCTTCCGTTTCGCGATGGCGGGGCTCGACGGCGGGCGGCTCAACATCGGCGCCTGCTCCTTGGGGGGCGCGCAGCGATGCCTCGACGAGGCGGTCGCCTATACCAAGGACCGCCAGCAGTTCGGGCAGCCGATCGCCGATTTCCAGAACACCCAGTTCATGCTCGCCGACATGGCGACCGACCTCGAAGCCGCGCGCGCGCTGCTCTATATGGCGGCGGCGAAGGTCACCGCGAACGCCCCCGACAAGTCGCGCTTCTCGGCGATGGCGAAGCGGCTTGCGACCGACAATGGCAGCAAGATCGTTAACGACGCGCTCCAGCTGTTCGGCGGTTACGGCTATCTCCGCGACTATCCGATCGAGCGTTTCTGGCGCGACCTCCGCGTCCATTCGATCCTCGAAGGCACCAACCAGGTGATGCGGATGATCGTCGGAAGGGACCTGCTGCGCCAATGACAAAGGTCGAAAAGATCCTCCCCGGAACGGGGAGGGGGACCATGCGAAGCATGGTGGAGGGGCACATGCCCCATAGCGCAGCGTCTGGACGAGGGTGCCCCTCCACCGCCTTCGGCGGTCCCCCTCCCCGTGCCGGGGAGGATCGGCGATGACCGCAGACGTCCTGATCTCGACCGACGTCCGCGTCGGCCGCCTCTCGCTCAATCGTCCAAAGGCGATCCACGCACTCAATCTGCCGATGTGTCAGGCGATGATCGACGCGCTCGTCAAATGGCAGGGTGACGATGCGGTCGAGGCGGTGATCATCGACCATAGCGAGGGCCGCGGTTTCTGTGCTGGCGGCGATATCCGCATGCTCGCGGAAAGCGGCGCGAAGGATGGCAAGGAAGCGCGCCTCTTCTTCCACACCGAATATCGCCTCAACCATCTGCTCTTCACTTATCCCAAACCCGTCGCCGCCTTCATGGACGGCATCACGATGGGCGGCGGGGTCGGCATCTCGCAGCCGGCGAAATATCGCGTCGCGACCGAGCACACGCGCTTCGCGATGCCCGAGACGGGGATCGGGCTGTTCCCCGACGTCGGCGGCGGCTGGTATCTGCCGCGCCTCGAAGGCCGCGTCGGCGCCTATCTCGCGCTCACCGGCGCGCGGCTCGACGGCGCGGAGTGCTTGGCACTCGGCCTCGCGACGCATTATCTGCCGTCCGAAAAGCTCGCCGAGGCGAAGGAACGCATCGCGGTCGATCCGACCCGCATCGGCGGCATCTTGGGCGAATTGTCGGTCACCGCGCCGCCCGCCGCGATCACCCGGCATCTCGAACGGATCAACCGCCTGTTCGCGAGCGACACCTATGAGGATATATTGGGCGCGCTCGAAGCCGATGGCGGCGAATGGGCCGAAAAGGAGCTGGCGACGCTCCACGGCAAAAGCCCGCAAACCTGCAAGGTCGCGCTGCGCCAGCTGAAGGAAGGCGGCGAGATGCACGACTTCGCCGCGCAGATGACACAGGAATATGCGATCGGCAGCCGCGTCGTTCAGATGCACGATTTCATCGAGGGCGTCCGCGCGTTGATCGTCGACAAGGACAACAGTCCGAAATGGGATCCACCGACGCCCGAAGCGGTCACCGACGACTGGATCGACGCGATCTTCGCGCCGCTCCCTGAAAGCGAGAAATGGACCCCGCTCACCTGACTTCGCAATACCCCCCACTTCGTCACCCCGGACTTGATCCGGGGTCCATGGGCCGCCGCCGGAATGGGCCCCGGATCAAGTCCGGGGTGACGATGATAAGGAGATAAGAATGACCTACGAAACCCTCCTCGTCGAACAGCGCGGCGCCGTCACCTTGGTGACGCTCAACCGCCCGCAGGCGCTCAACGCGCTGAATTCGGGCGTGCTCGATGACCTGATCGCCGCCTTTGCGGCCTTTGAGGCCGATCCGGGCCAGCGCTGCGCGGTGCTCACCGGTTTGGGCGACAAGGCGTTCGCCGCAGGCGCCGACATCAAGGAAATGGCCGACAAGCCCGCCGCCGATTTCTACCTCGAAGATTTCTTTTCGAAATGGACGAGCGATTTCGTGAAGAAGGTGCGCAAACCGTGGATCGCCGCGGTCAACGGCTTCGCACTCGGTGGCGGCTGCGAGCTCGCGATGATGGCCGATTTCATCATCGCGTCGGAGAAAGCGAAATTCGGCCAGCCCGAAATCAAGCTCGGCGTCGCACCGGGCATGGGCGGGTCGCAGCGGCTGACGCGCGCGATCGGCAAGGCGAAGGCGATGGAAATGTGCCTCACCGGCCGGATGATGGACGGTGCCGAAGCCGAGCGTTCGGGCCTCGTCGCGCGCGTCGTCGACCATGCAAATCTGATCGAGGAAGCGATGAAGACCGCAACCGCCATCGCCGCGATGCCGCCGATGGCCGCGATGGTGAACAAGGATATGGTCAACGCCGCGTTCGAAACCACGCTGGACCAAGGGCTGATCTACGAACGCCGCCTGTTCCAGATCCTCGCCGCGACCGAGGACAAGGCCGAGGGCATGGCCGCCTTCATCGAGAAACGCGAAGGCGTGTGGAAGGGGCGGTGAGCCCAGTTCCCCTCCCGCTTGCGGGAGGGGTTAGGG
>NZ_DATFFD010000060.1:0-21101 GCF_035250425.1 Sphingopyxis sp.
TCCCGAAGGGACGCCGAAATGGCTTCGATCTTGGGTCCGCGCGACCTTGCGGGTAGCGATGCTACCCGCTGCGGCCACCCAAACCCAATATCTTCGCCATTTCGACGCCTCGATCGTGCAATTAATGGGTCCTGACCCTAGCTTGCTCGCTCGAAACACGATCCCTCTAGCGGTTTCGAACGCCACACCGTAAAGGCGCCGCCATGCGGATCGCGATCATCGACACCAGCACGACGCGCGCGGCGATCATCTCCGATGGTTTGCGCGACGCGGGGCTCGACGATCTGGTGCTGATCGATCCGGCGGGGGCGCTGGTCGCGCAAATCGAAGCGGCCAAGCCCGAAGTCATCCTGGTCAATCTGGAAAATCCCAGCCGCGACCTGCTCGAGGATTTCTTCGCGATGTCGCGCGCGCTCGCCCGGCCGATCGCGATGTTCGTCGACCAGAGCGATGCCGAGGCGACGGGCGCGGCGATCGACGCGGGCGTCTCCGCTTATGTTGTCGACGGATTGTCGAAACAGCGGATCAAGCCCGTCATCGATCTCGCAGTCCGGCGGTTCCAGGCCTTTTCGCGACTCCAGCGCGAGCTCGATGAAGCGAAGAATGCGTTGGTCGAACGCGCGACGATCGATCGCGCCAAGGCTATTCTGATGAAACGGCGCGCGATCGACGAACCCGCCGCCTACGCGCTGCTGCGCGGACAGGCGATGCGCACCAACCGCCGGATCGCCGAGATCGCCGAGGCGATCGTGACAAGCGACGCGCTCTTGGGAGACATGGAATGACCGCCGAAACATTCCGTATCGGTTTCCTGCCGCTGGTCGACGCCGCGCTGCCCATCCTCGCGCACGAACTGGGATTTGCCGCGCGCGAAGGCATAAACATCGAGTTGGTCCGCGACATGACCTGGGCGACGGTGCGCGACCGGCTGCTCTATGGCCATACCGACGCGGCGCATATGATCGCGCCGCTCGCGATCGCGACCGCACTCGGCCGCGACCGGCCCGCAGTGCCGATGGCGGTGCCCTTCGTGCTCGGGCTCAACGGCAATGCGGTCACCTTTTCGACGGCACTCGCAAAAGATGTCGGGCTCGGCGACACGCTCGGCGACCCGACCGTGATAGGAGCAGCATTGCAGCGCGTGGCGGCGGCGCGCAAAATAGCGGGGAAGCCGCTGCGCTTTGGCGTCGTGCATCGCTATTCCAGCCATAATTACATGCTGCGATACTGGCTGGCGGGGGTGGGCATCCGCCCCGATACCCATGTCGAGATCGTCGTCACCAGCCCACCCTTTGCCGCCGATGCGCTCGCGGCGGGCGAGGTCGACGGCATCTGCGTCGGCGAGCCGTGGAACTCAATCGCAGTCGAACGCGGCGTCGGTCATATCGCGCTCGCCACCGCACAGATCTGGCGCCGCGGGGTCGAAAAAGTCCTCGCGCTGCGCGAGGCCGTCATCGACGAGCGGCGCGACGCGGTCGAAGCACTGCTGCGCGCACTCCACGCTGCCGCCGCGCATTTCGTCGAACCTGGCACGGCGGAAGAAAGCGCCGACATATTGGCGCGGCCCGAATATCTGGGCGCCTCGCGCGACGCGGTGCTGCGCGCGATCACCGACCACATCCGCCTCGTTCCCGGCGGCGAACCGATCCACTATCCCGACTTCATGTTCCAATATCGCGAAGCGGCGAATTTCCCGTGGCGCAGCCAGGCCGCGTGGCTCTATTCGCAGATGCTTCGGTGGGACCGGGCCGACTATTCGGCCGCCGATGCCGCGACCGCCGCCGCGGTGTTCCGCCCCGACGTTTATCGCGCCGCTTTGGCCGGATCGGGCGCGCCGCTTCCCGGCGCCAGTTCAAAGCTCGAAGGCGGGATCGGCGAGCCCCTCGGCGCCGGGTCGACGCAGGGCCGCCTTGTCCTCGGCAGCGACCGCTTTTTCGATGGCCGCGCCTTCGATCCCGACGATATTCAAGGCTATCTGGCTGATTTTAGCTAGGTTTATTCTTGCATTCGAATTTATGCTGCACCTGCGAAATAACAGGTTGCGTGCCATCTGCGAATCAGGCAGTTTAAACGCACTCGGCGACGCTGCCGGGGCAGGATAAAGCGGCTACGGCTCCAACGACGGGGCCGGTCCGCGCGGCAGGCAGGGAGCCTTTCCCTGCACTCCAACAGGCAATGAAGCCGTCAGGATGCGCCCGCGTGGCCGCCGTCCTGGCGGCTTTTTTATTGCCCGTCGCACAAGGGGACGGACGATGACGGACATGATGAACGGCGCCGGCGCCGGGACAAAATCGAGTTTCTGGGCTAGCGGACATTGGCCGACTTTGGTCGCTGCCTTTCTCTATTTCGACCTCGCCTTCATGGTGTGGGTCATCCTCGGGCCGCTCGCCCCCGCCATTTCCGAAGATCTCGGGCTCACCCCGGCGCAAAAGGGGCTGATGGTTGCGGTGCCGACGCTCGCGGGCGCGTTGCTGCGCGTCGTCAACGGCCTGCTCGTCGACCGCATCGGTCCGAAGCGGGCGGGTGCGATCAGCCAGCTGATCGTCATCGCCGGACTGTTCACCGCATGGTCAATGGGGGTTTCGAGCTTCGCCGGCACGCTGGCGCTGGGCATCATCCTCGGCTTCGCGGGGGCGAGCTTCGCGATCGCGCTGCCGCTCGCGAGCCGCTGGTATCCGCCCGAGCATCAGGGCAAGGCGATGGGGCTCGCGGGCATGGGCAATTCGGGCGTTGTGCTCGCGGCGCTCTTCGCTCCCGGCCTCGCCAAGCTGTTCGGCTGGAACGCCGTGCTCGGCCTTGCGTGCATTCCGCTGACGATCGTCTTCTTCGTCTATCTCGCGATGGCGAAGGACGCGCCGAACGCGCCCGCGCCGAAAAAGCTGGTGCATTATTTCGAGCCGCTCAAGACCGCCGATGCGTGGTGGCTGATGGGCTTTTACGCCGTGACCTTCGGCGGCTTCGTCGGACTCGCGGCATCCTTGCCGATCTATTTCACCGACCAGTTTCACCTGACCCCGGTGATGGCGGGCTATTGCACCGCCGCGTGCGTCTTTGCCGGCTCGCTCGTGCGGCCGATGGGCGGCGCGCTTGCCGACCGGATCGGCGGGGTCAAGGCGCTGATGATGGTCTTCGTCGTCGCGGCGCTGGCGATTGCCGGGGTGCCCCAGGCGAACACGCTGCCCGCCGCGCTTGGCCTGTTCGTGATCGCGATGCTCGCGCTCGGCACGGGCAATGGCTCGGTCTTCCAGCTCGTGCCGCAGCGCTTTTCAGCCGAAATCGGCGTGATGACCGGGCTGGTCGGCATGGCGGGCGGGGTCGGCGGCTTCTACCTTGCCTCCTCGCTCGGCTTCGCCAAGCAATGGGCGGGCACTTTCGCCCCCGGTTTCTACATCTTCGCCGGGCTCGCGGTGGTCGCGCTCGTCGCGCTGCTCTTCGTCAAGGGTCAATGGCGCCGGACCTGGGGCGCCGCCGAAGGCGTGCGGATCTGATCGATGACGCGCACCCTCATCTTCTTGGCCACGCTCGCGCCCGCCGGGGTCGCGCAGGCACAAGACATCGTCCTGAAGCCGATAGGCGAGGCGCGCCTCCGCTATGAGCAGGTCGATCAGGACGGTCTGCCCGCCGATGCCGAGGCGCTGACGCTACGCGTCCGCGCCGGGGTAGAGGCCAAGACGGGCAGCTGGTCGGCGCTGGTCGAGGGGCAAGGCAATCTGGCAATCGTCGATGACTATTTCGACGGACTCCACGGCGCGGCCACCCGTCCGCTGATCGCCGACCCCGACAATATCGCCCTCACCCGCGCGCAAATCCGCTATGCGTCGCCCGTCTTCGCGCTCACCGCGGGGCGTCAGCGGCTCGGCTTCGACGACGAGCGCTTCGTCGGCAGCGTCGGCTTTCGCCAGAACGGTCAGAGCTTCGACGCCGTGCGCGCCGAGATCACGCCCGTAAAGGGCGTGAAGGCCGATCTCGCCTATGCGTGGAGCGTGCGGACGATCTGGGGCATCGAAGGTGCCGGCGCGCGGCAACAGGCGGTATCGGGTGACAATATCTTCGGCAACCTCGGCGCCCAGACCCCGATCGGCAAGCTCGCCACCTTTGCCTATCTCGTCGATCAGGACGAGGTGGCGATGCAAGGTTTTCGCATGTCGAGCCAAAGCTATGGCGCTCGCCTCGACGGATCGCAGGCTGTCGGCAAGGCGAAGATCGCTTACCAGCTGAGCTATGCGCGCCAGTCCGACTGGCACCGTAATCCAAATAACTACAGCGCCGACTATTATCTGGCTGATGTAGCGATCGATTTCGGAGGTCCCCGCGTCGGCGTCGGGTACGAGATACTCGGCGCCGACAAGGGGATCGCGCTCACCAGCTTCCAGACTCCGCTCGCGACGGGTTTCAAATTCCAAGGCTGGGCAGACAAATTCCTCGTCACCCCGCCCGATGGCGTGCGCGATCTGTACGCCAGCGCCGGCTGGGGCTGGACGGCGGTTGGGCCGCTTAAGGCCGTGACGCTGCAGGCGGCCTATCACGACTATCGCAGCGACCGCGCGGACCGCTCCTATGGCGACGAGATCAACCTGCTCGCGAGCGCGAAGCTCGGCAAGGTCACCGCGGCCGCCCGCTACGCGCATTACAACGCCGACACCTTCGCCACCGACACCGACAAAATCTGGCTGCAACTGGACTGGACGATTTAATGGAACACCGCCCCATCAAGACCGACGCCGACACGCGCGACCATCTGGTCGTGATCGGCAACGGCATGGCCGGATGCCGCGCGGTCGAGGAACTGCTCGCCCGCGATCCGGCGCGTTACCGCGTGACGATCTTCGGCGCCGAGCCGCGCGTCAATTACAACCGCATCATGCTTTCCCCCGTGCTCGCGGGCGAGAAGAGCTTCGACGACATCGTGATCAACGATGCCGAATGGTATGCGGCGAACGGCATTGCGCTGGTCGCGGGCGATCCGGTGGTCGTGATCGACCGTGCGGCCAGGACGGTGACGACGCGCGGCGGCACGACCGAACGCTACGACCGGCTGCTGATCGCGACCGGCTCCGACCCCTTCATCATCCCGGTGCCCGGCAAGGACCTGCCCGGCGTGATCGCGTTTCGCGACATGGACGATGTCGACACGATGCTCGCCGCAGCCGAAGCCGGCGGCGATGCGGTGGTGATCGGCGGCGGCCTGCTCGGACTCGAAGCCGCCCACGGCCTGAGCCTGCGCGGCATGAAGGTCACCGTCATCCACCTGATGCCGACGCTGATGGAACGCCAGCTCGACGAAGCAGCGGGCTGGCTGCTCAAGCAGGCGCTCGAAGGCCGCGGCCAGACGATCCTGACCGGCGCCGACACCGCCGAGATCGTCGGCGACGGCAGGGTCGAGGGGGTAAAGCTCAAGGACGGGACGCTGATTCCCGCCAGCCTCGTCGTGATGGCGGTCGGCATCCGCCCTTCGGTCGCGCTCGCGCGCGACGCCGGCCTCGCGGTCGGCCGCGGGATCCAGGTCGACGACCATATGGTGACGAGCGACCCCGCCGTTCTCGCGGTCGGCGAATGCGTCGAACATGACGGGCAGGTTTACGGCCTCGTCGCGCCCTTATGGGACATGTGCCGCAGCCTCGCCGACGGGCTCGTCGAACAGCCGACGGGCTATCGCGGATCGGTGACCTCGACCAAGCTCAAGGTTTCCGGCATCGACGTCTTTTCGGCGGGCGATTTTTCGGGCGGCGACGGGTGCGAGGACATCGTGCTGCGCGACGCGAGCCGCGGCGTCTACAAGCGCGTCATCGTCAAGGACGACCGGATCGTCGGCGCGGTGCTCTACGGCGATACCGCCGATGGCAGCTGGTATTTCGACCTCCTCAAGAAGCAGGAGGACGTCTCCGACCTCCGTGACCTCCTCATTTTTGGCCAAGCCTTCGCCTCGGGAGGAGGCGCCGCGGACCCTAAGGCTGCCGTTGCGGCGCTTTCCGACGATGCGGAAATCTGCGGCTGCAACGGCGTCACCAAGGGTCAGGTCGTGTCTTGCATCGCCAAGGGCGCGCGCAGCCTCGACGCGGTGCGCGGCACCTGCAAGGCGTCGGCGAGTTGCGGTTCGTGCACCGGCCTCGTCGAAACCCTGCTCGCGCTGACATTGGGCGACGACGTGCAGGCCGGACCGAAGACGATGTGCAAATGCACCAGCTTCGGCCACGACGATGTGCGCCGCGAGATCGTCGCGCAGGGCATGCGCTCGATCCCCGAAGTGATGCAGCAGTTGCACTGGACGACCCCCGACGGCTGTTCCTCATGCCGTCCGGCGCTCAACTATTATCTGCTCTGCGCACTCCCAGGCGATTATGTCGACGACCAGCAGAGCCGCTTCGTCAACGAGCGACTGCACGCCAACATCCAAAAGGACGGCACCTACTCGGTCGTCCCGCGCATGTGGGGCGGGCTCACCAACCCCACCGAACTCCGCGCGATCGCCGATGTCGTCGAGAAATATGACGCGCCGATGGTCAAGGTCACCGGCGGCCAGCGGCTCGACATCTTCGGGATCAAGAAGGAGGATCTGCCCGCGGTCTGGGCCGACCTCAATGCCGCCGGGATGGTGTCGGGGCACGCCTATGGCAAGGCGCTGCGCACGGTGAAGACCTGCGTCGGGTCCGAATGGTGCCGCTTCGGCACGCAGGATTCGACAGGGCTCGGCGTCAAGATCGAACGGATGAGCTGGGGCAGCTGGATGCCGCACAAGTTCAAGATCGCGGTGTCGGGCTGCCCGCGCAACTGCGCCGAGGCGACGATCAAGGATTTCGGCATCGTCTGCGTCGACAGCGGTTACGAGCTCCATGTCGGCGGCAATGGCGGCATCCATGTCCGCGCGACCGACCTCTTGTGCAAGGTCGCGACCGAGCAGGAGGCGATGGATTATTGCGCCGCCTTCATCCAGCTCTACCGCGAGGAAGCGCGCTATCTCGAGCGCACGGCGCCGTGGATCGAGCGCGTCGGGATCGAACATGTGAAAACGCGAATCGTCGACGACGCCGCGGGCCGCGAGGCGCTGCGCGCGCGCTTCCTTTATTCGCAAAGTTTTTCGCAGGACGACCCCTGGGCGCAGCGCGCCGAGGGCGCCGAGGCCGAACATCATGCGCCGATGGCGCGCTTCATTCCGCAGGAGCAACTGGCATGACGACCCCCGAATGGCTCGACATCGGCTGGGTCGATGAAATCCCCGTGCGCGGCAGCCGCACCGTACAGGTCGCGGGCGGCGACGACATCGCTGTGTTCCGCACAAATGAGGGCAAGGTCTTCGCGCTGCTCGATCGCTGCCCGCACAAGCATGGCCGGCTGAGCCAGGGCATCGTCCACGGCGGCGCGGTCGCCTGCCCACTGCATAATTGGCGGATCAGCCTGTCGACCGGCGAGGCGCTCGGCGAGGACAAGGGCTGCACGCCCACCGTGCCGGTCAAGATCGACGGCGGCCGCGTCCTCATCTGCCGCGCGAGCACGCTGAAGGCGGCCGCCTGATGAACGAAGCCGTCCGCACCACCTGCGCCTATTGCGGCGTCGGCTGCGGAATTCGTGCGACCGTCACCGGCGCGCGGCAGGTGGAGATTGCGGGCGACCCCGACCACCCCGCGAACCGCGGACGGCTCTGTTCGAAGGGCACCCACCTCGGCGAAACCGTCGGGCTGGAGGGCCGCCTGCTTCATCCGATGATCGGCAACAAGCGTGCGAGTTGGGACAAGGCGCTCGACCTCGTGGCGAAGAAGTTCCGCGAGACGATCGCGCGCCACGGGCCGAACAGCGTCGCCTTCTACGTCTCGGGCCAGCTTTTGACCGAGGATTATTATGTCGCCAACAAGCTGATGAAAGGCTTCATCGGCACCGCGAACATCGACACCAATTCAAGGCTGTGCATGTCGAGCGCAGTTGCCGGCCACACCCGCGCCTTTGGCGAGGATGTCGTCCCTGCGACCTACAACGATCTCGATGCCGCCGACCTGATCGTACTGGTCGGGTCGAACACCGCCTGGTGCCACCCGATCGTTTATCAGCGCATCCGCGCGCGCTGCGAGGCTGGCGCGAAGCTGGTCGTCATCGACCCGCGCCGCACCGAAACCGCCGAAGAGGCCGACCTGCACCTTCCCGTCCACCCGGGGAGCGACGTCGCGCTGATGAACGGCCTGCTGCAATATTGCCACGAGGCGGGCGCTATCGACGAAGCCTATCTCGCCGCGCATGTCGCGGTGCCGGAGGATTTCTGGGACCAGCTTGGAGAGGGGAACGACCTGTGGTCGGTGGCGCGCACCTGCGACGTGCCCGCCGCCGACCTCAGGCGTTTCTATGAACTGTTCGCCGCGACCCCGCGCACCGTTACTTTGTTCAGCCAGGGGATCAACCAGTCGACCGCGGGCACCGATCAGGTCAATGCGATCATCAACGTCCATCTCGCGACGGGACGCATCGGAAAACCCGGCGCCGCGCCCTTCTCGATCACCGGCCAGCCCAACGCGATGGGCGGGCGCGAGGTCGGTGGGCTCGCCTCGACCCTCGCCGCGCATATGGATTTCGCGGCCGAAAACCGCGACCGCGTCCAGCGCTTCTGGGCCGCGCCGGCGATGGCGGAGAAGCCGGGCCTCAAGGCCGTCGATCTGTTCCGCGCGGTCGGCGAGGGGCGCATCAAGGCGCTGTGGGTGATGGCGACCAACCCCGCGGTGTCGATGCCCGATGCCGGCCGCGTCCGCGAGGCGCTCGCGACCTGCCCCTTCGTCGTCGTCAGCGACGTGATTGAAGCGACCGACACCGGCACCTTCGCCCATGTCCGCTTGCCCGCCGCCGCCTGGGGCGAGAAGGACGGCACCGTCACCAACAGCGATCGCACGATCAGCCGCCAGCGCGCGCTGTTCCCCCTACCAGGTGAAGCCATGCCCGACTGGTGGATCGTCAAGGAAATCGCGCGGCGCATGGGGTGGAAAACCGCCTTTTCCTACGACCGGCCCGCCGACATCTGGCGCGAGCATTGCCGCCTGTCGACCTATGACAATGACGGCGGCCGGCTGTTCGCCCTCCCCCACGCAGCGCAGGGCGGCAACGCCGCCTATGACGATATGGCGCCGTTCCGCTGGGGCGGCGAACAGATATTCGCCGACGGGCGCTTTCCGACGGACGATGGCCGCGCAAGGCTGGTGCCAGTCGCGCAGAAGCCGCTTCCCGAAGCACTCGAAAAATGGCCGCTGACGCTCAACACCGGGCGGTATCGCGACCAATGGCACAGTATGACGCGTACCGGCCTCGCCCCAAAGCTGGCGCGTCACCGCGAGGAGCCGCTCGTCGAGGTTCACCCCGATGACGGCTCCCGCCTTGGCCTCTCGGACGGCGGGCTCGCGCGCGTGGCGACGCCGCGGGGCGACAGCGTCTACCGCGTCGCCTTTTCGGGCGGACAGCGCCCCGGCGAATTGTTCGTGCCCATTCACTGGACCGACCGGACGTCGAGCAGCGGCCGCACCGGCCTGCTCCCGCGCCCGCTGGTCGACCCCGTGTCGGGACAGCCGGGCTTCAAGCGTACGCCGGCGAGCATCGAAGCCGTGACGACGCGCTGGCGCGGCTTCCTGCTGCTCGCGCACGAGCTGGCGGCGGCGCCCGAATGCCTGTGGGCGACGCGCGTCGCCGTTCCGTCGGGCGTCCTGTGGGAACTTGCCGGCAACGGCGATCTGCGCGCCATCGAGGCGCTGCTCCCCAAAGGCGAACGGGTCGAGGCGCAGGATGCGGGGCGCGGGACGCGGCGCGTCGCGGTCATTGCGAGCGGGCGCCTCGCCGGCGCGCTGTTCGTGACCGAAAGTGGCGAGCTTCCGCCGCGCGACTGGCTGATCGCCCAGCTTTCTGCCCCCGACGTCGCGCCGACGCTGCTCGCCGGCCGCGCGCCGGGCGCCCAAGCCGACCGCGGACCGATCATCTGCGTCTGCTTCGATATCGGGCTGAAGACGATCGCCGCCGCGATCCGCGACCAGAGCCTCGCCGATGTCGCCGCGATCGGCGGAGCCTTGGGCGCGGGCACCAATTGCGGCTCGTGCCGCCCCGCGCTCGCGCGCATTTTGGCCGAGGAGACGAGCAATGCAGCCTGACGATTTCCGCCCCGGCACGGTCTGGCTGGTCGGCGCCGGTCCCGGCGACCCCGACCTCCTGACGCGCAAGGCGATCCGCCTCATCGAGAGCGCCGACATCGTCTTTCACGACGCCCTCGTCGGCCCGGACGTCCTGAGCCTCATTCCCGCGAGCACCGAGCGCGTCAGTGTCGGCAAGCGTTCGGGTCGCCATTCGAAGAATCAGCAAGAGATCGACGCGATGCTGGTGACTGCCGCCGCCGCGGGCAAGCGCGTCGTCCGGCTGAAGGGCGGCGATCCTTCGCTATTCGGCCGTTCGACCGAGGAAATCGCCGCCGTACACACAGCCAGCTATCCCGTTTTCGTGTGTCCGGGCATCACCGCAGCGAGCGCCGCCGCTGCGTCGGCGAAAATATCACTCTCGCTCCGCGACGTCGCACGCGACGTCCGTTTCGTCACCGCGCACAGCCGCCGCGGCGCGGCGCTCGATGTCGACTGGCACTCGCTCGCGGGCTGCGGATCGACCCTTGCCTTCTACATGGGGCGCGACGCGGCGCCCGAGATCGCCCGCGGTCTCATCGGCGCGGGCATGCGGACCGACATGCCGGTCATGATCGCGTGCAACGTGAGCCGCGCCGACGAACAGCGGCTCACGACACGTCTCGACCTGCTCGGCCTTGCGACGCGCGCGCTGGCGAACGACGCGCCGACGCTTATCCTCGTCGGGGCCGCCGTCATGCTCGCCCCGCCGGCAAAGGCCTGCGCGACGACTGCTGACAGTGCGTTATAGCGCCTGCGCACCGGAACTCGGCGCAGGCTTTCGACGATATAGGACCTGTCAGGAAAGGAATGGCGCACCCGGAACGATTCGAACGTCCGACCCTCAGATTCGTAGTCTGATGCTCTATCCAGCTGAGCTACGGGTGCGTGGAGAGGCGCCTTTAAGACCCGTCGCGCGAGGGCGCAACCCCCTATTTCAGCTTTGTGACCGTTCCGCACGACGATTGACGGCGGATCGCGTCGAGCCCGCCGATTTCCGCAGGCTCTTTCAACAAAAGACGGATCAGCGCGATGCCATGATCATGGTTCGTGCGGACGACCTCGGCGCCTTTCGGCACCGTCTGCCCGGCGCGCGCAACGATGATTCGAAACGGCTTGCCGCCCGCCTCCACATCGTTGCGCACGAAAATCACGTCGGTCGCGGCATCGAAGATGCTAAGCGAGCTGTAGCGACCGGGCGTTGGCACCACGTTGATGGCAACCGGTCCTTTTGACAGGTCATAAGGACAGCTCGAATAAGCGAGATCGGGGCTCGGCCGCACGACCGGCTGGCGCTCGGGCGTCGCGAGGTTGCCATAGGACATGGTGTTGACGCCGCCCTGCCCCAGCCGCTCGATCGCGACATTCATCAGGCCATAGGGAATCGCCCAGATCGCCGCCCAGGCGGTGGCGACTGCGACGACGAGGCCGAAGGCGAGCGGGCCGAGCCAGTTGCGCATCTCAGCAGCCCTCCTTCACGATTTGCGGGAGCACGGCTTTCGCGGGATTGGCGCGGAACGCCTTGCCTGGATTGTACATGCGCAAAGTCAGATGGAAGGGCTGGCCTTTCGTCCCGGGCAACCACGCGCCCTCTGCGGGCTTTGTCGGAGCAATCGTGACGCGCCATTCGCCCTTGGCATCGAGCGCAACATTGGCGCCGTTCACCGACCAACTGTTCGCAGGGTTCGCGACCAGATAGCCCGCTTCGTCATAGATAGTGACGCTCCACCAGCGCGCGTCGAGCGGCGTCCCCGACAGTCTATAGCGGCAATCGCCGTCGAGCGGCGCGCCCGCGGCGTCGTTCTTCGCCGCCCAATAGACGGTTTCCTTTGCGGGAAGCGCGAGCAGACCCGCGCGCGCCACCGCCGCGCGGGTGATCGGATCGGTCGCCTTGGTGCCGTAGCCGAGCGAGGTCGTCCACGGCCCGTTGGCAATCCCGCCGTCGCGCAACCCGCCGCCGGTGAGCGCCCACGCCGCGCCGAGCCCCGCCGCTAGTCCGCCCACCAAAGTGATCGTATAGCGGTGCCAGCTCTTCATGACGGTGTCCCCCGGGTTATTTGCCCTTTTTCAGCGCAGCCTGAGCGGCCGCGAGCCGGGCGATGGGGACACGGTACGGCGATGCGCTGACATAGTCGAGACCCGTCTTTTCGCAGAAATGGATGCTCGGCGCATCACCGCCATGCTCGCCGCAGATGCCGAGCTTGACGTCGGGACGCGTCTTGCGCCCGCGATCGGCGGCGATCTCGATCAGCTGGCCGACGCCCTCGACATCAAGGCTGACGAACGGGTCGGTCAGGAAGATGCCCTTGTCGACATATTGCGTCAGGAAGCGGCCCGCGTCGTCGCGGCTGATGCCGATCGTCGTCTGCGTGAGATCGTTGGTGCCGAAGCTGAAGAATTCGGCGGTCTCGGCGATCTCGCCCGCCATCAATGCGGCGCGCGGCAGTTCGATCATCGTGCCGACGAGATAGGCGATCTCGCGGCCCTTTTCGGCAAACACCGCCTTCGCCTGCGCGTCGACGACCGCCTTCATTAGGTCGAACTCGCGGCGCGTCGCGACGAGCGGGATCATCACTTCGGGAATCGGCGCGGCGCCGGTCTCGGCGGCGACATCGCACGCCGCCTCGAAGATCGCGCGTGCCTGCATCTCGTAGATCTCTGGATAGGTGACGCCGAGGCGGCATCCGCGATGACCGAGCATCGGGTTGAACTCGTGCAGCTCGTTGGCGCGCGCCTTGAGCGCCTCGATTCCGACGCCCGCTGCCGCGGCGACATCGGCGAAATCTTCCTCGCGCGTCGGCAGGAATTCGTGGAGCGGCGGGTCGAGCAGGCGGATGGTGACCGGCAGCCCCGCCATTACCCCGAAGATCGCGGCAAAATCGCCGCGCTGTTCGGGGAGCAGTTTCGCGAGCGCGGCGCGGCGGCCGGCTTCGCTGTCCGCGAGGATCATCTCGCGCACCGCGGTGATCCGCGCGGCGTCGAAGAACATATGCTCGGTGCGGCAAAGCCCGATGCCCTCGGCGCCGAAGTCGCGCGCGACTTGAGCATCTTGGGGCGTTTCGGCGTTGGCGCGCACCTTCATGCGGCGTACCTTGTCGGCCCAGACCATCAGCGTGCCGAAATCGCCGACCAGCTCGGGCAGCAAGGTCGGAACCTCGCCCGCCATCACTTCGCCGGTCGAGCCGTCGAGCGTCAGGATATCACCTTCGCGCAGTTCACGTCCGCCGACGCGTAGCACGCGCGCCGCGCCGTCGATCGACAGCCCGCCGGCGCCCGAGACGCACGGGCGCCCCATGCCGCGCGCGACGACCGCCGCGTGTGACGTCATGCCGCCGCGCGCGGTCAGGATGCCCTTTGCGGCGTGCATGCCGTGAATGTCTTCGGGCGAAGTTTCGACGCGGACGAGGATCACGGCCTCGCCCATTTCGGCCGCCTTTTCAGCGCCATCGGCAGTGAACATGATCTTTCCCGACGCCGCGCCGGGGCTTGCGGGAAGCCCCTTGGTCAGTACGTCGCGCGGCGCCTTCGGATCGAGCGTCGGGTGGAGCAGCTGGTCGAGCGCGCCGGGATCGACGCGGCCGACGGCTTCCTCTTCGGAAATCAGCCCCTCGGCCGCCATGTCGACCGCGATCTTGAGCGCCGCCTTCGCGGTGCGTTTGCCCGACCGCGTTTGCAGCATCCAGAGCGTCCCGCGTTCGACGGTGAACTCGATGTCCTGCATGTCGCGATAATGCGTCTCGAGCGTATCAAAGACGCGGCCGAGCTCGGTAAAGGTCTCGGGCATCGCCTCTTCCATCGACGCCGGCTTGGCGCCCGCCTTTTCGCGCGCGATCTTGGTGAGGTACTGCGGGGTGCGGATGCCCGCGACGACATCCTCGCCCTGCGCATTGATCAGCCATTCGCCATACCAGGCGCGTTCGCCGGTCGCGGGGTCGCGGGTGAAGGCAACGCCGGTCGCCGAGGTGTCGCCCATATTGCCGAACACCATCGCCTGGATATTGACCGCGGTGCCCCATTCGGCCGGGATCGCGTTCAGGCGGCGATAGACCTTCGCGCGGTCGCTTTCCCAGCTCGCGAACACCGCGCCGACCGCGCCCCACAGCTGGTCGTTCGGCTCCTGCGGGAACGGCGCACCGGTTTTGCGCTCGACGATCGCCTGATATTCCTTGACCAGCGCCTGCCAGGCTTCAGCCGACATCTCGGTGTCGAGGTAGAAACCCCTGTCTTCCTTGGCGATTTCCAGCGCTTCCTCGAACTCGGCATGGTCGAGCCCCATGACGACGTCGGCGTACATCTGTACGAAGCGGCGATAGCTGTCCCACGCGAAGCGCGGATCGCCCGACGCGTCGGACAGGCCGACAACGGTGCGGTCGTTGAGCCCGAGGTTGAGAACAGTGTCCATCATCCCCGGCATCGACACACGCGCGCCCGAACGGACCGAGACGAGCAGCGGATCGGCGGGGTCGCCAAACTTCTTGCCGGTGATCCCCTCAATATGCACGATGCCCGCGGCGACCTCTTCGATCAGACCCGCAGGGAATTGCTCGCCATTGGCATAATAGGCGGTGCAGACGTCGGTGGTGATCGTAAAGCCCGGGGGCACCGGCAGGCCGATCGAGGCCATTTCGGCGAGGTTAGCCCCCTTGCCGCCCAGCAATTCCTTCGAGCGTTCGGCCGTCGTGGCCGCGCCGCCGAACAAATGCACCATATTCGTCATCATATGCTCCTGCTGCCCCGGGGAGGAGGTGGGCGGGGAATAGGTTCGATCCGCAACCGGGTCGACTCAGTTTTGCTTTTGCGGTGTCAGGCTGGCCTGCCTCCATGACGGGCCTGCCAATGATCGAAAATCGCCTGCCCCGCGCCGCCGCTAAAGGTCAGGATCGGCACGTCGCGGCGAAAGCCGAGCGACCAGGCCTTGATCCACAGCGTCTTGCGCGGCTCGATCGCCGCGATCTGGTCCCAGCCGATGTGCAGCGGCGGGTGAAACAGGCGAAAGAAGAGCGGCGGGCGAAGATAGATGCCGCGCTGGTCGAGCCAGACGTTCATCGCATTCTTGTAGCTGACCCCGCCCGGAAAGCGGCCGATGACCATCGTCGCCCACGAAAAGCGCTCTGCGTCGGCGGGGATCGGGCGATCCCATGCGAAGGCGGGCAGATATTTGGACCATCCCACAAACGACAGGACGCGCGTGACAAGCAGCCACATCGCAGCAAAGAACAGCGGAAAGCCGACCGCAAAGATCCAGACGAGATGCGTTTCGTTCATGGCATCCCTTCCCGCGCGCGCCTGCGCCTATCCCTCGATCTTCGAGAAGTCGGCGACGCCATGCACCGCGCCGGTGAAGCGCGACAGCAGGCCAAGGCGATAGGCGCGGACCGTTTCGTCGGGGTCATTGACCATGACGCCGTCGAAGAAGGCGTCGATCGGGGCGCGGAGTGAGGCGAGCGCGGCCATTGCGTCGGTGAAACGTTCCTCGGCAACCGCGGCGGAGGCGGCGGGTTCGGCAGCGTCGAGGGCGGCAAGCAAAGCCCTATCCACATCCGTCATGCACTCCGGCGGAAGCCGGAGCCCAGGGGCGTCTTGCCCCAGCGCCGGTGCTGCCCCGCCCTGGGTTCCGGCTTCCGCCGGAACACTGGCTTGCTTCAATATATTCGCCGCACGCTTGTATCCCGCGTGCAGATTGGCGCCGTCCTCGGTCGCCATGAACGCCTGGAGCGCTTTCACGCGGGCGAGCAGGCGAACAAGATCATCCTCGCCGCCGAGCGCAAACACCGCGTCGATCAGGTCGTGACGGACGCCGGCTTCGCGTTGCTGGACCTTGAGGCGGTCGGCGACAAATGGCAGCACGCTGTAAATGTCTCGATGCAGCGTCGCGACATAGTCGGGTTCTTCCGTATCGCGACGCAGCTTTTCTACATATTCTTTGCGGTCAAATTGGCCGATCAAATTTGCTCGCCCCAGGGCTTCGAGATCGCTCGTAATAACGCCGGCCATTCGTGCGGTGGCAATCTGAGGTATGAGTTCAATCGCGGCTAGACTCGTAAGCGTGTTGACGTTTGTTCGAAGATCATTTTCGAGGACGATCCTGATCATCGATAACGCTGCGCGCCGAAGTGCAAAGGGATCCTTCGATCCGGTCGGAGGTTCACCGATGGCAAAAAAAGCAACAAGCGTGTCGAGCTTATCCGCCAGCGCCACAGCCACCGTCACTGGCGCCGTCGGCACGTCGTCGCCCTGCCCGACCGGCTTGTAGTGATCGCGGATCGCGTCGGCGACCGCATCGGGCAAGCCTTCGGCGCGGGCGTAATAGCCGCCCATCAGGCCTTGCAGTTCGGGAAACTCGCCGACCATTTCGGTAACGAGGTCGGCCTTGGCGAGGCGCGCGGCGAGTTCGGCCTGTTCTGCCAATTCTTCCGTGTACCCCGGCGAAGGCCGGGGTCCAGAGCTGTCTGGCGCCGACGTTTGCTCAGTGCCGGTACGGCCTGTAACGATGCCTTCTTCGACCAGCCAGCGCGCCAGCTTCGCGACGCGCTCGACCTTGTCGGCGACGGTCCCAAGCTTTTCGTGGAAGGTGATGTTCGCCAGCTTTTCGGCGTGCTGCGCGAGCGTCTTTTTCTGGTCCTGTTCCCAGAAGAAGCGCGCGTCGGAGAGGCGCGCGGCGAGGACCTTGCGGTTGCCCGCAACGATCTCGGCGCCGCCATCGATCGCGTCGATGTTCGCGGTGCAGACGAAACCGTTGGCGAGTTTGCCGCTCGCATCATTCACGACGAAATATTTCTGGTTCACGCGCGCCGTCAGCTGGATGACCTCGGGCGGCACCTCCAGAAACGCTTCGTCGAAGCGGCCGAGCAAGGGCACCGGCCATTCGGTGAGGCCGGCGTTCTCGATCACCAGCCCCTCGTCCTCGACGAGCGTCAGCCCGGCATCGGCCGCGGCTTTTGCGGCGCCGTCGCGGATGATCGTCTGGCGTTCTTCATGATCGACGATGACGTGGCAGGCACGCAGCTTCTCTGCATAGTCGGACGCCGAACCGATGGTGATCTCGCCCGGGCAGTGGAAGCGGTGGCCGTGCGTCGCGTAGCTCGCGGAAATCCCGCTAACTTCACACGGAATCAACTCTTCACCGAAGATCGCGACGATGCCCGATAGCGGGCGGACCCAGCGCAGGCTTTCGCTGCTCGCGCTTGCCTTGCCCCAGCGCATCGACTTGGGCCAGGCGAAAGCGCGGACGATCGCAGGGATCGCCTCGGCGAGCACCTCGGCAGTCGCGCGGCCGGGCTTGTCGATCACGGCGAAATAGACGCCGTCGCGGTCTTCGAGCTGGTCTTGCGTCAAGCCGGTCTTGCGGAGAAAGCCTTCGAGCGCCTGCGGCGGCGCGCTGCTGCGCGGGCCTTTGAGTTCTTCGCTGACCGCGGCGGTCGCCCCGGGCAAGCCCTTGGCAATCAGCGCGAGGCGGCGCGGGGTCGACCAGATGGTGAGGTCGCCGGTTTCGAGGCCCGCGGCGCTCAATTGCGCGCGGAACAACTTTTCCAGTTCAACGCGCGCGCCAGCTTGCATCCGCGCCGGAATTTCCTCGCTGCGCAGTTCGAGAAGAAAGTCGGTCACTGCGCACCCCTCAATAAATAGGGACAGTCCCTATTTAATCGCAAACGGACGGCGCGGCACGCGCGCACGAAAATTAAATAGGGACTGTCCCTATTTATTGAGGGACTGTCCCTATTTATTGAGCCCACGGTCACAGCGTCCATCCCGGATATTTAGCGGTCCAGCGCTCGGACTGGCTGTCGATCCACGCCTTGCAGCTGCCTTTGGCGAGGTCGCGGACGCGCGCCATGTAATTGGCGCGTTCCTGCACGCTGATCACGCCGCGTGCCTGGAGCAGGTTGAAGAGATGGCTCGCCTCGATCGCCTGATCATATGCAGCGAGCGGCACGCCAGCCTCGATCGCGCGGTTACATTCGGCCTCGGCGGCCTTGAAGCCCGCAAACAAGGTGTCGGTGTCGGCGACCTCGAAATTCCATTTCGAGAACTGCTTTTCATTCTCGAGGAAGACGTCGCCATAGCTCACCGCCGCAACGTCGCCGACGGCGTCGGAAAAGCGCAGGTCGTACACATTGTCGACATTCTGGATATACATGGCGAGGCGTTCGAGCCCGTAGGTGAGCTCGCCCGCGACGGGCTTGCAGTCGAAGCCGCCCATCTGCTGGAAATAGGTGAACTGGGTGACTTCCATGCCGTCGCACCAGACTTCCCAGCCCAGCCCCCACGCGCCGAGCGTCGGCGATTCCCAGTCGTCCTCGACGAAGCGGATGTCGTGGAGCAACGGGTCGATGCCGATCGCGGCGAGCGAGCCCAGATATTGGTCCTGCAGATCGGCCGGCGACGGCTTCAGGATCACCTGATACTGGTAATAATGCTGGAGGCGGTTGGGGTTCTCGCCATAGCGGCCGTCGGTCGGGCGGCGGCTTGGCTGGACGTAAGCGACGTTCCACGGTTCGGGGCCGAGACTGCGCAGCGTCGTCGAAGGGTGAAAAGTCCCCGCCCCGACGCGCATGTCGTAAGGCTGCAGAATCGCGCAACCGCGCGCCGCCCAATAGGCGTGCAGCGTCAGGATCATGTCCTGAAAGCTGAGTGGTGTCTTGTCCGCCCCGTCGGCCACTGCCGGTATTCCTTCGCAGGTGCAAAAAATCGCCGCCGCATTGGCCCAGCGGCGGCGGCTGGTCAAGGCTCCCCGCCGTTCGTCACGGCGCGAAAATGCGCGACTTAGTCATGTTTCCAGAACTTTTTGTAAGGTGTTATTGACATAGTCAGCGAATCACGACATATAGTCATGCATGCCTGACATGAAGACAGGTTGAGTTGACCAAGACCCCGTCAGTCCAAGGAGAATAGCCATGACGACCCGCACGCTGATCCTCGCCCTTTCGCTCACCGCTGCCGCCGTGCCCGCCACAGCGCAGGCCGAAGACAAGGCCGCCGCCGTCCGCATCGACGACCTCAACCTGAGCCGCGCGGCCGATCGCATTCAGCTGAACACCCGACTGAAGAGCGCCGCGCGCAGCGTTTGCTACACCGGCCTTCGTGGCACCGCGGAGAACAGCCGCCGCGCGGCGTGCGTTTCGGCCGCGCTTGCGCAGGCTGAGCCGCTGGCCGAGCGCGCGATCGCGCAGTCGCAGGGTGGCACCAAACTTGCTCTGCTGATGATCAGCGCTGCCCGCTAAGCGACGGAAATGACGGCTTCGCTCGCGCCGTGCCCCCCGGTGACGGCTGGCGACTTGGGCTGGAGCGTCCTCTCCGATGACGGCGCTCCAGTCTCTTGCCCCCGCGAATGTCGATCCGACCCTGTCGCCCCAACCCCGACCATCGCGAACGACCGGACAAAAATTCCCTTCCCCGCCATTTTGATGCGCTATGGGAAGGCCATGATCCTTCGGATGGAAATGCTGGCGAGGCGCCGATGAACAACAAATTGAAAGTGTTGCGCGCGATGCGGAACTGGAGCCAGGCGGAACTCGCCGACCGGCTCGATGTTTCGCGGCAGGCGGTGAATGCGATCGAAACGGGGAAATACGACCCGTCGCTGCCGCTCGCCTTCAAACTCGCGCGGCTGTTCGAAATGCCGATCGAGGAGATATTCGATGACGGCCACGAAGGAAACCACGATGACTGAGACCCGGAACATGAAACGCCCGATGTCGCCGCGCCGCAAGCGCTATGCGACGGGGCTCGGCCTGGCGCTGGCGGTTGGCGTCGTCCTCGGCGCGGTGATGCAGCGCGGCGAAACCGGCGACGGGCTGACGATATTCAGCAATGCGCCGCTGACCCCGGGTTTCGCCGCAGGCGCCGCGATCCTTTGGGTCGTCGGCATGGTCGTCAGCCTCGCCATCTATCATCGCGCGGTCGATGATCATGAGGAGCGCGCCTATCTGTGGGCGGGTTTGGCCGCATGGTACTCATTCACGCTGTCGGCGCCGACGTGGTGGGTGCTGCACCGCGCGAGCATGGCGCCCGCGCCCGATGTCATGCTGCTGTTCGGAGGTGCGCTCGCAGTCAACGCCATCGTTTGGCTGTGGCTGAAATACCGCTAAGATTTTTCGCTCCCCTTCCCGGTCCGATCCGGCCATAAGCGCCCGTAACGAAAGTGATTTCCCGATGAAAACCTTGTTGAAGAAGCTTGCCACCACCTGCGCGATCGTCGCCTTCTCGCCGTCAGCGATGCTTCCGGCCGCCCATGCCGCCGAGCCGGCCGCCGCGGCGGCGCCCGCAACAACCGACGCCGACCCCGCGCTGTGGGTCGTCAAGGACAAGGACACGACGATCTATCTCTTCGGCACCGTCCATGTGCTCAAACCCGGTCTCGGCTGGTTCGACGAGGCGGTGAAGACGGCGTTCGACAAATCCGACGAGTTGATGCTCGAAATTGTCATGCCCGACGATCAGGCGGCGATGGCGAAAGAAATGATGCCGCTGGCGATCGATCAGAGCGGAAAGACGCTTTCGTCGCGCCTCGATGCCGAACAGCTCAAGGCCTATCAGGCCGCGCTGGCGAGCCTTGGAATAGCGCCGGCGCAGTTCGACATGTTCGAACCCTGGTTTCCTGCGATCACCCTGTCGGTACTGCCGCTCACCAAACTCGGCTATGATCCCGAACAGGGTGTCGAAAAGCTGTTGACGGCCTCGGCCAAAAAATCTGGCAAGCCCGTGGCGGGCCTTGAAACCCTGAGCCAACAGCTGGGCTTTTTCGATACGCTGCCTGAAATCCAGCAAATCGCCTTCCTGAATTCGGTGGTCAAGGATCTCGACAAGCTGGGGCCGCAACTCGACAAGATGGTCGGACAGTGGGCGAAGGGCGATCCCGATGCGCTGGCGGTGACGATGAACGAAAGCCTGGCCGCGACCCCCGAACTCGCCGCGACGCTGCTGTGGGATCGCAACGCCCGCTGGGCCGATCAGCTGAAAGCACGGATGGATCAGCCG
>NZ_DATFFD010000061.1:0-2326 GCF_035250425.1 Sphingopyxis sp.
GATATCGACATGGAGCGGATGGTGATCGTCCGCTATCGCAGCCGCCGTGACATCGCCGACCTTTACGCCGACCCGGCGTTCGCGGCGGCGTCGGTGCATAAATGGGCGGCGCTGCGATCCAATGTGCGAATGCTCGCGGAGGGGCGGCAGGTTCCCGAAGGCGTGCTGCCGGCACTGCTCGTCGCGCTGCTGGCGGGATATGGCGTGTCGCGCGGGCTCAGTCGGCGATGGTCGCGGCGCGGTTGATCGACCCGGTTGCCGATCCGCTCTTGCCGCTGGCGGTGGGTCCGGCGATAAGTGCCACGGGAGGCCGCGTCCTGGCGGTCGAGAAAGAAGGAGATGTCATGTTCGTCGCGACGCTGATAGCAGCAGGAAAGCTGACCGACGAGGTGGTTCGCGAAGGGATCGACCGGCTGGCGGCGACGGGGCACGATGTCGGCGCCCCGCACTGGATCGACGAGCATGACGCGGCGGATATTGTCTTTCACGGCAGCCTGGTGAGCGCGCGCAAGGAACTGGCGCTGATGGACCATGGCTCGCTCGACATCGTCGTCCAGCCGCTGGGCGACCGGACCAAGAAGCTGTTCATCGCCGACATGGATTCGACGATGATCACCGTCGAGTGCATCGACGAACTCGCCGATTATGCCGGGCTGAAGCCGCAGATCGCGGCGATCACCGAGCGCGCGATGCGCGGCGAGCTCGATTTCCGCGCCGCGCTGGAGGAACGTGTCGGATTGCTCGCGGGAATGCCCGAGTCGACGCTGGTCGATTGCCGGATGGAGCGCGTGCGGCTGACGCGCGGCGCGCGGACCTTGGTGCAGACGATGAAGGCGCATGGCGCGCATACGGTGCTGATTTCGGGCGGCTTCACCGCCTTTGCCGGGCCGGTGGCCGAGGCGATCGGGTTCGACAAGGTGGTCGCGAACGAGCTGGAGATCGCGGGCGGCAAGCTGACGGGCAAGGTGCGCGAGCCGATCGTCGATAGCGCGACCAAGCTGGAGACGTTGAAGGCAGAGGCCGCGAAGCACGGGCTGCCGCTCGCCGAGACGCTGGCGGTCGGCGACGGCGCGAACGACATTCCGATGATCACGAGCGCGGGGCTGGGGATCGGCTATTATCCGCACCCCGCGGCGGGCGAGGCGGCGGCGGCGGTGATCCGGCATCACGATTTGACGGCGCTATTGTGGGCGCAGGGTTATCCGCGGCGGAGCTGGGTGTTGGGGTAGGGTGATGGCGGCGGCGAACGACCGGAAGCTGACCTTCCTTTCATCGTCATCCCGGACTTGATCCGGGATCCATAGCTGCGCCGTCGTCGTGGATCCCGGATCAAGTCCGGGATGACGAAGGGTCGGGCGATGGTTATGGTGTCCGGTGTGGAGGTCCCATGACGAAGCACCGCATCTATTCGATCAGCGTCGCGAGCGTGTACCCGCACTATATCTCCAAGGCGGAGAAGAAGGGGCGGACCAAGGCCGAGGTCGACGAGATTTTCCGCTGGCTGACCGGATATAGCCAGAAGGCGCTCGAGGGCGAGTTCGCCAAGGGAACGAATTTCGAGGATTTCTTTGCGCAAGCGCCCGCGCTCAACCCGTCGCGCGAGTTGATTACGGGCGTGGTCTGCGGCGTTCGCGTCGAAAATATCGAAGACCCGCTGATGCGCGAGGTCCGCTATCTCGACAAGCTGATCGACGAACTCGCCAAGGGCAAGGCGATGGAGAAGATATTGCGGACCTGACGACGAACGATGGTGTTATCACGCGACCTCTCTTGCCATATTAACAATGTTAACATTGATGTCGTTCAAATGGGATCGATGTTTACGTCGTAAACAATGGTGCGAAACCTGTCTCGGGGCCGCGATTGGAAGCGGCCGCCGCGCCCACGGAATTGGCGTCAGCCCTGCGCCTTGACCTTGACCCACACATGGACCGTCGCGGCGAATTTGCCCGGTTCGGGCTTGCCCACGTCGATCCGTTCGGCGGTGACGAGTTCGCCGGTCGCGAGGTTGAAGCTGGCCCAGGGTTTCGGCATGCGGCCGAAGGTCATTTTCTGGATCGGCTGGCCGGTGGCGGTGTTCATGATTGTCGCGGTGATACCCATGGCGGCCGGGTAGCGGCGGGGTAGTGATTCTGTCTAGAGCGGAAAGCGGGATCGCTATGCAGTCGCGGCGATTTCATCGGTGAGCCAGCCGCGGAAGCGCAGCATCGCGTCGCTTTCGGGGCGCGACATCAGGCGGGTGAGCCAGTAGCGGCCGGCGTCGATCGTCGCGGCGAAGGGCTGGACGAGCAGTTCGGCGGCGAGTTCGCGGGTGAACATCGCGGGC
>NZ_DATFFD010000062.1:0-4250 GCF_035250425.1 Sphingopyxis sp.
TCGACTTCGCCCGATGCGCTGCGTTTCACCATCGGCGAGAGGACTTTGCCGCCGAATTCGACGAAATGCGTCACGCCAATATCTTCCATCGCGCCGACGCTTTCGCGCCAGCGGACGCGGCCGGTGACCTGCTGGACGAGCAGGTCGCGGATCGCGTCGGGGTCGCTGACCGGGCTTGCGGTGACGTTGGCGACGACGGGGATGAGCGGCGCGACGGGCGGATTCGCTCCCAGCGCCTCGGCCATCGCGTCGGCCGCAGGCTGCATCAACGGACAGTGGAAGGGGGCCGACACCGGCAGCAGCAAGCCGCGCTTGATGCCATAATCCTTGACCAGCGCGACCGCGCGCTCGACCGCGCCCTTGTGGCCCGAAATCACGACCTGCGACGGATCATTGTCGTTGGCGACGGTGCAGATTTCCCCTTCGGCCGCGGCGTCGGCAAGCTTCTGCGCGGTGTCGATATCGGCGCCGAGCAGCGCCGCCATCGCGCCGACGCCGACGGGCACCGCCGCCTGCATCGCCTGTCCGCGCGTCTTCAAAAGCCGCGCGGTGGTCGCGAGGTCGAAGGCACCCGCGGCGCACAGCGCGCTATATTCGCCGAGGCTGTGGCCCGCGACATAATCGGCCTTGGCGGCGAGCGTCACGCCGCCTTCCTTTTCGAGCACGCGCAGCGTCGCGATGGCATTGGCCATGATCGCGGGCTGGGCGTTTTCGGTAAGAGTGAGCTGGTCCTCGGGCCCTTCGCTCATCAGCTGGAACAGCTTCTGGCCGAGCGCGTCGTCGACCTCCTGAAACACCTCGCGCGCGACCGGCGAGGCGTCGGCGAGCGCCTTGCCCATGCCGACCGACTGGCTGCCCTGACCCGGAAAGATGAATGCGCGCATGATGCGTCCCCTGCGGTGATATTCGTTACCGCGCGCCTATTCCTTCACCCCGCGCGATGCAAGCCGAAGGGCACGACCTTGTTCGCCGCATCATGGCCGATGTCCGCGCGGCCGAGCCAGGGGATACCGGTGCGATGACACCAATCGCGGGCGATCTCGTCGGCCTCCATTCCGAAGGGGCGGTCGTTTTCCGGAATGTCGCCGACGCGCCCGAGCCGCAGCCCGGCGAGCCCGCGCGGACCCAAATAGGTCGCGACATGAAAGAAGGCGCGGTCGAAGGCATAAAGATATTCGCTCACCTCCTCGACGAGCAGGACGTGGCCCGCAAGGTCGGGCTCGAGGGGGGTGCCGAGCAGCATCGACAGCGTCATCAGGTTGAACGCCGCATGGCGCGCGCCATGCTGAAGCTGCGGCTCGCACGCCGCGGGGTCGCGCGCGACGAGCCAGTCGAGCGCGCGGAGCACCGCCGCGTCGCCTCCCTCGCGCCGGATGTCGGCGACCATCGGGCCATGCGCGACATGGTCGAACCCCTCGCGATAGAGCGCGCCGAGCAGATTGCCCTGGTCCGAATAGCCGAGGAATGCCTTCGCCCTCGCAGCGTCGGTCATCGCCGCGACCGCATTCTCGGCGATCCGGCATGCGCCATAGCCGCCGCGCGCGAACCAGACCGCGTCGATGTCGGGGCGGTTCGCCATCTCGACGAGCGCCGCAAAGCGGTGGCCATCCTCGCCCGCGAAATGGCCGTGGGTGGCGAAGCATTGCGGGTCGAATATGAGTTCGACGCCGGGGTAGCCGAGGCTTGCGAGCGCGCGCACGGCCTCCGCATCGTCGGGCAGGATTGGTGTTGAGGGGGCGACGATGCCTATGCGCATGGAGCGACCTTAAATCCGTTCGTGTCGAGCGAAGTCGAGACACCCATCGTCGGCGCGCAAGGTCGAGGGGCATCTCGACTTCGCTCGATGCGAAAGGGAAAGGGGGTGCCGCTCTGGTTGCAAACCCTTCGTCAAAGCCATATCGCGCCGCGATGGCCGAAAACAAATCCTATTTCTTCTGCGGCATCGGCGGGTCGGGCATGTTGCCGCTCGCGATGATCGTCGCGGCGCGCGGCGACGCGGTTTCGGGGTCCGACCGCAGCCGCGACCAAGGCCGGACGCCCGAGAAATTCGCCTGGCTCGAAAGCCAGGGCATCGCCTTTTATCCGCAGGACGGCAGCGGACCGAAAGCCGGCCATATCCTCGTCGCGTCGGCGGCGATCGAGGACAGCGTTCCCGATATCGCCGCGGCCAACGCGCTCGGCCTGCCGCGGATGACGCGCGCCGACCTCAACGCCGCCTTGTTCAACGCTGCCGATCAGGCAATCGGCGTCGGCGGGACGAGCGGCAAATCGACCGTCACCGGGATGACCGGCTGGATCCTCGAAAGCGCGGGCCGGAAACCGACCGTGATGAACGGCGCCGTGATGCGCAATTTTTCGGGCGACGACCGGCCGTTTGCAAGCGCGCTGGTGGGTGACGCCGCGACCTATGTCAGCGAGGTCGACGAAAGCGACGGATCGATCGCACTCTATCGCCCCGATGTCGCGGTCATCACAAACATCAGCCTCGACCACAAGAGTCTCGCCGAATTGCATCAGCTCTTCGGCGATTTTGCCGCGAAGGCGCGCGTCGCGGTGGTCAACGCCGACGACGCCGAGTCGGCGCCGCTTTTGTCGGGGCGCAATGTCGTGACCTTTGGTTTCGACGATGCGGCGACGATCCGCGGCAGCGATTTCGAGGCGCTGCCCGACGGCTGCCGCTTCGCGGTCCACGCCGATGGCACCGCCTATCGAGTGAAGCTTCGCATGCCCGGCCGCCACAATGCCGCCAACGCACTCGCCGCCATCGCCGCCGCGCACGCCGCAGGTGTCACTGTCGCACAAGCCGTCGAGGCGCTGGCGGATTTCGCCGGTCTCGCCCGCCGCTACGAGGTGCTCGGCCAAGCAAGCGGCGTCACCGTCATCGACGATTTCGCGCACAATCCCGACAAGGTCGCCGCGACGCTCGCAGCCGTCGCCGAGCTTCCGGGCCGGGCGTTGCTCTTCTTCCAGCCGCACGGCTATGGCCCGCTCCGCCAGATGGGCAAGGAACTCGCCGCGAGCTTTGTGGCCGGGATGCGGCCCGACGACAAACTATATGTCTGCGACCCCGTCTATTTCGGCGGCACCGTCGACCGCAGTATCGGCAGCGAGGCGCTCGTCGCCGATATCGTCGCGGGCGGCGCCGATGCGCTACATATGACCACCCGCGCGGCGTGCGGCGCGGCGATGCTCGACGCGGCCAAGGCGGGCGATCGCATCCTGATCCTCGGCGCCCGCGACGACACGCTCACCGAATTCGGGCGCGAACTCTTGGAAAAGTTGGGCTGAAAGGATTCGCGCAGAGATCGCAGAGGCTTTGATTCACGCGGAGACGCGGAGCCGCGGAGAATGAAGCGATAGAGAAATGATCGGCGGCTTTGCCGCCCTCACCTTTTCTCTGCGCCCTCTGCGCCTCTGCGCGAATAATTTCTTCTCCGCGGCTCCGCGTCTCCGCGTGGATCCCTTTCGAAACCGCGCTGACCGCGGCTTTGCCTTGATTTCTCCTCGCGAATCTGTATAGGCGCGCTCATTCGGGGCGAGGCCACGTTGCCATCGCCCCGTTTGCTTTGCATCAATACGCGAAGCGAGACGACAGCCGGAGGGGTTTCGCGATTGGCGCGAAGCCAGCGATCGGCCAAATCGAAGGAAGCGCACCATGCCGTTTTACGAGCATGTTTTTATCGCGCGTCAGGACCTGAGCCAGGCTCAGGTCGACGCGCTGGCGGAAACCGTCACCAACGTCATCGGCGAATATAAGGGCACGGTTCACAAGACCGAGACCTGGGGCCTGAAGCAGCTCGCCTACAAGATCCAGAAGAACCGCAAGGGTCATTATGTGATGTTGTCGGCTGAAGTCGCAGGCGAAGCCATCGCAGAGATCGAGCGTCAGGCTGCGATCAACGAAGATATCATCCGCTGGCTCACCATCAAGGTCGACGAACTCGAAAAGGGTCCGTCGGTGATGATGCGCAAGCAGGAACGTCGTGGCGGCCGCGGCCGTGACCGCGACGGCGAAGAATAAGGAAAACGACCATGGCACGACCCTTTTTCCGCCGCCGCAAGACCTGCCCCTTCAGCCAGAAGGACGCACCGGTCATCGATTACAAGGACGTCCGTCTGCTCCAGGGTTACCTGTCGGAGCGTGGCAAGATCGTCCCGTCGCGGATCACCGCGGTGTCCACCAAGAAGCAGCGTGAGCTGGCGAAAGCGATCAAGCGCTCGCGCCACATCGGCCTGCTCCCCTACATTGT
>NZ_DATFFD010000063.1:0-30386 GCF_035250425.1 Sphingopyxis sp.
CGCGCGCCTTTGCCATCCATTTGCCGACAAAGCGCATCGCCTTGGGCAGATCCTTGGGGCCGATAACCACCAAGGCCACCACCACGACGAGCAGCAACTCGGTGGGCGCGACGTCAAACATGACCTAAAACTTCCCCCGCAGGCAGACGGCGATCAGAGCTTGTCGTGCTCGGCGGTCGGGGTCGAAATCGGGGTGGCATCGGGCGCGCGCTGGCCCTCGATCTGTTTCGGCGCGGGGGTCGTCGGCGCGTCGTCTTCCGACATGCCCTTCTTGAAGCTTTTGATACCCTTGGCGACATCGCCCATCATGTCCGAAAAACGGCCCTTGCCGAACAGCAGCAGGACGAGAATCCCGACCACAAGCCAGTGCCAGATGCTGAAGCTACCCATCTCAAATTCTCCTTGAGGCCGCTATCTAAGCTTCCTCGCCGTCTTTTACTAGGTCCAGTTCGCCCATCGCTTCCTCGAAAGCGAGATCGACCGGGTCGAGCAGTCCCGCCGCGCGCAAATCCTCGATTCCCGGCAGATCCTTGCGGCTCGTGAGGCCGAAATGTTGCAGGAACGCGTCGGTCGTCTTGTAAATCAGCGGCCGCCCCGGCACCTCGCGCCGCCCCGCGGGCGCGACCCATTCGGCCTCCATCAACACGTCGAGCGTGCCCTTCGAGGTCTGAACGCCGCGGATCGCTTCGATTTCGGCCCGGCTGACGGGCTCGTGATAAGCGACGATGGCAAGCACTTCGGCCGCCGCGCGCGACAATTTGCGCGGATCATCGCGTTCGCGGCGAAGCAGGTGCGCGAGATCGGCAGGTGTCTGGAAATGCCAATGCCCGCCGCGCTCGACGAGTTCGATACCGCTTCCCGCGTGGCGTGCGGCGATCGTCTGAATAATCGCGCGGACCTCGCCCGGCGTCATTTCATCGCCCAGCCTTCCCGCAACCTGCCGCGCGTCGAGCGGCGCATCGCTCGCGAACAGCATCGCCTCTATCGCGCGTTCGAGATCGTCGATCATGCCCGATGCTCCACAATTGCGGCTTTCAAATAAAGAGGTTCGAACGCGCCTTCCTGCTTCAGGTCGACACGCCCCTGCCGCGCGAGTTCGAGCGCGGCGACAAAACTCGACGCGATCGCCGAGCGGCGCAGCGGGCCGTCATAATCGGACGGCAGGAAATCCGACAGTTCGGCCCAATCGAGTTTTACGCCGATCATCCGCTGGAGATGATGAAGCGCGGCATCGAGCGTGACCACGGGACGGCGCGAAACCATGTGAACGACGGGTTCGGACCGAAGCTTGACCTGCCCATAGGCCGACAACAGATCGTAAAGGCTGGCGTCCCATCGCCGCACCTTGATGTCGCGGAGCCCCTCGGGCTTTGCGCGGAGGAAGACGTCGCGACCGACGCGGTCGCGCGCGAGCAGCCGCGCCGCGGCTTCGCGCATCGCCGCCAGCCGCTGCAACCGCAATTGCAGGCGCAGCGCCAGTTCATCGGGCGACGGATCCTCGAGCGGGTTCTTCGGAAGCAGCAGCGCCGACTTAAGATAGGCAAGCCACGCCGCCATGACGAGATAGTCGGCCGCGACCTCGAGCTTCAGCTCGCGCGCCTCGGCGATGAAGGTCAGATATTGCTCGACCAGCCCCAGGATCGAAATCTGCTTGAGGTCGACCTTCTGGCTGCGCGCGAGCGTGAGCAAAAGATCGAGCGGGCCTTCCCAGCTTTCGAACGAAAGCTGCAACGCATCGTCGCGCTCGGGCGCTGCCGGTACGATTTCGAAATCGAGCGGCAATTCCTCCATCGGCGATCAGGCCATCGCCAGCAGCGCGTCGCGCTGATCGACAAGCGTCGCGAATTCGCGCGCATCGCTGTCACCCGAAATCCGGTCCATCGCACCTTCGAGGCGCGCCCGCGACACGGTGCTGATCGGACCCAGCGCATTGGCGATGCCGACCATATCGTCCATCTTCGCCCAGCAATTGAGTGCGATGTCACATCCTGCGGCGATTGCGTCGGCGGCGCGCGACGGCACATCGCCCGACAGGGCTTTCATGTCGAGATCGTCGGTCATCAGCAGGCCGTGGAACCCGATCCGCTGGCGAATGACGCTGTCGATGACGACCGGCGACAGCGTCGCGGGCCGGTCGGGATCCCATGCTTCAAAGATCACATGACAGGTCATCGCCATCGCCGCATCGCGGAGCGCCGCAAAGGGTGCGAGATCGGTCTGGAGATCGCGGTCGGACGCGGTGACGGTCGGCAACGCCTCATGCGTGTCGAGCAAAGCGCGGCCGTGGCCCGGTATATGCTTGACGATGCCGACGACGCCGCCGGCCTGCAATCCGCCGAGGATCGCGCGGCCCAGCGCGGCAACGCGCATCGGCTCGCTGCCGAGCGCGCGGTCGCCGATGACATCGCTCGCGCCCGGCTGCCGCACGTCGAGCAGCGGGAGGCAGTCGACGGTGATGCCGACCTCGGACAGCATGGCGGCGAGCGCCATCGCGTTCAGCCGCGCCGCCTCGATCGCGCTCGCGGGGGCGCGGTCGTACAGCGCATCGAATGCCGCGCCGCTCGGGAAAAGCGGCCATTCGGGCGACCGCATGCGCGCAACGCGCCCGCCCTCCTGATCGATCAGGATCGGCAGATTGGCACGCCCGTCGAGATTGCGTAGCTCGTCCGTCAGCCGCCGCAACTGCTCGCGGTTTTCGATGTTGCGGCCGAACAGGATATAGCCCGCGGGATCGCTGTCGCGAAAGAAGGCGCGCTCGTCGTCGGTGAGGATCAGGCCCGACAGGCCGAAAATTGCCGGTATCATCGTGCATCAAACTCCATCGATCGCCGCCCTCTCAGGCGATGACCAAGGGCAACCATGCCATGGCGGCGGATTTGCACCAACAGAGTCTGCGGCCAAGCGGGCCGAATCAGCGAACGACGACGCAATTTTCACCGGCGACGCGCAATTTTCCGCACAAATTCGCGGCGTTGGCCGCCGTTCCCGCCGATACCCGCAGGCGATAAACCGTACCGTCACCGACTTTCGCGGGCGAAACCGATTTGTTGAGTTCGGCGAGATAGGCGAAGCGCTTCGACAGGTTCGTCCATGCCTTCGCCGCCGCGGCGTCGCTGCTGAAGGCGCCGAGCTGGATCATTGCCGCGCCCGATGCCGGAGAGGCCTTGGGAGCGCCGACGGTCTTCACCGCGGCGGGCTTGACCTTGTCCGCCGGCGCCGCCTTGGTAGCCGCGGCTTTCGTTGCAGCGGCCTTGTCCGCCGCGACCTTCTTTGCCGCCGCTTCGCGTTCCTCGGGCGTCACCGCGGGCTCTTCGGGCATACGCGTCGGATCGACCTTGCCCGCCGGCTCGGCGCCTTCGCTGGCGGAGAAGCTGGCATCGCCTTCGCCCTCGAACGCCTTGGCGCCGTCATTCTTGGGCGCGACCTTATAGTCGCCCTCCTGCGCCGCGATCAGTTCGCCCTTGCCGCGCGCGCCGCCATTCTGGACCCACCACAGACCGCCGAGAACCACGCCGATCAGCAAGAGCCCGCCGAGCACCATCACGAGCAGGCGCGCCGGCGAAACTTCGCCATCTTCCTCGAACCCGTCGGCGGCTTCGAGCCAGGGCAGCCGGTCCTCGTCTTCGAAACCGAGACCCGCGTCCCCCTGTTCTGCATTTTTGTCGCCGGTCATCAGTTCATCTCCTCGAGCGCCTCTACCCCCATCAGGGACAGCCCGTTACGGATGACTTGCCCGATTCCGTCGGTCAAATAAAGGCGCGTCGCGGTCAATTCGGGGTCATTGTCGAGAACGATGCGCAAGCCAGGGTCGTCGTTGCCCAGATTATACCAAGCGTGGAACGCCGCGGCGACGTCGGCAAGGTAGAAGGCGACCCGGTGCGGCTCGCGCGCCGACGCCGCGGCTTCGACGATCCGCGGGAACTGCGCCAGCAGCTTCACAAGCCCCAGCTCATGCGTATTGAGGCGCGCAGGCGCGGGTGCGGGCAGCGCGATCCCGGCATCGGCGGCCTTTTTGCGCAACCGCGAAATCCGGGCATTGGCATATTGCAAATACCAGACGGGATTATCGCGCGACGCCTCGACGACCTTGGCAAAGTCGAAATCCATCTGCGCGTCGGCTTTCCGCGTGAGCATCGTGAAGCGCACCGCATCCTTGCCGACCTCGTCGACGACATCGGCGAGCGTCACGAAATTGCCCGCGCGCTTCGACATTTTGAACGGCTCGCCATTTTTCAGCAGCCGCACCATCTGCACCAGTTTGACGTCGAAACGCGTTTTGCCGCCGGTCAGCGCCGCGACCGCAGCCTTGATCCGCTTGACCGTCCCGGCGTGGTCGGCACCCCAAATGTCGATCAGCTCGTCGGCATTCTGGCTCTTCTGGAAATGATAGGCGAGGTCGGCGCCGAAATAGGTCCAGCTGCCGTCCGATTTCTTGATCGGGCGGTCCTGATCGTCGCCGAACTGCGTCGAGCGGAACAGCGGCAATTCGACCGGTTCCCAATCCTCGGGAGTTTCGCCCTTCGGCGCCTCGAGCTGGCCATCGTAGACGAGATCATGGTCGCGCAGCCATTTTTCGGCCGCCGCCGGTTTGCCCTCGGCCTGCAATTCGGCCTCCGACGAGAAAAGGTCGTGATGGATACCGAGCTTGGCGAGGTCGGCGCGGATCATGTCCATCATCGCGCTGACGGCTTCGGCGCGGAACAGGCCGAGCCACGCGCTTTCGGGCGCCCCGACGAAGCGGTCGCCATATTCGACCGCGAGCTTGCCGGCGATTGGCATCAGGTAATCGCCCGGATACAGCCCCTCGGGGATCGCGCCGACGTCCTCGCCGAGCGCTTCGCGATACCGCATATGCACCGAGCGCGCGAGCACGTCGACCTGCGCGCCCGCGTCGTTGACATAATATTCGCGGATCACTTCGTGCCCGGCATATTCGAGCAGTGCCGCGAGCGCATCGCCGACGACCGCACCGCGGCAATGGCCGACGTGCATCGGGCCGGTCGGGTTCGCCGAGACATATTCGACGTTGACGCGCCGCCCCTGCCCCATCGTCGAACGGCCATAGTCGCCGCCCTCGCTGAAGATCAGCGCGAGTTCGTCGCGCCAGCTGTCATCGACGAGACGCAGGTTGATGAAGCCCGGTCCAGCGACGCTCGCCTCGGTCACTTCACCCAGCGCGCCGAGTTCGGCGACGAGCAGATCGGCGAGCGCGCGCGGGTTCATGCCCGCGGGCTTCGCCAGCACCATCGCGGCGTTGGTCGCGACGTCGCCATGTGCCGGGTCGCGCGGCGGCTCGACGCTGATCGCGCTACGGTCGAGACCGGCCGGCAGGGCATCGCGGGCGGCAAGCGCATCGAGCGCGGCGCCGATATGGTCGGAAAAGCGGCTGAACAGGGTCACGGGGCTGGCCTATCTACGATCAGGAAAGTCTTGCGCGCGCCCTATAACAGCTGGGCGGGCGCGAAAAGCCCCGCGTCGCCGATCGGCGCGCGGGGCGTGAAGATGCGAACGGCGCCGCAGCGCCGCCGCGGTCCTATCGTCGGACGTTATATTCGAGCTGTTCCTGCGTCAGCTGGAAGCCGACGAGCAGTTCGAAGCTCGCGCGCTGCACCGCGGCGCGTACTTCGGGAAGGCTCAGCGGATCGACCGCGGCGTCCTGATCGCCAGCCTTGCGCTTGCGCGTGATGCGTTCCTGGATGTCGGCCGGCAGCGTCGCGGCGGCGCGGTCGACATAGGCCGAAGCCTGCGCACGGCCGGTGCCGCGCACCTGCCCCTCGGCAAAGGTCAACGCGACATTGCCTAACCGCTTGGCGACAACCGCGGTCCCGCCCTGAAGGACGGTAGCGTAATAGGGAAGCGTCACGGTGCGCGCCGGTCCGGCGTCGCGGCGCGTCGCGACGACGTCGAAGCTCGCGAGCTGGTAGACCTTCTCGGCGGCATCGTTGCACGCCGGCGTGACGTTGGTGATCGCGGCGACGACATCGACGGCGCGCGCGTCGCGGCTCGTCGCGGGATCGAACAGCGTGATGTCGCCGGTGTGCAGCGGCACCGCGACCGCGGGACATGCGCTCCGCGTCGAGGTGATGCCGACGCCGCCGGCGAGATCGATTTCATTGTCCTTCGCGCAGCCCGCCACCATCGCCATGGCCGCCGTACCGCACAGCACGGTCAGGAACTTACGGGACGGAAACGAAATGGACATCATGATAAACGGGCTTTCCAAACAGGCGCTTTGACAGGCGTCGGGACAGTTGATCCCGCTTCATGCGCGCCGCTTCTTATCGGTGCGATGAACGCGGCGCAACAAAGAGAACAAGAATGAGAACGGGGACGAAGCGGCTTTACCCCGGATGGCTTGCTGCGCTAGAGCGCGCGCATCATGAACGCTCCCCATCCGATGACGCAAGCTGAAGGCAGCGAAGCGGCAGAACTCAAGGTTTTGATCGCGGCGCCGCGTGGTTTCTGCGCCGGGGTCGACCGCGCGATCCGCATCGTCGAACTGGCGCTGCAGAAATATGACGCGCCGGTCTTTGTCCGGCATGAAATCGTCCACAACCGCTATGTCGTCGACTCCTTGAAGGCAAAGGGCGCGGTTTTTGTCGAATCGCTCGACCAGGTTCCCGATGGCGTGCCCGTGGTGTTCAGCGCGCACGGCGTGCCCAAGGCGGTGCCGGCGAAAGCCGAAATGCGCGGGCTCGACTATATCGACGCGACCTGCCCGCTGGTATCGAAAGTGCATCGCCAGGCCGAGCGCGCGCACGGGATGGGACGTCATATCGTCTTTGTCGGCCACGCCGGCCATCCCGAGGTCATCGGTACGCTGGGTCAATTGCCCGAGGGCGCGATGACGCTGGTCGAATCGGTCGACGACGTCGCGGCTCTGTCGCCGCCCGATCCCGATATGCTGTCCTTCCTGACCCAAACGACGCTGTCGGTCGACGACACGCGCGACATCATCGCGGCGCTCCAACACCGTTTTCCGGCGATCACCGGACCGCGCGGCGAGGATATCTGTTACGCGACCTCGAACCGCCAGGATGCGGTGAAGGCAATCGCCGGGCAATGCGACCGCATGATCGTGATCGGTGCGCCCAACAGCTCGAACAGCCTGCGCCTGGTCGAGGTTGCCGAACGGCTCGGCACCCCGGCGCATCTCGTCCAGCGCGGCACGGACATCGATCCTGCGTGGCTGCACGACATCGATACGCTCGGGATCACCGCCGGTGCGAGCGCTCCGGAAACATTGGTCCGCGAAGTGATCGACGCCGTCGCGTCGGTTCGCACCATTATCGAACATGTGGTGGTCACCGCCGAGGAGGATATGGTGTTCAAACTGCCGCGCGGGCTCGAAGCGGCATAGGGTCAAAGTCCGTGCATGACGCAGCCGAGGTTTGAAGCGATTTTGTTCAGGGCAAGGAAGCGAGACGTAGGCATATGGGTATATTCCAAGGCTCGCTGACGCAGCCATGGACAAAATCGGTCAAATCCCGGAGGGACGTCGAAATGGCTTCGATCTCGTCTCCGCGTGGCCTTGCCGATGGAGCCACCATCTGCGGCGGCCACCCGAAGCCGAGATCTTCGCCATTTCGACGCCTTGGCCGCGTCATGCACGGACTTTGACCCTGCGATGGCGGTCTATACGCACGTCGAACCCGACGATCTTGCCGCCCTTGTCGCCCGATACGACATCGGCACCGTCGTGTCGTGCAAGGGTATCGCCGAGGGCGTCGAGAACAGCAATTTCCTGCTCGAAACGACGGGCGGCCGCTTCATCCTGACGCTTTACGAAAAGCGGGTGCGCGAAGGCGACCTGCCCTTCTTCGTCGACCTGCTCAACCATCTCACCAGCCAGGGCTGCCCGGTCCCGGCGATGATCCGCGACCGGAGCGGCGTCGCGATCCAGCAAATCTCGGGCCGCGCGGCGTGCGTCATCCAGTTCCTGCCCGGCATCTCGCTGACCCAGCCCACCCCGGCCCAATGCGAAGCGGCGGGCGCCGCGCTCGGCGCGATGCACCGCGCGCTCGAGGACTATACGGGTGCGCGCGAAAACAGCATGGGTCATGCGCATTGGCGCGCCGTTGCCGAAGCGACCGGCGATCTCGACGCGGTGTTGCCGGGGCTTCAGTCGATCGTCGACCGGGAATTGGCGTATCTCGATGCTCATTGGCCGAGCGACCTGCCCGCGCATGTCATCCACGCCGACCTGTTTCCCGACAATGTGTTGATGCTCGGTGACCGGGTCACGGGCCTGATCGACTTCTATTTCGCCGCGAGCGACTTCCGCGCTTACGATCTTGTCATCACGCACGCATCCTGGGCCTTTTCCGCCGACGGCAAATATTGCGACCCCGCGCGCGCGGAAGCCTTGATGCGCGGTTATGCAGGCGAAATCACGCTATCGGACGCCGAAGTCGCCGCGCTGCCGCTGCTGGCGCGCGGCGCGGCGCTGCGCTTCCTGCTCACGCGCGCGCACGACTGGGTGCATACGCCCGCCGACGCGCTCGTCACGCGCAAGGATCCCTCGCCCTTCCTCGCTCGTTTGCAGCGCTACAGCGCGCCCGACGCCGCCAGCCTGTTCGCCGTCGCATGACCGAGAGTACCGGCAAGACCGTGATTGTCGCCACCGACGGCGCGTGCAAGGGCAACCCCGGCCCCGGCGGCTGGGGCGCCGTGCTGCGCTGGGGCGACGTGGTGAAGAAGCTGTCGGGCGGCGAACCCGATACCACGAACAACCGCATGGAATTGATGGCGGCGATCGAGGCGCTCGCCGCGCTCAAGCGCAGTTGCAACGTCGAGCTGTCGACCGACAGCGTCTATGTCCGCGACGGCATCACCAAATGGATTTTCGGCTGGCAAAAGAACGGCTGGAAAACCGCGGCGAAAAAGCCCGTCGCCAATGCCGACCTGTGGCAGCGGCTGGTCAAGGAAAACGCGCGGCACAAGGTCGAGTGGATCTGGGTCAAGGGCCATGCGGGCCACGGCGACAATGAACTGGCCGACCAACTGGCGAGCGACGCAGCCCTCGAAGTCGCGCGGGCGCGCAGGGCACCCGCGCGCTAAGACTATTCGGTTTCGCGCACTTCTGCGGTGGGTCCGTTCTTCAGGATTGAGTCGATGGCATTCTGTGCGGAGGCCTTGCTGCTATAGCCCTCGGTCCAGAAGATGGGTTCGCTATTATATTTGAAGTAGGCGACAAATTCGCCGGCCTTGTTCTTCTTGATCTCGAAATAATGGGCCATGCCATCCTCCATGGGTCGGGCCATGCCGGGGGTGACACAGCCAAGCCCATGTTAATGCGGTCGTTTCGCTGCGCAAGCGGTCAGATGGTTCAAGCGAAGCGCGACGGCGCGAAGGGCGTCGGATCGACGCGGCCGATGGCGCCGACGGGCGGTGGGGCGCCCAGCTCGGCCGCAAGCAAGGCGGCGACCGCCGGCGCGGTCTGAATGCCGAAGCCGCCCTGCCCCGCACACCAGATGAACGCGCGCTCATGCCGATCGGCGCCGAATACCGGGATGCGATCGGGCGCAAAGCTGCGCAGCCCCGCCCATTTGCGCTCGACCGCGACGACCGGCCAGTCGACCACCGACTGCATCCGGTCGATCGCAAGCGCGACGTCCAGTTCCTCCGGTGCCGCGTCGTGGGGTGCGGTCGGCGTCTCATCGTGCGGGGTCAGCCAGACGCGCCCCTCGCTCTGACCCTTGAAATAGAATTCGCCGCCGACGTGGATGACGAGCGGAAGGTCGGCGGGAACCGGAACGCCCAGCCGGACCTGCATCACCGTGCGGCGATAGGGCTGGATGCCGACCGGCGCGATGCCGCACGCGGCGGCGACCTCGTCCGCCCATGCCCCGGCGGCGTTGACGATCAGCGCCGCGCGGACCCGTCCGCTGCCCAGTTCGACGTCCCAGCCGTCGCTGACACGGCGTGCCTGCCGCAATGGCGCGCGCGTGACCAATGTTGCGCCGGCGCGCTTTGCCGCGCGAAGATAGGCCGCATGCAGGCCGCCGACATCGATGTCGCGGCACGCCGCCTCATAGGCGGCCTCGCTCCATTCGGGGCGGAGGCCCGGAACCATGCGGGAAACCGCCTCGCCCGATATTCTTGCGACATCGACGCCCTGCGCCGCGAATTCGGCGGCGAAAGCGTCGACCGCGACGGCCTCGGACCGCTGGCCCAGCGTCAATGCCCCGCGCGGCGACAAGAAGCCATGATCCGAAAATTCGGGCGGCGGGCTGTTCAACGCCTCCAGCGAAGCGTGGGTCAGCGGTTGCACCCCCACGCCGCCGTAGCTTTCGTGCCAGAAGGCGGCTGACCGGCCCGTCGCGTGATAGCCCGGAACATCCTCGGCCTCGGCCAGCAGGACGCGGCGCCAGGGGGCCAGCGCCGCCGCGAGGCTTGCACCGGCGATCCCGGCGCCGACAATCAGCACATCGGTGGCGGAAGGCGGCGCGTCGGTCATGCCCCGCCGCATATCGGCTGGCCCGCGGAATGCAAGCTGCGGCGTCCCTGCCGACATGGTTACGCTTTGGTAAGCCATGTTGCCTAGGAGAAAACCGATGGATAACGGCACGATCACACTTGGCTTGATGGCTGTTCTCGGCCTACTGATGATTGCCGCGGCGATCAGCGACGTCCGATCGCGGACCATCTCCAACGAGCTCAACGCTGCGATGGCGCTGCTCGCCATCCCCTTCTGGATCGCGAGCGGCGTTGCGCTCTGGCCCGATGTGCCGCTGCAGTTCAGCGCCGCCTTCGCGGTCTTTCTCGTCTTTGCCGGCCTGTTCGCGATCGGCGCGATGGGCGGCGGCGATGTCAAGATGATCGGCGCGGTGATGCTCTGGATCCCGCTCCCGCTGTTCATGCCGACCCTGATGGTCATGGCCATCGGGGGCGGCATCCTGTCGGCCGCGATGCTTATCCATATGAAATTACGCCCTTCGGACAAGCCGGTCGAGGTCCCTTATGGGGTTGCTATCGCCGCGGCGGGCCTTTGGGCGCTTCACCAACAATATCTTAACCAGTTTCAGGCTATCGGATGACCTGAGGGAAAAGCACGACCGTCTCTGGTGGGTGCAGGAGGGCGACAACTCGTCATGGATACGCGAAAGATTATGCTGATCGTCGGCGCGCTAGTGATTGCCATCGGCGCAGCGTTCGGGGTCAACCAGATGATGCGCGGAGCAGCGGCGCCGCAAGCGCGTGCAGCCGCGGCACCGGAAATTACCGGTCCGATGATCCTTGTCGCGACGCGGCAGCTGCCCGTCGGCACGATTATCGGCCCGGATAGCTTCCGCTTCCAGCCCTGGCCAAAGGAATTGGTCGAAAAGGCCTATTTCATGAAGGACAAGACCGACGTGAACACGTTGGTCGGCACCGTTGTGCGCTATCCGATCACGGCGGGCCAGCCGCTGACGCAGGGCGCGCTGGTTCATCCCGACGATCGCGGCTTCCTCGCCGCGGCGCTTGGCCCGGGCATGCGTGCCGTCACGGTCAAGGTGTCACAGGAGCAAGGCGTTGCCGGTTTCGTCTTTCCTGGCGACCGCGTCGATGTGGTGCTGGCGCAGACGATCTCGGTCGAGGAAGGCAGCAGCTATCCCGACAAGCAAATTTTCACCGCCGAGACGATCGTGCGCAACGTCCGCATATTGGCAACCGACCAGCGCTTTGATGCCGAAGATGAAACGGGGAAGACCCCGGTTCGTACCTTCGGCTCGGTAACGCTCGAAGCCACGCCGGAAATCGCCGAGAAGATCGCGGTCGCGCAGGACATGGGCAAATTGTCGCTCGCCCTGCGTCCGCTGGCCGAAAGCGCCGGCGAACTCGATGCCGCGATCGCATCGGGCGAAGTCAATGTCCCGGCCACGGGCGGGGCGAGTGCAGAAAAGAAGATGCTGGCCGAAGTCGCCGCGCGTCCGACCGCCAGCCGCTCGTCGGCGACCACGGGCGGCGACGTGTCGCGCTTCTGGATCCCGGTGCGCGGCCGCGTGACGGCCCCGCGGACGCCGCAGCCAGCAGCAGTGAACAACAGCGGCTCGACGCAGTCTTATGGGGGACGCTCGGTGTCCGTTCCGACCGGTCCGGTCGTGCGCGTGACCCGCGGCGACAAGATGACCGAAGTTCCGGTTGGGGGTAAGTAAGATGAACAGCACAGCCAAATTCAAGGCGGCGGCCCTGGCCCGCACCCTGGCCATCGGCCTGGTGGCAGCCACGCTGGCAGCGGCACCTTCGGCGCCCGCCATCGCCCAGGCGGTCCAGAACGCCAGCAGCAGCATCGAACTCTCGGTGGGCCGCGGCCGCCTGGTCAGCCTTCCCGCCTCGATGTCCGACGTCTTTGTCGCCAATGATGAGGTCGCCGACGTCCAGGTTCGTTCGGGCCGCCAGCTCTATATCTTTGGCAAGAAGCCGGGCGAAACCAGCATCTATGCCACCGACGCCAGCGGCCGTGTCGTTTTCTCGACCGTCGCCCGCGTCGGCAACAATATCGAGACGATCGACCAGATGCTGTCGCTCGCAATGCCGGATGCCAGCATTTCGGCCAACCCGATGAACGGCTTTGTGCTGCTCACCGGGACGGTGAAATCGCCCGACGACGCCGCCGAGGCCGAACGGCTGGTGCAGGCCTTTGTCGGCGAGCAGACCAAGGTTCTCTCGCGCCTGCGCACGGCCACGCCGTTGCAGGTCAATCTGCAGGTTCGCATCGCCGAAGTGAACCGCTCGCTGGTCAAGGAAATCAGCGGCAACGTTCTGACGCGCGATACGACGGGCGGTTTCCTGGCCGGCGTCTTCGGCGGGCGGAACCCCGGCACGATTACCGATATTCCTGCGCCGACCGCCGTGTTCCCGGGCAGTCCGGCGCCCCGCCCCTACAACCCTGTCACTGGCCAGCCGATCAATTCTCAGTTCCTCGGCACCTCCTATCAGGTCACCACGCCCGCGGGAACGCGGAGCCTTGCCGGTGCCGGTCGCCTGTTCGGCCTCGACCTGATCGCCTCGCTCGACATCGGCGAACGCTCGGGTCTCGTTGCGACGCTGGCGCAGCCCAATTTGACCGCGATTTCGGGCGAAACGGCCGATTTCCTGGCGGGCGGCGAATTCCCGGTGCCGATCCCCGGCAACTTCGCCGGCACGACGATCGAATATCGCAAGTACGGCGTCAGCCTGGCCTATACGCCGACGGTATTGTCGAACGGCCGGATCAGCCTGCGCGTCCGTCCCGAAGTGTCGGAACTGTCGACCGAAGGCGCGATCGAAATGCAGGGCTTCCAGGTTCCCGCGCTGACGATCCGCCGCGCCGAAACGACGGTCGAACTGGGATCGGGCGAAAGCTTCATGATCGCAGGCCTTTTGAACAATCGCTCGATCGGCGCGATCGACAAGATTCCCGGTCTCGGCGACGTGCCGGTGCTGGGCACGCTGTTCAAATCGGACAGCTTCCGCCGCGGTGAAACCGAACTGGTCATCGTCGTGACGCCCTATCTGGTCCAGCCGGTGTCGGCGAACGACATCAAGCTGCCGACCGATGCCTATCAGGACGCAAACGACCTGCAGCGATTGTTGCTCAACCAGACGAGCAACGGCGTGACCGGCGGCGATCGTCCCAAGCCGCGGCTCGACACCAGTGTCGGAGACGCCGACCGTCCGCGGGGCAGCGGCGATGCGTCGCCCGGCTTCGGCATCAAGTGACGCGCTGGATTTCAGGAGCAAAGTGATGAAGAAAATCGCAACTTGGACGGTCCTGGCTCTGGCGACGACGCTCGCCGGCTGCACCGGCGCCGCGCACAGCAACCACAGCCTGGAATCGGTGCACCAGCCCGTCGTGCGCAACGCCATCTATCAATTCGATGTCGCGGCGACGAACGGCGAACTGCCGCCGAGCGAACAGGGCCGCCTGCAAGGCTGGCTCGACGCAATGGGTGTCCGTTACGGCGATCGCGTCGCGATCGAGGACGCATCGTTTTATGGTGCGACTTCGGCGCAGGCGACCGTCCGGTCGATGGTCGAACGCCGCGGCTTGCTGCTCAGCAATGACGTTCCGGTGACAACAGGTGCGGTGCCCGAGGGCCATGTGCGGGTCATCGTGACGCGCGCTTCGGCTTCGGTGCCGGGCTGCCCCAACTGGGACAGCAAGTCGTCGATTAATCCGACCAACGCGACATCGTCCAATTATGGCTGCGCAACGAACAGCAACCTTGCCGCGATGGTCGCCGATCCGAACGACCTGATCAAGGGCGCCAGCAACACGGCCAGCGATCCGGCAGCAGCGACGCGCGCGATCCAGACCTATCGTACCAAACCCCAAACCGGTGCCGGCGAATTGACCAAGGCACCTACCAGCGGAGGCGGCAAGTGAACGCTCCTTTCAAATCAGCAGGCCTGCGCGACCCCTTCAACGCCTTCGTCTGCGACGACGATACGCTGGATCTGATCCGCGCGGCGGCGGGCGACATGGGCTGGCCGATCGAGAAATGTAACAAGGGCGGCCTGCGCAATGCCGTGCAGTCGCTCTCGGTTTCCGCCAGCCCGAACATCCTGTTCGTCGACATGTCGGAATCGGGAGATCCGATCAACGACATCAACGCACTGGCCGAAGTGTGCGAGCCGGGCACGGTCGTGATCGCCGCGGGCCAGGTGAACGACGTTCGCCTGTACCGCGACCTTCTGTCCAGCGGCATCCAGGATTATCTGCTGAAACCGCTGTCGCTCGACCAGGTCCGCGAATCGCTGACCATGGCACAGGCCATGCTATCGGCGCCGAAACACGCGGACATGCACGACGACAAGCCGCATCACATGATGGGCGTTGTCGGTGTGCGCGGCGGCGTCGGTGCGTCGCTGGTGGCGACCTCGCTCGCCTGGGCGGTCAGCGAACAGGCGGGCCGTCAGACGGCGCTGCTCGATCTCGACATCCATTTCGGTACGGGCGCGCTGACGCTCGACCTCGAACCGGGACGCGGCCTGATCGACGCGATCGACAATCCCAGCCGCATCGACGGGCTGTTCATCGAACGCGCGATGGTGCGCGCGTCGGATAAGCTTAGCCTGCTGTCGGCCGAAGCGCCGATCCATCAGCCGGTGATGACCGACGGTTCGGCCTTTTTCCAGCTGGAAGAAGAGCTGCGCTCCGCCTTCGAGATGACGATCGTCGACATCCCGCGGCAGGTGCTGATCCCCTTCCCGCACCTCGTGTCGGAAGCGGGCACGATCCTGCTCGTCAGCGATGTGACGCTCGCCGCGGCGCGCGACACGATCCGCCTCTTGTCCTGGTTCAAGCAGAACATCCCCGGCGCGCGCGTCATACTCGTCGCGAACAAGTTCCAGAACGCCATCGGCGAGCTGTCGCGCAAGGAATTCGAATCGTCGATCGAACGACCGATCGACATCGTCATCCCGTTCGACCCGAAGCTGGTCGCCCAATCGGCAAAGCTCGGAAAATCCTATGCCGAAACCTGCAAGGGCACCAAGTCGGCGCAGGTGTGGAGCAACCTGATGCGCCTCATCCTCGACGGCGCCGATGTCGAAGCCGAGGAAGCGCAGATTGTCGCCGCAAAGAGCAAATCGGGCGGCTCGCTGCTCGGCAAGCTTGGCCTGGCCAAAAAGGGCGTGAAACAGGCGGCGTGACGGCGCGCCTGACGGGCCGTCACTACCTCCAGCGATAGAAGCGGACATCAGCTGACCATGAATCTGCCAGTCATCCTTATCATCGCGGGGGCTCTTTTGGCCTTTGCCATCCTCGTGGTCCTGCTTGGCGGGCCTTCGTCCGGTAAGGCAAAGGCGCGGCGGCTGGCGATGGTGAAAGACCGCCACGCGGCCTCGACCGAAGCGGTGGTGGCGGCGCAGATGCGCAAGACGATCCAGTCGGGCCGCAAGGGCGATTCATCGCTGGTCGCTTTGCTGCCGCGCCGGGACGAACTGGAAAAGCGCATCCGCCGGACCGGCAAGGCCTGGACACTGACGCAATATATGTTCGCGTCGATGATCGTGTTCGTCGTGGCAACCGGCGGCATGCTTATCGTGCGCGCGCCGTTCCTGATGGCCGGGCTGGTTGGATTGCTCCTCGGGCTCGGCTTGCCATATCTGGTCATCGGCATCACGATCAAAAGGCGCGTCACGGCATTCAACGCCCGCTTTCCCGATGCCATCGACCTGCTGGTACGCGGCCTGAAATCCGGCCTGCCGGTCACCGAAACCTTCCAGGTGGTGAGCCAGGAACTCCCCGGGCCGGTCGGCGAGGAATTCAAGGGCGTCATCGAACGCATCCGTATCGGCAACACGATGGAAGCGGCGTTGCAGGAATCGGCCGAAATGCTCGGCACGCCCGAATTCCAATTCTTCTGCATCACGATCCAGATCCAGCGCGAAACGGGCGGCAATTTGGCGGAAACGCTGGCCAACCTGTCCGACGTTCTGCGCAAGCGCGCGCAAATGAAGCTTAAAATCCGCGCGATGTCGTCCGAAGCGAAAGCTTCCGCCTATATCGTCGGCGCATTGCCCTTCTTTGTGTTCGGCGTCGTCTGGTCAGTGAACCCCGGCTATCTGGCAGGCTTTTTTGTCGAAGAACGCCTCATCATTGCGGGGATAGGCGGCCTGATCTGGATGAGCATCGGCGCCGGCATCATGGCCAAAATGGTCAACTTCGAAATCTAAGGGCGGCATCGAAATGAACAGTAGCCTCCTTCTCTCTTCGGCTTTCTCCGGCGCACAAGCCGGACCGAAAATCCTGGGTATCGATGTGGTATGGGCCGGCACGATGCTGGCGGCTGTCGGCGTCTTTGCGGTCCTGTTCGCGATTTATAACGCGCTCACGGTCCGCAATCCGATGACCAAGCGCGTCAAGGCGCTGAACGAGCGCCGCGAACAGCTCAAGGCGGGCATCACCGCATCGACCGCGAAACGCCGCGCCCGTCTGGTTCGCAAGAACCAGACCGCCGACCGGATGCGCACCTTTCTTGGCCGCCTTCAGGTGCTGCAGGAAGGACAAATCAAAGAGGTCCAGCAAAAGCTGGCGCAGGCCGGCATCCGGTCGAAGGATCTGGCCGTGGCGGTCATTTTCGGCCGCATGGTCCTGCCGATCCTGTTCGGCGGCCTCGCCCTTTTCCTGATCTATTGGGTCGACATGTGGCCCGACATGACGTCGTTCAAGCGGTCCATATATACGATGGGCGCGTTGATCCTCGGCTATAAGGCACCCGATCTCTTCGTCGACAATATGCGGCAAAAGCGTACCCACGCGATCCGCAAAGGCTTGCCCGACGCGCTCGACCTGCTCGTCATCTGCGCCGAAGCCGGTTTGACTGTCGACTCCGCCTTTTCGCGCGTTTCGAAGGAACTCGGCCGGGCTTATCCCGAACTCGGCGAAGAATTCGCGCTGACGTCGATCGAACTCGGCTTTCTGACCGAACGCCGTCAGGCTTTCGAAAACTTCGCCTATCGCGTGAATCTGGAATCGGTGAAGGGCGTGGTCACGACCATGATCCAGACCGAAAAATACGGTACGCCGCTCGCCAGCGCGCTTCGTGTCCTGTCGGCCGAATTCCGCAACGAGCGCATGATGCGCGCCGAGGAAAAGGCTGCGCGCCTGCCCGCGATCATGACGGTGCCGTTGATCCTGTTCATTCTGCCGGTGCTGTTCATCGTCATTCTTGGCCCGGCGGCCTGTTCGCTGAGCGACGCGATGTCCGGCGGCAGCTTCGGCTAACGACCGGCCGCTTTTGGCGAATGCCACGAGGGGTGGGTGCAAACCCGCCCCTTTTTCGTTCAGGCAACCTGCTGTTCGATCGCGCCGAAAATGCTGTGATGCCGGTCATCGTCCATCCAGATACGAACCGTGTCGCCCTTTTGCATGAACGGCGTCTTGGGCTCGCCCTGCTGGATCGTTTCGACCGTCCGCACTTCCGCGAGGCAACTATAGCCGAGACCGCCGGCGGCGATCGGCCTGCCCGGCCCGCCATCGGCATCACGGTTCGATACCGTGCCCGACCCGATGATCGTGCCCGCACCCAGATCGCGCGTCTTCGCCGCATGGGCGATCAGCGCGCCGAAATCGAACGTCATGTCGACGCCCGCGTCGGCACGCCCCAATGGCTGGCCGTTGAGGTCGACGGACAATGTGCCGTGCAGCTTGCCGTCCTTCCAGCGATCGCCGAGCGCATCGGGCGTCACGAACACGGGCGACATCGCGCTCGACGGCTTCGACTGGAAAAAGCCGAAACCCTTGGCGAGTTCCGCCGGGATCAGGCCGCGAAGGGAGACGTCGTTGGTCAGGCCGACGAGCAGAATCTTCTCGCGCGCCGTGGCGGCATCGATACCCTTGGGCACATCCCCCGTCACGACGACCACTTCGGCCTCCATATCGCAGCCCCAGGCGGGATCGCCGAGGGGGATCGGATCGCGCGGAGCGAGGAAGGCATCGCTGCCGCCCTGGTACATCAGCGGATCGTGCCAGAAGCTGTCGGGCATGTCGGCGCCGCGCGCCTGCCGCACCAGCGCGACATGGTTCACATAAGCGCTGCCGTCGGCCCACTGATAGGCACGCGGCAGCGGCGACGCGGCGTCATGTTCGTGAAAACGATCCTTCGGGATCGCATCATGGTTGAGATCCTCGGCCAGCGCCACGAGGCGCGGCGCAGCATAAGCCCAATTGTCGAGCGCCGCCTGCATCGTCGGAACGATCTGGCCGGCGTCGGCGTACCAGGCAAGGTCGTCCGAGACGACGACCAAGCGTCCGTCGCGGCCCTTTTTGAGCGAAGCTAGTTTCACGGGAACTCCTTTGGCTGACGATGCGGCTGAACCGACATCGCCTCAAAGGAACGAAAATCAGCGCGTCATCGTGATCGATGCAAAACAGGTAAAGCCGCTCTGCCCCGCCTGCAAGCGCCGGATATATTGAAGATAGGCCTGCGACTGATTGTAGGTCGTGCCGGGCAGCGTCTGCCCACGAAACGCGCGCTTCACTTCCTCACCCGTGAACGGGCGGGCCGAGCCCGGAAACGCCCCATTCGTGCCCGGCGGAACCAGCTTGCCCGCGGTATCGATATATTTGCCGGCGCCCGTCGGGCCGGGAACGGGAATCTGGCAGTTCATCACCGACACCGCGGTCTGCGCAAAGGCAGGACGGATCGTCAGCGCGGCGGAGACGCCAACGGCGCCGAGCGCGAGCATCCTGCGACGCGACGGGATGGCTTCGTCCGTCTCCACGGGGTTTTCGGCGGGAATGTCGCTGTTTTTCATGTCGCGCGCATAACCCAATGAAGCGCTGAGGAAAAGCAAAAGACGGGGCACCTCTTTGCCCTTCCCGCTTTGGCACATTCGCATTCAGGAGGTTAATTGCCGTAAACATCCTTGCACATCATCCCCGCTTCGTGCGAGGCGCAACGGCGATGTTCGATCGCCTTTCCAGCCTGGTCATCGCTTTGACGCTGGTCGCCATCGCGGCAATTTTTGCTACGTTGTCCGGGGGCGATCCACTATCGATCGCCATCATGGTGCTCGCGGGTGTTGTTGCCGCCGCCACCGTTTACAGCGCGCTTCCCATCGCCTTGCCCGAAGCGACGGGAACCGCCTCCGAACCTGCCGCCGCACCACCCATCTCCTTGCTCCGCCATCCCGATTTTGCCCATTGGGTCGATCAGGAGAAAGAGCCCTTGATCGGCACCGCCGACAATATCGTCACCATCGCCAACGACGCCGCGATCCGGTTGCTGGGCCGGCATATCGTCGGCGCCGACGTCCGCACCGCGATCCGTCATCCCGCGGCGACCGACTGGCTGTCGCGGATTGGCGAAAACGCGCCACTCGACACGATCAACCTGGTCGATTTTCCCCGCCCCGGCCAGCGCTGGACGATGCGCATCGCCGCGCTGTCGGGCAGCGAATATATCATCTTCCTGTCCGACCGGTCAGCGATCGATGCCGCGGACCGCATGCGATCCGACTTCGTGGCCAACGCCAGCCACGAACTGCGCACGCCGCTCGCCGCGATCCTCGGCTATGTCGAAACGCTCCAGGAAATGAACGGCGAGGCCGACGCGCCGACGCGCAATCGCTTCCTTTCGATCATCGATCGCGAAGCGCGGCGGATGCAGCAACTTGTCATCGACCTATTGTCGATCTCGCGGGTCGAGGCCGACCGCTTTCGCCGCCCGACAACACCTGTCGACCTTGCCGCTATCGTCCAGACGACGATCACGCAATTGCGCGATAGCGAACAGGCGCGCACCAAAGACATCGTGGCGCGGCTGGGCGACGAACCGCAACCGGTGCTCGGCGACGAAGCGCAGCTGGGGCAGCTCGCGCACAATATCATTTCAAACGCGATGAAATATGGTCATGCGGGAACGCCGGTGACGGTCGAGCTGGTGCGCGAGGGCCGCCGCGTGCGGCTGTCGGTCACCGACGAGGGCGACGGTATCGCGCCCGATCATCTGCCGCGCCTGACCGAACGTTTCTATCGCGTCGACGAAGCGCGCAGCCGTTCGGTCGGCGGAACCGGCCTCGGCCTCGCCATCGTCAAGCACATCAGCGAACGCCATCAGGGACAGCTCGACATCGACAGCCAAGTCGGCAAAGGCACCCGCGTTTCGGTGGCCTTTCCCCTGCTCGCGCAGGCATGACGGTGCGCGAATCCAAGCCTATCCTTGACTTTTCATAGCTCAAGCCCCATCTTCGGCAGGCTATCGTCGCCTACGACGGATTTTTTTGCCAGATTGGCGGACACTTCCATCCTCACGCTACCTGGCGCCATCGGGCATAAGGCCGATGGTAACTCCGATTCCGTGAAAGGAACGACCCCATGCCGATCGGCACCGTAAAATTCTTCAACACCGAAAAAGGTTATGGCTTCATCGCCAACGAAGACGGCTCGGGCGACAATTTCGTCCACATCACCGCCCTCGAACGCGCCGGGATGACGACGCTGAACAAGGATCAGCGCGTTTCCTATGATCTGGAAACCGACCAGCGCGGCAAAGTCGCCGCCGTCAACATCCAGTCGGCCTGATCTTTTGGCCAAAGAGGAACTACTGACCCTCGACGGCCAGATCGATGAAATCCTTCCCGACGGTCGCTTCGGCGTCATTCTGGAAAATGATCATCGGATCATCGCTTACACGGCAGGCCGGATGCGACGTTTTCGCATCCGGTCGGTCGTTGGCGACGCCGTACGCGTCGAAATGACGCCCTATGACCTGACCAAAGGCCGCATCGTCTATCGCGATCGCGGCGCTGGCCCGGCCGGAGGCGGACCCCGCAAGGGCAATCGGCGCTGAATAGCCAACCAGAACAAAACAATGATTACAGGATATTATGAACTTTAATTTGAATGCATTTCCTTCCCTTCTTCGGCCCTATTCCGCGATCGATGCGCGGGCCGATAAGCCAGCCCGGCGATCGCCGACGCTGACGCGGCGCGAACTTCGCCGCCTGATTGCCCAAATGGTCGACTGACTTTTCCGGTTCCGACCTTCAACCACCTCTACCCTAAGGATTTCCGCCATGTCGAACACCAGCGATTTCTACCTGATCCAGGCGGACAAATGCGCGGCCGACGCGGCGGAAAGCACGCTATCACAGGTCCGCGACCGCAATCTGCGCGCCGAACAGGCGTGGCGCACGATGGCCGAACGCCTGATCCAGACCGAAGCCACGCGTGCGCGGCAGGTCGCTGCGGCAGCGGCCAAGGCGGAAGCCAACGTCGCCGCCGACTGACGATTATTTTTCGTCAGTCGATGCGGACCAGCAATTCGGCAATCTTCCCGAACATCTCGTCAATCTGCGCCTTTTCGGCGATCAGCGGCGGCGACAGCGCAATGATGTCGCCGGTCGCGCGGACGAGCAGGCCGTTGTCGAAGCAGGCGTGGAACAGTTCCATCGCGCGCTCCGTTGGCGCTCCCGCGCGCGGCTCGAGTTCGATCCCCGCGACCAGACCGATCGTGCGAATATCGATGACGTGGCGGGCGCCCTTCAGGCTGTGCGCCGCGTCTTCCCAATAGCTACCGAGGTCCTTTGCGCGGTCGAACAGGCCATCGCGCGCATAAAGATCAAGCGTCGCGAGACCCGCGGCGCTTGCGAGCGGGTGCCCCGAATAGGTGTAGCCGTGGAACAGCTCGATCCCGCCCGGCACACTCTCGATCACCGCATCATGGAGTTCGCGTTTCACCGCAACGGCGCCCATCGGCACCGCGGCGTTGGTGAGCCCCTTCGCCATGGTGATGATGTCGGGCGTCACGCCCCATTCTCCCGCTGCGGTGGCGCCGCCGACGCGGCCGAACGCCGTGATAACCTCATCGAAAATCAGGATGATACCGTGCTTGTCGCATATTTCGCGCAGGCGCTGGAGATAGCCGACCGGCGGCACGAGCACCCCGGTCGATCCGGCCATCGGCTCGACGATCACCGCCGCGATGGTGTCGGCGCCGTGCAGGTCGACGAGGCGCTGAAGGTCGTCGGCGAGTTCGGCGCCATGCTGCGGAAAACCGCGCGTAAAAGCGTTGCGTTCGATGTCGTGCGTGTGGCGGATATGGTCGACGCCGGGCAGCCCGCCCCCAAAGGCGCGGCGGTTGTTGACCAGCCCGCCGACGCTGATCCCGCCAAAGCCGGTGCCATGATAGCCGCGCTCGCGCCCGATCAGCCGCGTACGCGTCCCCTGGCCCTTGGCCCGCTGGATATTGAGCGCAATTTTCAGCGCGGTATCAACCGACTCGGAGCCGCTGTTGGTAAAGAATATCCGGTCGAGCCCGTCGGGCATCAGCGCTGCCAGGCGCTGCGCGAGCTCGAACGGCAGCGGATGGCCGAGCTGAAACGTGGGCGCGAAATCGAGTGTCGCCGCGGCATTCGCGATCGCCTCGGTGATTTCGGGACGGCAATGGCCCGCGTTGCTGCACCAGAGCCCCGACGTGCCATCGAGAACCTGCCGCCCATCGCCCGACTGGTAATATATGCCGTTCGCCGACACGAGCTGCCGCGGATGCGCCTTGTACGATCGGTTGGCGGTAAACGGCATCCAGAAGGAGGCCAGCTGGTCGTTTTCACCCCTCATCGCGATCTCCTATAAACCTGTCATTGCGAGGAGCGCAGCGACGAAGCAATCTCCAGCTCTCAGCCTCGGGAATGGCCGACAGCTGGAGATTGCTTCGCTTCGCTCGCAATGACAACCGGCATTCGCACAAGCAAAGAATCCGACATATAACCATGCCGAAAATGGCCGAATAGCGCCCCCCCCTCTGGCGCTCTCCCAAAGCTTGCGATACGCTGCCCGCTCCACAACGGGCCGACTCCTCGGCCCAATCGGGGGCTCATGTCAGTCAATCTGGAACAATGGATCAGCGACCATAAAATCGACGAAGTCGAATGTATCGTCCCCGACATCAACGGGGTCCAGCGCGGCAAGGTGCTGCCGGCCAAGAAGTTCCTGTCATCGGTCAACGACAAGTCGCTGCGCATTCCCGGCAGCGTCTTCATCTGCACGATCGACGGCCATTATCCCGAGGATATCGACGATATCTGGGACAAGGATCCCGACAAGATATTGATCGCCGACCCCAGCACGATCTGCATCGCGCCGGGCTTTACGTCGCCCACCGCTTTCGTGATCGCCGACGCCTATAATGGCGACGGCAGCGAGGTCGACATCGCGCCGCGCACGATCCTCAAGAAAGTGCTCGGCCTTTACGCCGATAAGAGCTGGAAACCGATCATCGCGCCCGAGGTCGAATTCTATCTCGTCTCGCAAAACGCCGACCCCGATTTCCCGCTGACCCCGCCGGTCGGCCAGTCGGGACGCAGCGAGACCGCGAGCCAGCCCTATGGGCTGGAGGCGATGAACGAATATGAGGATATCATCGATCATATCTATGACGATTGCGAGCTCATGGGGCTCGATATCGACACGATGATCCACGAAATGGGCGCCGCGCAGCTCGAGGTCAATTTCGAGCATGGCGACCCGCTGCGGCTCGCCGACGAGGTGTTCCTGTTCAAGCGTGTCGTGCGCAACGTCGCGAAGCAGCATAATGTCTATGCGACCTTCATGGCGAACCCGATGGCGGGCCAGCCGGGCAGCGCGATGCATATCCACCAGTCGGTGGTCGATGCGGTGACGGGCAAGAACCTGTTCTCGACCGCCAACGGCCGCGATAGCGCGATGTTTCGCAGCTATATCGCCGGACTGGTGCGCTACATGCCGCAAATCTCGCCGCTGTGGGCGCCCAACGTCAACAGCTTCCGCCGCATGCGTCCCGACAGCGCGGCGCCGATCAACGTCCAGTGGGGCGAGGATAACCGTTCATGCGGCTTTCGCGTGCCGATTTCCGACAAGAACAACCGCCGCGTCGAAAACCGCCTGCCCGGCGCCGACTCCAATCCCTATCTCGCAATCGCCGCCTCGCTCATCTGCGGCTACATCGGCATGGTCGACCGCATGGTGCCGGCCAAGCCGATCTCCGGCAGCGCCTATAACCGCGCCCGCACGCTGCCGCGCACGCTGGAGGCGGCGCTCGACCGGTTCGCTTCGTGCAAGAAGGTTCGCAATCTGCTCGGCGACGACTTCTTCGAAATCTTCTTCGCGGTGAAGGATTACGAGCTGTTCAACTATCAGTCGGTGGTGTCGAGCTGGGAACGCGAACATCTGCTGATGCGGGTCTGACCTGCCGATGATCCCGAGCCTCACCACCCGTTCGCGTCGAGCGAAGTCGAGACGCCGTGCTGACATGATGGGCGTCTCGACTTCGCTCGACGCGAACGGAATTGAGACGTCGGTTCATCGATGACCGATCCGCTCGCCAACAGCTATTATGCCGCGACCGCGCACGAATGGCCTGTGCATGCCGATATCGAGGGCGAATACGCCTGCGACGTCGCCGTAATCGGTGGGGGCTTCACCGGCTTGTCGGCAGCTCTCGCCTGCGCAGAGCGCGGATTTTCGGTCATTCTAGTCGAGGCGGAAAAGGTCGGATTCGGCGCATCCGGACGCAACGGTGGGCAGTTAATCCCCGGTCTTCGCTGGTCGGCTTCCGAACTGGAAGCCGAGTTCGGTCACGAACGCGCCGCCGCACTGTTCGGTCTGTGCTGGCGCGACAACCGCGTCAAAACCCGGATCGCGAAACATGGCATCGACTGCGACCTTAAGGTCGGACATCTGGAGGCCGCTTGGACGCCAAAGGATTTCGACGCGATGCGCCGCGAAGCCGAATACCTATCCAAACGCTACGGCTATGAAACAGACGTAATCTCAAAAGCCGAAATGGGCGCTCATATCGCGAGCCCGCTTTACCATGGCGGCATCCACGATACGCAGGGTGGGCATTTCCATCCGCTCAATTACGCAATCGGCTTGGCGAAGGCAGCCGAAGCGGCGGGCGTCCGGATTCTTCAGGGACAGCGTGCGAACTGGATCCTCGATAGCAATGCCGGCGAGTTGTTTCTCAGCGAGTCGACGATAGAGGCGCGCTATTTCATCGACGCAACCGACAGCTGGATCGGCGACATCGAGCCCGACCTCGGCCGCTACACCGTGCCGATCATGAACTATAATATCGCCACCGCACCGCTCACGAACGCCGACGCGCTGCTCCCCAGCGACGCAGCGGTCGCCGACAGCCGCTTCGTGCTCAACTATTTCCGGCTGTCGGCCGACAAGCGCCTGATCTTCGGCGGCGGCGAGCGCTATTCGCAAACCCCGCCCCGCGACATCGCGGTCTTCGTCCGACCCTTTATGGCGCAGGTCTTCCCGCAGATCGCCGACGCGAAGATCGACTATGGCTGGGGCGGCGCGGTCGCGGTGACGATGAACCGGCTCCCGCATATCGGGCGGCGCGGGAACATCTTCTATGCGCACGGCTTTTCGGGCCACGGCGCACTGGTGACGACGCTGGCGGGCGAACTGATCGCCGAGGCGATGGCCGGGACGGCCGAACGCTTTGATGTGCTCGCGAACCTGCCGTCGCAGCCTTTCCCCGGAGGCAAGTGGCTCAGGCGCCCCCTCGCTACCTTGGGATTGCTCTGGTATGCGCTTCGCGATCGGCTCGGTTGACCCGGATTTCAGGAGTATTTCGCATGTCGAAGTCATCGGGCGTAATCGCGCCGCGTTCGGAAGCCGAGGCCTTTTTCAAGGCCAATCCCGACGTCGATTCGATCGAGATGATCTACACCGACTTCGGCGGTGTGCCGCGCGGCAAGCGGCTGCGCCAGCATGAGGTGATGGCGGTTTACGAAAGCGGGCGCATGTTCCCCGGATCGATAACCGTCGTCGATATCACGGGGCAGGACACCGTCGAAACCGGCCTCGTCTGGGAGGACGGCGACGCCGACCGCTCGATGAAGCCGATCCCCGGCACCCTCGTCCGCACACCGTGGGGCGGTGATCATGCCGCGCAATTCCTCGTCGATTTCTACGAACTCGATGGCACCCCGCACGATCTCGATCCGCGCCATGTCCTCGACGGCGTGATCGATCGTTTCGTCGCCGATGGACTGACGCCCGTGCTCGCGGTCGAGCTGGAATTCTACCTCGTCGACCCGCGCCGCGCGCGCGACGGGCGCGTCCGCCCCGCCCGCCCCGGCTACAGCCGCGATACGCCGCGCAATGTCGAAGTCTATGGCCTGCGCGAACTCAACGACTTCCGCCCCTTCTTCGACGCGCTCTACGCCGCGACCGATGTGCAGAATCTGCCGCTCGAAAGCGCGATTTCCGAATTCGCCCCCGGCCAGTTCGAGCTGACGCTGCGCCACAAGCCCGACGCGCTACGCGCCTGCGACGATGCGATCATGTACAAAAGGCTCGTCAAGGCGGTTGCCCAGCAACACGGCCTCGAGGCGACCTTCATGGCCAAGCCCTTCGCCGATCAGGCGGGCAGCGGCATGCACATCCACGTCTCGGTCGATGACGGCAACGGCAACAACATCTTCGCCAGCGACGATCCCGAGGGCACGCCCGCACTGCGCCATGCGATCGGCGGCATGATCGGCACCGTTGGCGACGCCTTCGCGCTCTTCGCCCCGCACGCGAACAGCTATCGCCGCTTCAAGGCGAACAGCTATGCCCCCGTTGCGCCGACGTGGGGCGTGAACAACCGCACCGTATCGTTCCGCATCCCCGCCGGCCCACCGCCGAGCCGGCATGTCGAGCACCGCGCGTGCGGCGCCGACGCAAACCCCTATCTCGCGGTCGCCGCGGTCCTCGCGGGCATGCATCACGGCATGACGACCAAGGCCGATCCCGGCACGGCGGTGGTCGGCAACGGCTATGACCGCGACGCGTCGGGTGACGACAAGCCGCCGTCGAACTGGTTCGCGGCGGTCGACCGCTTTCACGGCTCGAAACTGATGCGCGACTATCTGGGCGAGCGCTTCGTCGACATGTTCACCATCGTGAAGCGCGTCGAGCAGGACCGCTATTTCGGCGTCGTCCCGACGCTGGACTACGACTGGTATCTGCGCAACGCCTGACCCCTCCGTGGAACAAAATTTCAAAGATTCGTGGTGCAGCGCAAAATATCCTCTTTCCAAGCCGACTTTATTGAGTCAGCTTGGCGTCACAAACAGGGAGGCTGCACATGGATCCGATTGAACTGATCAAGCAAACCCGGGGGCGTCGCTCGCTGCTGCAAGCGATGGGGGTCGCCGCAATCGGGATCAGCTTCGGCGGCCTCGCGGCGTGTAGCAAGGGGGGCGGCAAGAAGCTCTCGAACGGCGAGGAAGCCAAGCTCAACTTCTACAACTGGGACACCTATATCGGCGAGAATACGCTCGACAATTTCAAGGAAGCGACGGGCGTCGATGTCACGATGGACCTGTTCGACAGCAATGACGTGCTGTTCGCCAAGTTCAAGGCGGGCAATCCCGGTTACGACGTGATCGTGCCGTCGAACGACTTCGTCGAACGGATGAGCAAGGCCGGCATGCTGCTGCCGCTCGACCATGCGCAAATCCCGAACAAGAAGAATATCGACCCGGCGTACATCAACGTCGAATATGACCTGCAGCGCAAATTTTCGATGCCCTACACCTGGCTCGCGCTCGGCATCGGCTATCGCAAATCGAAAGTGTCGGCAAAGCCCGACAGCTGGAAAGTCCTGTTCGACAGCCCCGAATATGCCGGCCGCATCGCCTGGCTGTCGGAGGCCGGCGACATGTTCCGCCTCTTTGGCAAATATCTCGGCAAATCGGTCAATGCGCTGACCCCGGCGGATATCGCGACGATCGAAAGGATGATGATCAAGCAAAAGCCCAATGTGAAGAAATTCCACGAGGATGACGGGCAGGACCTGCTGCTCAAGGGCGACGTTGACGTCGTGCTCGAATATAATGGCGACATCGCGCAGGCGATGGTCGAGGACGCCGACATCGACTTCGTCGTGCCCAAGGAAGGCAGCCAGCTCAACTCGGACAATCTCTGCATCCCCAAGGGCGCGCCGCATCCAAAGAACGCCCACGCCTTTATCAACTATATCCTCGACGCCAATGTCGACAAGGAAATCACCGAGACGATCCTCTATCCGACGCCCAATGCCGCCGCGAAGAAGCTGATGCCCGACAGCTACAAGAATAATCCGGTGATCTTCCCGCCTGCCGAGGCGCTCGCGAAATGCGAATATGCGCGCTTCAATCCGGAGCTTCAGCCGCTCTATGAAGAGGCCTTCACAAGGGTCCGGGCGGCGTAACGGTCTGAAGGGGGCATCGGGGGGTGGCCGAGCAGGACTGGAAAACAAACAAAAGGGTCTTTGCGGCGGTATCGCTGCCGACGCTCTTCTGGATCATCCTCTTCTTCCTCGTGCCCATGGCGATCGTCTGGCTCTACAGCTTCGGCGAGAACAAGGGGCTGACCGAAATCGACATTTCGGGCACGCTCGACAATTACAAGCGCGCGACCGAGTGGCTGTACCTGACCATTTTCGGCAAGAGTTTCGCGGTCGCCGCGCTCGTCACGCTGATCTGCCTGATCATCGGCTTCCCCGTCGCGATGGCGATCACCTTCGCCAGCGAGAAATGGCGGCCGTGGCTGCTGCTCGGCATCATGCTCCCCTTCTGGACGAACCTGCTCATCCGCACCTATGCGCTGATGATGCTCCTCGGGACGCAGGGCTTCGCCAACAAAGGGCTCGGCGCGCTCTGGGAGGGGACAAGCTGGGTCAAGACGCTCGTCGGGCTCCAGCCGCTCCCGACGTGGGAGCCGGTGCAGCTGCTCTTCAACAATTTCGCGGTCGTCTTCGGGCTCGTCTATGTCCACCTCCCCTTCATGGTCCTGCCGCTCTACGCCGCGCTCGACCGCCTCGACCGCAGTCTGATCGAGGCGAGCCTCGACCTCGGCGCCGGCCATTTCCGAACGATCATGCGCATCGTCGTTCCGCTTGCCGCGCCGGGCATCGTCGCCGGGGTGATGATCACGCTGATCCCCGCGCTCGGCGCTTATCTCACGCCCGATTTGATGGGCGGGACCGACAGCCAGATGATCGCCAACGTCATCGAGCGCCAGTTCAAGAAGGCGAACGACTGGCCCTTCGGCGCCGCCCTCTCCTTCCTGCTCATCTATGCGATGTTCGCGCTGATCGCGATCCAGTCGATGCGCAAGAAGGTGCCGGAGGTCCGCTGATGGCCATCTTCGCCCGCACGCCCGTAGCCCCGCTCGAATATAGCCGGACCTTGTGGATGCGCCTTTGGGTCGGCGCGGTGATGGTTTTTCTTTACGCGCCGCTCGTGGTGCTGATGATCTTCAGCTTCAACGACAGCAAACGCAACGTCGTGTGGCGCGGCTTCACCACCAAATATTACGAAAAGGCACTCGGCAACGACCAGCTTGTCGAGGCGCTGGTCAATTCGCTGACGATCGCGGCGCTTGCGACGATCGTCAGCCTCGCGCTCGGCGCGGTCGCCGCGGTCATGCTGTGGCGCTTCCGCTTCCCGCTCAAAAGCGCGATCGACGGCACGATTTCGCTGCCGATCATCGTTCCCGAAATCTGTCTCGGCGTCGCCTTTCTGATGTTCTTCGCCGCGGTCGACTGGCCGACCGACCTGATCTGGCCGTTCAACCTCGGCGCGATCACCATCGCGCATATCACCTTCTGCTTCCCCTTCGTGACGATGGTCGTGCGCTCGCGCCTCGCGACCTTCAACCGCGAGCAGGAGGAGGCGGCGAAAGATCTCGGCGCCAGCGAGTGGCAGGTGTTCCGCGATGTGCTGATCCCGCACATCAAGCCCGCGCTCGTTGCCGGCGCGCTCTTGTCCTTCACGCTCAGTCTCGACGATTTCGTCATCACCTATTTCACCAGCGGCCCCGACACGATCACCTTCCCGGTGAAAGTCTATTCGATGGTCCGCTTCTCGGTGACGCCCGAGGTCAACGCCGCCTCGACGCTGCTCATTCTCCTCACCGTCGCCCTGACCTTCGTCGCGCTCAA
>NZ_DATFFD010000064.1:0-3558 GCF_035250425.1 Sphingopyxis sp.
GTAGCGTAAGGCCGATTGCGGCCCCCGCCTTCGCGGGGGCGACGAATAGTCTTCAGCATCACGCCGCCGGCGCTTTCATATTCTTCGGCATATCGCCCATCTGCGGCGGCATATAACGCTCGTCATGCTTGGCGAGGATGCGGTCGGCGACAAAGGTCCCGTCGGCGCGCATCCGGCCGTCGGCGACCATGCCGCTCTCCTCGCCGAACAGGTCGGGGACGATGCCCTTATATTCGACCGGCACCGAAGCCTTGCCGTCGGTCGCGACGAAGCGGATCGTGAGGCCGTCGGCCTGCCGCTCGATGCTGCCCTTGGCGACCATGCCGCCCAGCCGCATCGGCTCGCCGACCGCAGCCTTGCCACCCTGAATTTCGACCGGCGTGCGAAAATAGGCCGCCTCGTCGCGCAGCGCGCTCGCCGCGAGCACACCCGCGCCCGCCACGCCGCCCAGCGCGACCAGCGCCAGAATCAGCCGTTGATGCTTGGCCTTCACCGGCACGCCCTCAATAAACAGGGACTGTCCCTATTTATTCTCCGCAGCCAACCGCTGGCAAGATGACGGCCCCCCCAATAAATAGGGACTGTCCCTATTTTTTGTTCACCGCCCATCGTTCATCCCCTTACGGTCCTTTCGCAGCGCATCGCTGCGCCGCTCGGCCTTCGCCATCGCGCGCCAGCTCGACCACAGCACCGCGCCGGTCAGCACGGCCGTCAGCCCATAGGCCGCCGCGACAAACGCCCATTGTCCGCCCCCGCTGATCACCCCCGTCACGCGTCAAATCCCCTCGTCGTCCGCAAGCCGCCTGAGCCGCGCCGCGACGCGATTGTCGGCGATGATCCGCCGCATCCGCATCAAGACGATGGCGCCGAATAGCAACGAAAAGCCGAGCACGGTCAAGCCCAGCGGCCACAGCAACGCGCCGTCGATGCTCGATCCGCCCAGCGTGATGCTCGGCCCCTGATGCAGGCTGTTCCACCACACGACGCTGCGGTTGATGATCGGAATATTGATCGCGCCGACCAGTGCATAGATCGCGGCGCCGCGCGACAGCGAACCGCCCTGCCGCTGGCCCCCAACTCCACCGGCGTCGCCGCTCGTCAGCGCGATAAAGCCCGCATAGAGAAAGAGGAGAACGAGCATCGACGTCATCCGCCCATCCCATTCCCACCAGGTTCCCCAGGTCGGGCGTCCCCAGATCGATCCGGTCGCAAGGCACAGCGCGGTGAACAGCAGCCCCGGCACCGCGATCGCGCGCGCCGCGATGCCCGACAGCGGATGCCGCCACACAAGCTGGATCAGCCCCGCGATCGCGAGCGACGTCCAACCGCCCATGCCGAGCCACGCCGACGGGACATGGACATAAAGGATGCGTGCGGTTTCGCCCTGCTTGTAATCGCCCGGCACCATCACGAGCCCGGCCCACGCGCCGCCGAGCACAAGCAACAGCCCGGCGCTGAGCAACCACGGCGTCAGCGGCTTGGCAATCGCAAGAAAGCGCGTGGGATTGGCGTAGGCGTGCATCGGATCGCGTCGTCCTTAGGCGAGCCGGAGAAAGCGGTCCAGCAATTTGCCCGGCGCGACCCGGCGGAGCCTGTGTCACCTGCCCCACGCTTGAGGTCAAGCCTCGGGTTGCCACCTCCTCGTCACCCCGGACTTGATCCGGGGTCCACGACTCCGGCGCCGCCCATGGATCCCGGATCAAGTCCGGGATGACGAAAGGAATGAAGCGAATTAGGCCTCCGGCCGCGTCCAGATCCAGCTCCCGGTCACCGCCGCGGCGATCACCGGCAGCATCACCCACGGCCAGGGCGAAAAGATCGCGGCGAGCGCAATGCTGAAGGCAAAGGCGGCCGTCGCGGCAATCTTGCCCTTGCGGCTGATCGCGCCCTTCTCGCGCCACGCGGCGATATGATGCCCGAAATGCGGGTGCGTCAGCAGCCAATTCTCGAGCCGCGGCGACGAGCGCGCAAAACAAAAGGCGGCGAGAATGACGAACGGCACCGTCGGCAACAGCGGCAGGAACGCACCAATCGCGCCAAGCCCCAACGACGCCCAGCCCGCGACCAGATAAAAATGCCGTTTCATCGGGAGGGAGGCTTAGCGAAATCCAGGCTCGGCGCCAGCCCCTACCCTGTTCCCCGGCGAAGGCCGGGGTCCAGAGCGGTCTAACTCAACGCTGGCTCTCAAACGCTCTGGACCCTGCTGGGAGTCATGTGCCTCCCATCACCCTTCGCCGGGGAACAGCAATCCGAAGCCTTATCTCCGCCCGATCAGCTTCTGCGCCATCCGGTCGGCAACCACCGCCGCGGGCGTGCCGCTGGCCTTGCTCTCGGCCCAGATTTCGGCCAGCCGACCGGGGATCAGGTGAATCCGGCTCTCGACTTCCTCGCGGCTGCCCTGTCCGAGATATTCGAGCGCGACGTTGATGATGCCGCCGGCGTTGATAACATAATCGGGGGCATAGACGATGCCGCGGTCGTGGATGCGCTGGCCATCGGCCGCGGTCGCGAGCTGGTTATTTGCACCGCCCGCGACGATCGGCACGCGCAACTTTTCGATGCTCGCCTCGGTCAGGATCGCGCCGAGCGCGTTGGGGCTCAGCACGTCGGCCTCGACCTCCATGATCGCCGCCGAATCGGCCAGCTCGGCGCCGAGTTCGTCGGCCAGTTCCTTCGCGCGCGCCAGATTGACGTCGGCGAGGGTCAGCTTCGCGCCCTCGGCCGCCAGCCGCCGCGCGACGCCGCCGCCGACGCTGCCGACGCCCTGGATCGCGATCCGCACATCCTTGGCGCTGTCGGTCTTCAGCCCTTCGCGAATCGCCGCCTTGATGCCGAGATAGACGCCGAGCGCGGTCAGCGGGCCGGGGTCGCCGCCCGCCGCGCCGCTCGCCACCGGCAGGCCGCTAACATGCTTAGTGTGCTTGGCAATCTGGACCATGTCGGCGTCGGTGATCCCGACATCCTCGGCGGTGACATAAGCGCCGCCGAGCGATTCGACCGCACGGCCGAACGCCGCGAGCAGTTCGGGGGTCTTCGCGGCGCCGTCATCGGCGAGAATCACGCCCTTGCCGCCGCCCATCGGCAGCCCCGCCATCGCATTCTTGTAGCTCATGCCGCGCGACAGGCGCAGCGCGTCGGTGATCGCCGCCGAGCGCTGCGGATAATGCCAGTAACGAACGCCGCCGGCGCCGGGGCCGAGGTGGGTCGAGTGGACGGCGATAACCGCGGTCAGCCCGCTGGCGCGATCGCGGAACATATGGACATGTTCATGATCGTCGAAATCGGCGAAATCCCAGACAGCGGACATAGACTCATCCCCATAATGAAATTGGTGCATTAGAAAATTACGTTAGGACGCAATAATCCGATAGGGACTGCGAGTCACCCCAAAAGCGTCTATACGCGATAATAGAGAAAATGGGGCGACCAACGGGGCTCGAACCCGCGACCTCCGGTACCACAAACCGGCGCTCTAACCAACTGAGCTATGGTCGCCACATAAGCGAAGAGCGGCGCACGAAGCACCCTCGACAGCGCGCGGCGAATAGGCGCGCATCC
>NZ_DATFFD010000065.1:0-3371 GCF_035250425.1 Sphingopyxis sp.
GTGCCCGGTGCCGACGTTCAGGATGTTGCCGTCACGCTTGATCCAGGTTCCCGCTGCGCGAACCGCCAGCGTGTCGCCAATCGGCACGTTGATGAATCCGCTGAGCTTCTTGCGATCGTAACGGCCATATTCGGCCGAGATTTCACCGGCGAATTCATGCTTGGGTGTGGCCGTGATGGTGTTGACCACGCCCCCGGTCGCGTTGCGACCGTACAGCGTGCCCTGCGGGCCGCGCAGCACCTCGATCCGCTCGATATCGTAAAACTCGGCGGCGGCGAGGCGATTGACCGTGAGCGGGATGTTGTTTTCGTGGATACCAACGCCGGTATCGGCCGACAGGCCCTGGATCTGCGCGCCGATGCCACGAATCTGGAAATTGTAGCGCCCGAAGCCGGTGGTCCCGAAGCTTACGTTCGGAACGGCGATCTGGAGGTCGGCTCCGCCGTTGAGTCCCCGCTCCTGCAAGGAGTCCGACGAAAAGGCCGAGACGGCGATCGGAACATCCTGAAGGTTCTCCGCCCGCTTCTGCGCGGTAACGATGATTTCGCCGACCTGGGGTTCGGTTTGCGCTTCCTGCGCGATTGCCGGCATTGCCGTGACACAGAACAGTGAAGTGGAAATCAACAATGCTGCTCTTGATGGCGCCTTCATAACAATCTCTCCCTATATTCACTACGTCTTTTCGATGTTTGAAATCAGATCTTTCTCTGAACGTCTTTCCAGTACATTTCCCGAATATCTTTCTTGAGCACCTTCCCGACCGGACTACGCGGCAAGGTCTTCACGAAATCGACGCTCTTGGGCGCCTTGACCGAGCCGAGGCGCTGCTTGCACAGATGGATGATGTCCGCCGGTTCGAGCTGTGCCTCCGGCTTGAGCTCGATCACCGCCTTGACGGCCTCGCCCCACTTTTCATCCGGCACGCCGACCACCGCGCAATCGAGAACGGACGGATGCGACCAGATGACCTGCTCCACTTCGCTCGGGTAGACGTTGAAGCCCCCGGTGATGATCATGTCCTTCTTGCGGTCGGTGATGTGCAGGAAGCCCTCTTCATCGATATGGCCGATGTCGCCGGTGTGGAGCCACCCGTCGACAATGGCCTCGGCGGTCTTGTCGGGCTGCTTGTAATATCCCTTCATCACGATATCGCCGCTGATGCAGATTTCGCCGCTTTCCCCTTGGGGCAAATGCGCCCCGGCCTCGTCCTGGATGGAGATGCCGTTCGTGATCGCGGGGGTCCCGCATGCGGAGAGGCGGCTGTCCGGCGCGATCACGCCATCGACGAAATGGTCGCCGGGTCGCAGGAAGGCGATAGATCCCGGCGCCTCGGTCTGGCCATAGCCCTGGAACAGGACCGGTCCGAACAGTTCGATCGCGCGCCGCAGCTTTTCCAGCGACATCGGCGCAGCGCCGTACATGAGGTAGCGAAGCGAGGAGAAGTCGCGCTGCTCGATGCCGGGCGTCTCGAGCAGGCTGTAGATCACCGTCGGCGGAAGAAACAGTTCCGTCACCCGCTCGCGCTCGATGGTATCGAGCAGCAGCATCGGATCGGGCTTGGGCAGGATCACCACCTTGCCGCCACGGGCCGTGGCCGAAATCGAGAGGAACCCTGCCGAGTGCGTCATCGGCGCGGCGGCCAGGTTCACGATCCGCTCATCGACGGCATAGGACGAGTTGATGACCCCGTTGAGCACGGAGAGGCTGAGGTTGCGGTTGGTCTGCATGACGCCCTTGGGGCGCCCGGTTGTCCCACCGGTCGGCATGATCGCGATGACATCGTCGGGCGCCGAGACGAAGGCGGGCGGAGTGGCGTCGACGTCAGCAAGGAACGCGTCGAGCGAGATCGCGCCACCGCATTCGGCATCCAGGCACACCAGGTTGACGAGACCGGGACAGTTCGCCGCAAGCTCGCGCGCGACCGGCGCGAAGGCGGACTGGAAGAACAGCGTCTCGACATCGAAGCCGTTCAGCAAGTCCCCCGATTCCGCGGCCGAACTGCGGGGATTGAGCGGGACCCACACGACGCCCGCGCGCCACATTCCCAGCACGCAGATCCAGGCGGCAGGGTCGTTCCCCGCAAGCACCGCACCATGGCGTCCCCGCCCCAGCCCGCGCGCGAGCAGGCCGTTGGCGACACGGCAGGTTAGCGCCTGCGCTTCGCCGAAGCGCCATTCCTGCCCGCCCATCGCGAAGGCGATGCCGTCCCGGTTCACCAGGCAGCCACGGTCGAAATAGTCAATAAGTGCCATTGCCCGCGCCCCTCAATTCTTCGCAGAAATCCGGGACATCGTGTCCGGCAGGTCGAGTTCGATCTCCGGCACCTGTCCCATTTCGAGGTGAGTTGCGACGGCGGCCAGCATGTCGCCCTCGGCGATCGCCGTGCGCAGGCCATCATTTTCCGCCGCCATCGCCGCGAACATCGGCTCGACCACGGCAGCATAGGCCTGGTTCAGTACCGCACGATGCATCGCCACAATCGTGGGAGAGCGCTGGACGACGCGCGCGACGAGATCGTCGACATAGGCATCGAGAGCGTCGTCGTCGAGCGCGCGGTTGATCAGCCCGTATCGCTCCGCTTCCTCGGCGGTGAAGTCGCGCGCGCTGAGCAGCACTTCAAGCGCACGGCCCGGTCCCGCCGCCAGAGCGGTGCGCGTCGTCCCGCCACCCGAGGCGAGGAAGCTCGCGCTTGCTTCGGGAAAGCAGAAGAGCGATCTGCGGCTGGCGAAGCGCATGTCGAGCGCAAGGATGAACTCGAATCCGCCCCCACGGCAGCGGCCGTCAATCTTCGCGATCTTGACTTGCGGCAGGTTTTGCCAGGCAAGGCCCAGGGCCTGCAGCGCGTTGACGTCGGGGTAGCGACTGGCCTTGCCTGGATCGCTCGCACTTGCCAGGAAATCATCGAGGTCGAAGTGGGCGACGAAGAAGTCGGGGTTGGCGCTGTCGATCACCACCACGCGGATGTCGCGGTTGTTCACGAGATATCCCGTGAGCTGGAACAGTTCCTCGACCATCTTCGCGCTCATCAGGTTAATGGGCGGGTTTCCGAGCGTCACGCGCAGGACACCATCGGTCTCGTTCAACGCCAAAGTCTGGAAGTTCATGAAAAAGTCTCCTGTCACCTGGCGGATCAGACGAGGGTTTCGACCTTGATGGCCGCATAGCCATAGCTTTGCAGCGCGCCGAGAAGGTCCTTGTGGCCGAAGACTTCGCTGGGCGACGCGAAGCCGACGCGGCGCGGCGTCTCCGACATCAGGCGGCGTGCCGCGTAAGCCTGCAGCAAGCCGGTGGTAAAGTAGCCGCCGGTCGCGATCAGCGTGCTCTTGACCATCACATTGTTTCCGGTTCCGACGCAGACGTCGATGGAGCGA
>NZ_DATFFD010000066.1:0-15277 GCF_035250425.1 Sphingopyxis sp.
TTGAGGCCGAGCTGGGTGTGGCTCATCTCGCGGCCGCGGAAGCGCATGGTCATCTTGACCTTGTCGCCTTCCTCGAGGAAATCGAAGACCTTCTTCATCTTCACGTCGAAATCATGATCGTCGATGTTCGGACGCATCTTGATCTCTTTGATTTCCTGCGTCTTCTGGCTCTTGCGCGCGAGGTTCGCCTTTTTCTGCGCCTCGTATTTGAACTTGCCGACGTCGAGGAATTTGCACACCGGCGGGTCGGCGTTGGGAGATACTTCCACCAGGTCGAGCCCGACCTCGGCCGCCTGCTCGATCGCCTCGGCTGTTAGCATGACGCCCAGATTTTCGCCTTCCTCGTCGATCACGCGGACTTTGGGGGAGGCGATGAATTCATTGTAACGCGGGCCGTTCTTGGGCGGCAGCGGTGCCATCGGGCGACGAGTCATGGGCGGTGGTATAGCTGTATCTCCTGAAACATTTAAAACAGGCGTGCGGCATCGACGCCGGAACACGCGCGATCGTCATATAGTGATCGCGCGGCGGGCGTAAAGGCCGCCGCGCTTTTCCGATACCGGTTTTCGGCCAACTGTGGCCGGCCTGCCACTCTCAACCGCGGCTCACCATTTGGTTGGCGCGGGGTCGACGACGCGGAAGCCGCCGGCGCCGATTTCGCTGACCTCGAGCGCGCGCTCGGCGATGCCGCGATTGTTGAAGCGGAAAATGCCGTCGATTCCGCCGAAACCGTCGGCGGCGAGCAGGCGGTTCGCCGGGAAATTGCTCCCCGGCTTCCAGTCGCGCGCGATGCGCACCGTCAGCAGCACCGAATCATAGCCGAGGCTGGCGAGCCGGTACGGCGGCCGGCCGAAGCGGGTGCGATATTTGGTCGCAAGCTGGCTATAAAGCCCGTCGGAGACGCTGGCGAACCACGCTCCGCGCATCGCGGCATTGCCACCCAGCGCCGCGTCGGTATTCCACAGCTCGGTGCCGAGAATCTGCTTGTCGCCCGTGCCCTTGATCACCGGCACCGCGCGGATCGCATTGCCGCCGCTGTCGGCGATGAGCACCGCGTCGATCGCGCCCGCGTTGGCGAGCCGCCGCGCCGCACCCGACAGTGCGGTCGCGCTGCGGTCATAGCTTTCGACCGCGACCAACGTGCCCCCCGCCTTGGCGACCGCGGCGCGGAAGGAGGCGGCCGAACGGTCGCCATAGACATTCTTGGGCACGAGCGCGCCGAAGCGCTGATGCCCCTTGGAACGCGAAAAAGCGACGATACGCTCGACCGACTGGCCGGGGACAAAGCCCATGATGAAGACGCCGTTGCCCGCGACGCTGCTGTCGTTGGAGAAGCTTAATACCGGCACCTTCGCCTCGCGCGCGATCGGCGCCACCACGGTGACATCTTCGCTGAGCAAAGGCCCGAGGATCAGCTTGTTGCCGTCGGCGACCGCTTGCCGCGCCGCCGCTGCGGCGCCGAGCGCGGTGTCATAGGTGGTGATGCGCACCCGCTCGGTGCGCGAGTCGAGCAGGGCGAGCGTCGTCGCGTTAGCGATCGCGGTGCCGACGTCGGCGTTCGGCCCCGTCTGCGGCACGAGCAGCGCGACACGGTGCCGATCGGTGTCGGTCGGCAGGCCGGGGCCGACATTGTCGGTCGGCTGGTCGGGCGGCGGCGGGGTCGCCGGGCCATTGGATTTCGGCACCATCTGACACGCCGCGAGCAACCCCGCCATCGCCATCACGCCAAGCCCGCGCAACATTTGGCGGCGAGCCGGTGCATATCTTTGGCGCTGGGCAGCAGTTTCTGTCATTTTCAGCGTCATGCCAGATTCGAACATCTCAGATTCTCCCTTGCCCGGTCTCTATATCGTCGCAACGCCCATCGGCAACCTTGGCGACATCAGCGCGCGCGCGGCGACGACGCTCGCCTCCGCCGGCGTGATCGCCGCGGAGGACACGCGTGTGACCGCGAAACTGCTGTCGCATCTGGGATTGCGTGTGCCGATGACCCCCTATCATGATCATAGCGACGAACGCACGCGCGCCGCTCTGGTTGCGCGGATGGGGCAAGAAGTCGTCGTTTTAGTGTCGGACGCGGGAACCCCGCTGATTTCGGACCCCGGATACAAGCTCGTCCGCGACGCGCGCGCGGCGGGGCGGCACGTCACCACCCTGCCCGGTCCGTGCGCGGCGATCGCCGCGATCACGCTGTCGGGGCTGCCGAGTGACCGTTTCCTGTTCGCGGGCTTCCTGCCCAACAAGGCCAAGGCGCGCGCCGACACGCTCGCCGAATTCGCGGGGCTGCGCGCGACGTTGGTGTTTTACGAAAGCGGGCCGCGGCTGTCTGCGTCGCTGGCGGCGATGGCCGAAGGGCTCGGCAATCGCGAAGCCGCGGTCGCGCGCGAGATCAGCAAGCTGTTCGAGGAATGCGTGACCGGTACGCTGACCGAGCTTTCCGCGCGCTATGCCGACGCGCCGCCGAAGGGCGAGATCGTCGTGATCGTCGGCCCGCCCGGCGAAGCCGCCGCCGAGGAAGCTGACGATGCCACCCTCGACGCGGCGCTCCGCGAAGCGATGGTCGACAAGCCCGTCGCGCAGGCGGCGAAGGCGGTCGCCAAACGCTTCGGGCTCGACCGCCATGACGTCTATGCCCGCGCGCTGACACTGAAGGAACAGGCTTGAACCGCGCCGCCGCCGAAGCCCGCGGCCGCAAGGCCGAGCGCCGCGCCGCCTGGTGGCTGCGCCTCCACGGCTGGCGCATCCTCGGCGAGCGGCTCCGCGTTCCCGTCGGCGAGGTCGACCTTGTCGCGCGGCGCGGGCGCATCGTCGCCTTCATCGAGGTCAAGTGGCGCGACCGCGCCGCCGACCTCGACCTTGCCATCGACCAATATCGCCTGCGCCGCGTCGCCGCCGCGGCCGAAATGCTGCGCCCGCGCTTCGCCGGGCCGCGCGACGACATAAGGATCGACGTGATGCTCCTTGCGCCAAGGCGCCTGCCACGCCATCTGGTCCACGTCTGGCAGCCTTAGCCGCGACGGATTTTTATTCCCGTTCGTGCTGAGCTTGTCGAAGCACCGTCCTTCTTTTCGACGTCAGCAAAAGAAAGTACGGCCCTTCGACAAGCTCAGGGCGAACGGTTCTTGATTGCCCCTGACGGAGAAGAAAATGACCCTGCGCGCCGCGGTACAAATGGACCCGATGGACAATATCAACATCGGGGGCGACAGCAGTTTTGCGTTGATCCTGAAGGCGCTCGAACGCGGTTATGAGCTCTACCACTACGACGTGCGCGGGCTGACGTGGGAGGCCGGGCGGCTGACGACGAAGGCGCACCGCATCCTGGAAGCGCAGCGCGAGGCGGGTGCGCATTACAAGTTCGGCGAGGAAGTGCTGCTCGACCTCGGCCGCGACGTCGACGCCGTACTGATGCGGCAGGATCCGCCCTTCGACCTCGGCTATCTCACCGGCACCTGGCTGCTCGAGCGCATCGCGGGCGAAACGCTCGTCGTCAACGACCCCGTTTCGGTTCGCAACGCGCCCGAGAAAGTCTTCGTGCTCGACTTCCCCGAGTTCATGCCGCCAACGATGGTGACGCGGAGCCTCGACGCGGTGAAGGATTTCCAGGCGCGCCACGGCGCCGTTGTGATCAAGCCGCTCCACGGCAATGGCGGCAAGGCGGTGTTCCGCATCGACGCCGACGGCGGCAACCTCGGCGCGCTCGTCGAGTTGTTCGGGCAGGTGTGGCCCGAACCCTTCATGGTCCAGCAGTTCCTGCCGAGCGTCAGCAAGGGCGACAAGCGCATTGTGCTGGTCGACGGCGAGGTCGCGGGCGCGATCAACCGCAAGCCCGGCGAAGGCGAATTCCGCTCGAATCTCGCGGTCGGCGGTTTTGCCGAGGCGGCCGAACTGACGCCGCGCGAGCAGGAAATCTGCGATGTGCTGGGGCCGCAACTGCGCGAACGCGGGTTGGTCTTCGTCGGCATCGACGTCATCGGCGGCGAATGGCTGACCGAAATTAACGTCACCTCGCCCACCGGGATCGTCGCGATCGACCGTTTCAACAATAGCGATACGGCGGGAATGATCTGGGACGCGATCGAACGGCGGATCGGCTGAAGCGCCGATGCGAATGCCCAAGCTTTCCCTCCCCCTTGATGGGGGAGGCAGCGAGACTTGGCGATGCAATCGCCTAGTCGCAGCGGAGGGGGTGCGTTTTCGTCCTGAAACGACGGTTCACGGACGCACCGCCACCCCCATCCAACTCCGCCTAGCCGCTTCGCGGCAAGGCTCCTTATCCTTCCCCCATCGAGGGGGAAGGGAAACTTCGTCGACGCCCGCCGCGTTACCCTTTCCGTGACCGACTTCATTCTCAATCTGATCCAGAGCTGGGGCTATGCGGGGATATTTGTCCTCATGTTCCTCGAGAACGTGTTTCCGCCGATCCCGTCCGAGGTGATCATGGGGCTCGGCGGCATCGCAGTCTCCAAGGGTCATTTCGATTTCTGGACGCTCGTCGCGGTCGCGGTCGCGGGCACGACCGCGGGCAATTGGGTCTGGTACGGCATCGGGCGCTGGATCGGCTATGCGCGGCTCAAACCCTTTATCGACCGCCACGGCCGCTGGCTGACGCTGGACTGGGGCGAGGTCGAGCGGCTTCACAATTTCTTCCTGAAATATGGTCCCGCGATCATCTTCATCGCGCGCTTCATGCCCGTTGCGCGGACGATGGTATCGCTGCCCGCAGGCATGGTGAAGATGAACCAGGCGAAATTCCTGATCTGGACCGCCGCCGGATCGACGATCTGGATCGCCGCGCTCGCGGGTGCGGGCAACTGGTTTGGGGGCAAGTTCGCCAATCTCGACGCCTTCGTGGGGCCGGTGGCGCTGGTGGCGATCGGCTCGCTCGTCGTCCTCTATCTCTACCGCGTCGTCACCTGGAAGCCGAAGACAAGGGGCGAGTGACCTGGCTCGCCAGCGAGCATGGCATGATGGCGGCTTCCAACCGGAATAGCCGTCGCCCCCAAAGCCGGCGTCACGCCCTCGGATGCGCGTTCCGGTAAATATCGAGCAAATGCGCGGCATCGACCGCGGTATAAACCTGCGTCGAGGCGAGGCTCGCATGGCCGAGCAATTCCTGCAGACTGCGCAGATCGGCCCCGCCCGCGAGCAGGTGCGTCGCGAAACTATGGCGCAGCGCGTGCGGCGTCGTGCGTTCGGGAAGGCCCAGCGCGCGCCGCGCCGATCGCACGCTCGCGCGGACCACACCGGGCTGGAGCGGTCCGCCGCGCGCGCCGAGGAAGATCGGCGTTTCCCTGGCGATCGGCCAGGGGCAAGCTTCGACATAGCGTGACACCGCGCTGGCGACCGCGGGAAGGATCGGCACAATCCGCGTCTTGCCCCGTTTGCCCGTCACGCGCAGCGTCTCGCCGAGCGGCAACACCGCGCCGGTAAGCGACAACGCCTCGCCGATACGCAGCCCCGCGCCATAGAGCAGCAAGAGCAGCGCAAAATCGCGCGCGCCGACCCAGCCCTCGCGGGCATTGTCCTCGACATCCTGCGCCAGCGCGAGCGCTTCGGCGGGCGACACCGGCCGCGGCAAGCCTTTCTTCACCAGCGGCCCGCGCATCTGCGGCACGCTCGCGCCCGACCCGCCGACAAAGCGCAGGAACCCGCGCAGCGCCGAAAGCTCGCGCGCCGCCGACGCATTGCCCAGCCCCTCGGCGCGGCGGTCGGCCAGATAAGCCCGGAGGTCGTTCGGGGTCAGCGCCTTCAGCATGCGCGCATCGACCGCGCCGCCGCGATGCCGCGACAGGAAGCCGCAAAACCGCTCCGCCGTCGCGATATAGGCGCGGCGCGTATGCTCCGACCGGCGCTTCTCATGCGCCAGATGGGCATCCCAGTCACGGATGAAATCTTGCGCCAAATTCCAGTCCCACCGCCAATAAATAGGGACAGTCCCTATTTAATCGGGCACTTGTCCTGCGCCGGCAAATGACCGATCGAAATAAATAGGGACTGTCCCTATTTATTGGCTCGCGCAGCGAATGAAGATGCCGTCGCAATCCCTAGCCGGTCCGCACCACCTCGGAAAGGATCGAGTCGAGCAGCAGGATGCCGTCGCCGGTTACCATCAGCCGGTCACCGTCCTGCGTCACCAGCCCCTGCTTCGCGAGCCGCGCCACCGCCGCCGCATCGACGAACGCCTCGCGCGCCAGTCCGCTACGCGCCTCGATCCGCGCCAGGTCGATCCCTTCGGTCAGCCGCAATCCCATCAGCATCGCCTCGGTCGCGCGCTCGGCGGCTGGCAGGTCGCTTTCGACCTTCAGCCCGTGGCCGTTGCGATCGACGGCGGAAATGAAATTCTCCGGCTTCTTGTGCCGTTCGGTCGCCTGTCCCAGTCGCCGCCCGTGCGCCCCGGGGCCGACGCCAGCGTAATCGGCGTAGCGCCAGTATGCGAGATTATGCCGGCTCTCCTGCCCGACGCGCGCATGGTTCGACACTTCGTAGCGCGGCAATCCCGCGGCGCGCGTCATCGCCTGCGTCATATCGAACAAGTCAGCGGCGGTATCGCCATCGGGGATGGTGAGGTCGCCCTTCGCCGCGAGCGTCGCGAAGCGCGTGCCGGGTTCGATGGTGAGCTGGTAGAGCGAAAGATGGTCGGTCCCGAAGGCGAGTGCGCCCGCAAGTTCGTTTTCCCACGCCGCCATCGACTGGCCGGGCCGCGCATAGATCAGGTCGAAGCTGACACGCGCGAAATGCTCCTGCGCGGTCGCGATGGCTCGGCGCGCCTCATCCTCGCTGTGCGCCCGGCCAAGAAATTCAAGCACTTCGGAATCGAAGCTCTGTACGCCTATCGAAACGCGATTGACCCCCGCCGCGGCGAGATCGGCGAAATTGGCGACCTCGACCGAATTGGGGTTCGCCTCCAGCGTGATCTCGACATCGCTCGTTAAACCCCAAGCTTCCTCTGCCGCAGCGATCACCGCCGCGACGGTCGCAGGCGGCATCAGGCTCGGCGTGCCGCCGCCGAAGAAAATCGACCCGACCGTGCGCCCCGGCAGCAACGCCGCCTCATGCCGCAAGTCGGCGAGCAACGCGTCGCGCCATACCGCCTGATCGACGCTCTCGCGGACATGGCTGTTGAAGTCGCAATAGGGGCATTTCGACACGCAAAACGGCCAATGGACATATAGGGCGAGCGGTTCGGCCATGCGCCGCCATATAGGCGCTGGCGCGCGAATGTCAGCTAGCGGCCCAAAAGATGCCCGATATGACGGCGGATATCCTCGGGCCAGCTCGCGATCAGTCCAGCAAAAGCGGCATCGTCGTCGCGGTAAAGCGCACGAAGCGCCTCCTCATAGCCGGGGCGGTCGCCGCAAAGGTGACTCATGAAGTTATACGCGGTGTCGCGCCGCTGCTTTGCGCTGGGCGCGCCCTTGCTCGCGGTTTCGACCAGCCGGCGCAGCGCCGCCGAAGCGCCGCCCGGCTGCGCCGCGAGCCAATCCCAGTGCCGCGGCAACAGCGTGACCTCGCGCGCCTTGACGCCAAGCCGCGGACGCCCCGCGGATGGCGGCGCGGGTGCGGTCTTGGCCGCGTCCCAATAATCGAGGTCGGTCAACCGCCCGGTCGCGTCGTCGAAGACAAGGATCGCGCCGAGGTCGGCGGGATAGCGATCTTCGAGCATACGGGTGACGGTTTCGCGGCTTCCTGCGGCGAGTTGCGCATCGCCGAGGAAGGCAGTGACGGTTTCATGTTCCTGTGTCATGACGGCTCATTATACCCGGGTAAAACAAAAGTCAATTTACCCGGGTATAATACCGCACCTATTCGAAAACGCCCGCCACCAGCTTGGCAAAGGCATCGGCGCGGTGGCTGATCGCGTGTTTCTCGACCGGATCGATTTCCGCATAAGTCAGCGTGTTACCTGCCGGAATAAACACCGGATCATAACCGAAACCGAGCTTGCCGCGCGGCGGCCAGGTCAAGCTGCCCTCGGCGCGGCCCTCGAACACTTCGGCATGGCCGTCGGGCCAGGCGAGCGCGAGGGTGCAGATGAAGCGCGCGCTGCGGTCGACCTCCGGCCCCTGCTCCGCCAGCAACCCTTCGACCTTGCCCATCGCCAGATACCAGTCGCGGCCCGGATTGCCCTCGAACCATTGCCGCTCGGCCCAGTCGGCAGTGTAGACGCCGGGGCGGCCGCAGAGCGCCGCAACCTCGAGCCCGCTATCGTCGGCGAGCGCCGGAAATCCCGACGCGGATGCGCTCGCATGCGCCTTCAGCAGCGCATTCTCGCGAAAGCTCGTCCCCGTCTCCTCCGGCTCGGGCAGGCCAAGGTCGCCCGCCGACACGGGCTCGATCCCGAAGGGTTCGAGCAGCGCACGAATCTCGCGCACCTTGCCTGCATTGTGGCTGGCGATCACCAGCTTGCCGGGTTGCAGTTTGCGATGAGCCACCCAAGTCCTCCAAAGCTTTCGTCATGCCGGACTTGATCCGGTATCCATTTCCTCGCCGTCGATGGACCCCGGATCAAGTCCGGGGTGACGAAGGGAAGTTACCTGCCCGTCGCCTTGTCCTGCGCTGCGAAAATCTCGCCGCAGCCGATGCGCGCGAGGCGGAGCAGGCGGAGCAGGCCTTCCTCGTCATAGGTCGCGCCCTCGGCGCTCGCCTGCACCTCGACGATCTGGCCCTTGCCGGTCAGCACGAAATTGCCGTCCGCCTCGGCGACCGAATCCTCGTTATAGTCGAGGTCGAGCACCGGCGTGCCCTGATAGATGCCGCACGAGATCGCGCCGACCTTGTCCTCGATCGGATCCTCGGCAATCGTCTTCGCCGCGAGCAGCTTGTCGACCGCAAGGCGCAGCGCGACCCAAGCGCCCGAGATCGCTGCGGTGCGCGTCCCGCCATCGGCCTGGATCACGTCGCAATCGATGATGATCTGGCGCTCGCCAAGCTTCTTCATGTCGACGACGGCGCGCAAGCTCCGCCCGATAAGCCGCTGAATTTCCTGCGTCCGCCCCGACTGCTTGCCCTTTGCCGCTTCACGCGCGCCGCGCGTATGCGTCGCGCGGGGCAGCATGCCATATTCGGCGGTGACCCAGCCCGCGCCCTTGCCGCGCATCCACGACGGCACCTTCTCGTCGACGCTGGCGGTCACCAGCACCTTGGTGTTGCCGAAGCTGACGAGCACGCTGCCCTCGGCATGGATGGTGAATTCGGTTTCGATGGCGATGGGACGCATCTGATCGGGCGCGCGGCCGGAAGGGCGCATGAAATTTCCTTTCGATTGGTGATTGCGGTGGCCCTTAGGCTGCTGCCCTCATTCGCTCAACCGCATCTTGAAGAAATCGAGGATTTCGTCGCGCGCCTGCGCCGTCGGCTGCCCCGCCTCGTCGATCAGATGGATCGTGACGACGCTGTGCGGGTTCTTCATCGGACTGTCGGGATTGGCCGCGCTATCGGGCAGAACCTTGCCGACGAAACGATCGCCGAGCGCATTTTCATAGGCGGCAAAGCGCGCCGCCTGGCAATATTTGTCGCCTTCGAAGCGGTAAGCGAGCACGGTGAGGTCTTCAGCCTCCATCCGCGCCTTCACCGCTGCGAGTTCGCCCGGCGCGATATGCATCCCCGCGGCGTCGTTCAGCGGCAGCGACGGCTGCGCCAGCACGGGCGCGAGCACGGCAGGCTCCAGCATCATCGACAGCGCGAAATTGCCGGTGAAGCACATGCCGATCGCGCCGACGCCCTTGCCGCCGCATTCCTTGTGGGCCTCAGCCGCCAATGCACGCAGCCATAGCGTCGCGGGTGAACTTTCATTCGCCTGGAATGCGCGGAACTGGCGGCTGATGCACCCGCCGATCATCGTGAACAGCGTCCCGGGCATCCGCACCACGGCGCCGTCCTTGCCGAAGATGTGCGGCATATAGACGGTGAAACCGGCGCCCGCGACCCAACGCGCAAAGCGCGCGACGTGCGGGCTGATGCCGGGCATTTCGCTCATGACGATGACGGCGGGACCGCTACCAATCGTGTAGACGCGATGGGTTCTGCCGAGCAGTAGGATGTCGCGGTGCTCGAAATCGTCGAGCGGATCGTCCCGATTGAGCGGGCGTGTCGTCATGGCTCTCCCCCGACCGGACAGGGAGACGCCCGGAACATGAAAGTTCCGGGCGTCCCGATGTTTACGCGCGATTTTTAAGCGGCGAAATCGTAACGATAGCCATAATCGTCATTTCTGAGCGCGAGTCCTTCGCCCGATCGCGCGCCGAAGCTCGCCATGTCCTGCGTCATGCGAAGGAGTTGCAGATCGATGGCACTCACCGATGCCGACGGGGCGATCCCCTTTTTCCCGACGCTGTAGGTCTCGCCATCCGCAAAGCTGATCGTCTCGATCCCCCGCAGCGTATCGGTGCCGTCGTCGCCATCCGCCGCATCAAGATCGACGATGGTAACAACCCCCGCGTTGAAGCTCAGCTGATAGGAGGATCGCGCTCCGGCATAGTTTGCCACGTCGCTGCCATTGCCGCCGTCGATCGCATCGTTGCCGACACCACCGGTAAGGCGATCGTCGCCGTTGCCCCCGACGAGGCTGTCGTTGCCGTCGCCGCCGTCGAGCACGTCATTGCCGTTCCCTCCGTCGAGCAGATCATTACCGTTGCCGCCGGCCAGCGCGTCATTGCCGTTGCCGCCGGAAAGCGCGTCAAGGCCAGCGCCGCCGAAAAGCGTGTCGTTGCCATTGCCGCCGCTGATCCGGTCGTCGCCGTCCAGCCCGGACAGCCAGTCGTTGGCGTTGCCGCCGGCCAGCGTATCGGCGTGATTGCTGCCTTCGAACCGTTCGATGCCGATATATTTGTCGCCGGCTGCATCGCCCGTACCAGTGACCGAGTTCGTCCCGACGACGAGCGTGATACCCGACGCCGCGCCGCGATAGCTGGCAGTATCGGTCCCCGCACCGCCGTCGAGCGTGTTGGCGACCGCATTGCCGACCAGAACATCGTCGCCGCTACCGCCGACCGCATTCTCGATCCACGCCCCATAAGCGATACCGACATTGTCGGTGAGCCTGCCGAGCAGCGGATTGGCTGTCAGCGCCGCCATATTCGCATTGTACGTCGCCAGCGCGATCGGCGCATAACCCATTGCCGCGCGGTTGGCGTTGACCTGATCGAAGCTGAGCCGGGTCTGCGCCTCTGCGAGCGTGACGCCGCCGATGCTGCTCAGCGAGCCCGGATTGAGATCGATGATCTGGTTGGTGTTATAGCCCGACGCATCGAGCGTGTCGTTGCCGCCGGCATCCCAGATGGCGACCGTAGGCGCGGTGTTGATGGTAAAGTCGAAAGCGTCGCGGCCGGCGGTGCTGTTGAAGCCATAGACGGTGTCGCCGGTCCGGGTCGTCATATCGACACCGTAAAGGCGCTGGATGGCCAGAATGTCGTGAACCATGGGCGTCGACCCATAAGCGATCGCCATCACATTGAAGTTGAAATCGCGCGCACCGATGTCGCGGGGGTTCCAGTAGGACATGATCGTATAGTTGCGCGCGTCCTGATAATATTCCGCGCCATTGGCATAATTGACCTGGAAACCCGGGCCGAAATTATAATTTCCCGGATGGGAAAGGCCGATCGCATGGCCGATTTCGTGCACGAGCGTGTTGAGGCCGTAGCCGCCCGGCGTAAGCTGGAAATTGCTCGCCTGGCTGGCCGACACCCAGACGTCGCCGGCAATCTGCTGCACCTGCTCGTTGACGTGGGCATTGCTGGACAAAGTACCGAGCGGCAGACGCGCATAGGCCTGCGTACCCGGGGCGCTCGCAAGATTGCCGAAATTGACATCGGCCTCGTCCGAAGTCGTTTCGCGAAAGGATATCGCGGCAACGTCGTCCCAATATTGCATCGCCTGCCGTGTGGCCGCCATCTGCGCGTTCGAAAAGGCGGCAAAATTGAAATATTCGGAGAGGCCGTAATAGTTTCCGTTCAGTTCATAAACATAGCCGTTGTCTTCAAGGCTCTGCTGGTCGAGATGAAAACCGAAGGTGATTTCCTGCAAATTGGCGTCGCGTTGCGGAGCGGGATCCGGACCGCCCGTCCAGCTCGCGCCCGAGCGATTGAGATATTGCGCGATCTGGGCAGGCGTCCAATAGGTTTTTCCGTTCGGCGCCGTTCCGGTCATGCCGTCGACGGATGCAGATTCGGTCGAGAGATCGACCCCCGAAGCCACCTCGTCGACGATGACTTCAGGCCCGCGGCCGCCGTCGCCAGCGTGATCCTCGTCAAACTCCCCGGTACGAAAAATATCCATCTTTGCCCTCTCCTGCTGCTTCATGATGCCCTATATTCGGCGCACTTTGATCGCCATTCGCCGGCGCCCCGCGCCTATTGGCTAGTTTCGTGCCTTCCACGGCAGCGTATCGGTCAGTGCGGTCTCCAGCTCGGGTGCGATCGCAGCAAGCGCCGCGCGATCGCTCGTCCCGGCCCGGACGGCGCGCGGGGCGGCGCCGAACAACTGGCCGCCGCCGTCCGGAGCATTGCGAAAGGGACGGACCGTCAGCGCCGCCAGGCGGTCGGCACCGTTTCCGGTGATCGCGACATGGACGAGCATCGTAATCGTATCGGGCTTCAATATCTCCGGATCGCCAAGGCCGACGATCGAAACCGGCATCGGCGCGACGCGCGCGACGACAGCGCGCGCGCGCTCGCAAACCCCGTCATGCAGTTCGCCGGCATCGACCCCGCGCGGGGTATTGACCAGGCAAAGTATGCGGAGCTGACGGGCGTCGGACCAGAAGAGCGGCGCATTGGTTTGCGCGGGTGCACCGGCAACTTGCTGGATGTTCTTGTCCGGGGCGGAATTTCCGGTTTCCGACTGACTCACGACCGCACCCCCGCCACAGCTACCGAGGATCGCAAACAAGGCGACGATGCGAAAACCCCGGACCCACGTCATATCTGATCCCCATCCGGATTTTTTCGAAAGGATGCAACGATTCCAGACTTCCGGGGGAGGCTATTGGGCCTCCGGACCATGGTCAACATGTTTTCCGATGAAACCATATTTCGCGCCGTTTTCCGCACTCGGCGAAGAAATATTGACCAGGAATTTGAAATATGAACCGAAGTTCTTCCCATCCACTGTTTCATGCGACGCGCGCGCACCTCTCCTCCGATTCCCGCCGTCTGCGATCGCAACATGCACGCGGTCCGGATCGGCGTTGCGCTCGTCCCTCCCCATCCCTAAATCCCCCTTATGACCACCCTCCCGATCACCGAACTCACCACGCGTGCGCGCGACGTGTTCCGGCTGGTCGTCGATGCCTATCTGGAAACCGGCCAGCCGGTGGGCTCGCGGACGCTGTCGAAGCTTGCGGCGCTCAACCTCTCGCCCGCGTCGATCCGCAATGTGATGCAGGATCTCGAGGAATATGGTCTGCTCGCCAGCCCGCACACCAGCGCCGGGCGGCTGCCGACCGAACAGGGACTGCGCCTTTTCGTCGACGGGATGATGCAGGTCGCCGAACCCAGCGCCGAGGACCGCGCGCAGATCGAGGCGAGCCTGTCGGACGCCGGCCCGATCGAAAGCGCGCTCGCGCAGGCGACCTCGGCACTATCCGGGCTGTCGGCGTGCGCGGGGCTGGTCCTCGTTCCCAAGCATGAGCGCGTGCTCAAACAGCTCGCCTTCGTTCCGCTCTCGGCGAACCAGTCGCTCGTCGTGCTCGTCGCCGGGGACGGTGCGGTCGAGAATCGCGTTATCGACACCCCGCCCGGACTCGACCCGTCGGCGCTGGTCGAAGCGGGCAATTATATCACCGCGATGCTCGCGGGCCTGACGCTGACCGAAGCGATGGCGCGCGTGCGCCGCGAGATCGAGGCCGAGCGCATCGCGATCGACCGCGCGGCGCAGGATCTCGTCAGCCGCGGACTCGCCATCTGGTCGTCAGACGGCGCCGACCGCCCGGTGCTGATCGTGCGCGGGCAGGCCAACCTGCTCGACGACAGCGCGGTCGGCGACCTCGACCGCGTGCGCCAATTGCTCGACGAGCTCGAAACCAAACAGGACATCGCGCAATTGCTCGACAGCGCGCGCGAAGGCGCCGCAACCCGGATTTTCATCGGATCCGAAAATAAATTATTCTCGCTTTCGGGCTCGTCCGTGATAGCGGCGCCCTATCGCGGATCGGACGGGCGCGTGGTCGGCGTGGTCGGGGTCATTGGTCCCACGCGCTTGAACTATGCCCGGATCGTTCCCATGGTGGATTTCACCGCACAATCGCTCTCCAGACTGATACGATAGGTTTATGACGAACATCGAAAACGACACCCCCGTCGACGACGGCGCGAACCCCGAAGTTGAAGCAGCAACGCCCGCCGAAGGCGAAAATGAAGAGCTGGCGCAGCTCGCCGAACAAGTCGCCGCGCTCCAGCAGGATCTGCTCTACGCCCGCGCCGAGACGCAAAATGTCACGCGCCGCAAGGACAAGGAAATCGCCGACGCGCATGCCTATGCCGCGACCAAATTCGCGCGCGACATCCTCTCGGTCGCCGACAACCTCGGCCGCGCGCTCGCCGCGCTCAGCGAGGAACAGCGTGCCGACGAGGCGATCAAGCCGCTGATCACCGGTCTCGAAGCCACCGAGCGCGAATTGCTCAGCGTCTTCGAACGCAACGGCATCACGCGCATCGCCGCGATCGGCCTGCCGCTCGACCCGAACCAGCATCAGGCGATGCTCGAAATCCCGAGCGACAAGACGCCGGGCACGATCGTGCAGGAAATGCAGGCGGGCTATATGCTGAAGGACCGGCTGCTGCGTCCCGCGATGGTGGGCGTGGCGAAGGCGGGGTAATCGCCAATTCCCTCTCCCCTTGCGGGGGTGCGAGGGTGGATTGCCCCCGGCAATCCAAGTTCGTGCCGGGGGCACGAACGACCTCGCGCCGGTTGCGCAGCCTCGGCGGCGCGGCCGCCTAGGCGAAGCTGGGAGAGGGGTTTCGCCCTATCGTAAGGGAGCAGCCCCCTCTCCCGCTACAACTAGCGAACAAGTTCGCAAGTTTCGCTGCCCTCTCCCGCAAGGGGAGAGGGTTTTAGTTCAAGCCGCCTTGCGCAGCTTCGCGAGCTTCTTCAACACCATCTCGCGCTTCAGCCGCGACAGATGGTCGATGAAGAGAATACCCTCCAGATGGTCATGTTCGTGCTGGATGCACGTCGCCATCAGGCCGGTCATGCGTTCCTGGTGATGCTTGCCATCCGCATCCTGCCAGTCGACAGTGACCTCGGCGGGGCGCGTTACTTCGGCATATTGCTCGGG
>NZ_DATFFD010000067.1:0-16967 GCF_035250425.1 Sphingopyxis sp.
AAGCAGTTCCTGCTGCTTCACGGCCAGCGCAGCCTGTTTCGCCAGACGGTCGAGCGCACCCCTGCCGGTCCCGATTTTCTCCCGCCGATCGTGCTCTGCGGCGACGGCCATGTCGCGATGGTCCGCGAACAGATGAACGACCGCGAGGAGGAGCTGCTCGTCGAGCCGATGCCGCGCAACACCGCCGCCGCGATCGCGCTCGCCGTCGCGCAGGCCGATGCCGACACGCTGCTGCTCGTGATGCCGAGCGATCACGTCATCGCCGACGTCCCCGCCTTTCACGCCGCGATAGCCAAGGGCGTGCGCCTCGCGCAGCAGGACTGGCTCGTCACATTCGGCATCACGCCGGACAGCCCCGAAACGGGTTTCGGCTATATCGCCGCCGGTCGCGCGCTCGGCGGCGCCGACGAATCTTGGGGCTTCGCGGTCGAACGCTTTGTGGAAAAGCCGCCGCTCGCCGACGCAGAGGCGATGCTCGCCGTGGGCGGTTACAGCTGGAACGCCGGCATCTTCCTGTTCCGCGCCGCGCGGATGCGCGATGCGATGTTGACGCATTGCCGCGCGATCTTCGAGGCCGCGGACAAGGCCGTCGCGGCCGGAATGCGCGACGGCGACGCGCTCTATGCCGACGCGATCGAGTTCGCGAAGGCGCCATCGGATTCGATCGATTATGCGGTGATGGAAAAGGATGATCGCGTCGCGGTCGTCCCCGTCGCGATGGGCTGGTCCGATCTCGGCTGCTGGCACACGATCCATGCGCTCGCCGAAAAGGACGACGCCGACAATGCCGTCACCGGCGACGCCTTTCTTCACGAAAGCCGCGGCAACCTCGTCCGCGCGGGCGACAAGCGTGTCTCGATCCTCGGCATGGACAATATCGCGGTGATCGTCGACGGCGACGACATATTGGTGATCCCGCTCGAACGATCGCAAGAGGTCCGCGCCGCGGCCAAGGCGCGCGAATAGCAGAAACAATGTCCGTCGTCGCGCTCGGCGAAACGATTTCCATATCCCCTGTTGCTAATGCGACTACCTCTCATTAGTGGACAGCGCGACTCGTCATATTGTCAGGGGATTATCCAAGTGAAAACCGCGCGTATCGCCTTGCTCGTGGGCACCATGCTGGCCAGCAGCGCCGCCTTCGCCGCCGAGGCCGCTTCGGCCGAAACCGAGGATCAGGACCAGATCGTCGTCACCGGCTATGCGGGAACCAAGACCGAAACCGCGCTCGTCGAACTGCCCCAGCCGGTGAAGATCATCACCGCCGATCAATATGAGGCGCAGGGCGCGATCAATATCAGCGACACGGTCAAATATGCCGCGGGCGTGCTCGCCAACCCCTATGGCCGCGACACCCGCGTCGACGGCTTCAACGTCCGCGGCATCGACGCGCTGCAATTCCGCGACGGGATGCGCGACATCTTTTCCTTCTACGCCAGCATCACCTCGGACCCCTATAATTTCGAGCGCGTCGAAATCGTTCGCGGCCCGGCGTCGGTGCTGTTCGGCCAGGGCTCGATCGGCGGCCTCGTCAATCTCGTGTCGAAAAGCCCCGGCTTCGAAACGCAGGGCGAAATCAATCTCGTCTATGGCAGCTACGACCGCAAGGAAGTGCTCGCCGACGTCAACCTCGCCTTGTCCGACAGCTTCGCGATCCGCGCCGTCGGCCGCGCGCGCGACGCCGATACCTATGTCGACCATGTCCCTGACGACCGCGTGATGTTCGCGCCCTCGATCCGCTGGCAGCCGACCCCCGACACCGACATCGTACTGACCGGCCTCTATCAGGAGGACGACACCGGCTCGACCTCGCAATTCCTGCCGATCGTCGGCACTTTCCGGCCCAACACCGTCGCCGGCGAGCAGCTCGATCGCTACACCTTCGTCGGCAAGGCGGGCTGGGACCGCTATGCCGGCCGCTCGCTCCAGGGCGGCGGATCGATCACGCACCGCTTCTCGGACAATGTGAAGCTCAGCCTCAAGGCGCGCTATATCGACAGCGACCTCGAATATAACACCCATTATGCCGACAGCTATACGAACCCGCAGGATCCCTTCTCGGTCTATGGCATCGACGGCCGCACCATCGCCCTGACGGCGGACGCCAGCGACGCGCGGATGAACGTCTTCTCGACCGACAATAATTTGCAGTTCAACTTCAACACCGGCGCCAATATCGAGCACAAGCTGCTGGTTGGTATCGACTATAGCTGGAACAAGATTGCCAAGCGTTATGCCGGCGGGTACGAACTCGTCGATCTCTACGACATCGATTATGACGCGCTCGCGACCTACGACCCCACCGGCCCCTTCACCACGGAAAGCCAGAAGCAGCTGGGCTTTTACGTCCAGGACCAGATTCGTTTCTACGACCGGGTCTCGGTCGTGCTCGGCGCGCGCCGCGACCGCGTGACCGGTTCGTCGGGCCAGAAGGACAATGCCACCACCTTCCGCGCTGGCATCATCGGCGAAATCGGCGCGGGCTTCTCGCCCTTCTTCAGCTATACCGAAAGCTTCCTGCCCGTCGCCGGCTCCGTTCAAGGGGAAGGCGGCGTTCCCCTTTCGCCCTATCGCCCGCAGACCGGCACGCAATATGAGGCGGGCGTGAAGTGGCAGCCGACGCCGAACACCCTCGTCACCGCCACTGCCTTCAAGATCAAGGAGCGCAACCGCGTCCTTTACGGCCCCAACAATAGCACCACCCAGTCGGGTGTGCTCGATACCAAGGGCTTCGAGATCGAGGCGAGCCACGCACTGCCGGGCAATTTCGAACTGCTGGCCAATTACGGCTATGCGAAGCTCAAGTCGGAGGTGAACACCAGCCTCGACTATATGCCGCGCCACACCGCGTCGCTCTGGTCGACCAAGAGTTTCGGGCTCCCGGACGAGGCGCAGCTGCGTCTTGGCGCCGGCGTCGTCTACAGCGGCAAGAGCATCTCCACGAGCGACATCTGGTCGATCGTCACGCCGTCGCACACGACGGTCGATGCGCTGGCCGAGATCAGCTGGAACAACTGGCGCCTCGCGGTCAACGCCACGAACCTGCTCGACAACAAATATTTCGCCTCCTGCCTCGCGCGCGGCGACTGTTTCGTCGGTGCGCCGCGCAACGTGATGGCGACGGTCGGCTACCGCTTCCGGTGAGCAGCACCGCGCCTCTCGTCTGGATCGGTGCTGCGGCGATCGTCGCCGCAGTGCTGCAACTCCGCCGCGCGTGGAGCCTACCGCGCCGCTCGGCGGCGGCGAATGGCATCGCATGGGCGCTCCTGCTGCTGGGTTCGGCGCTCGCGCTTGCGGGCAACGGCGCCTGGGGGCTCGCGGTCGCGTCGCTCTTCGGCATGGCGAGTGCCGCGCTGCTCCTCGCCCATGCTGGATGGGCGTCGCCGCGCGGCAAGGCGCGCGCGTCGGAGCGCAAGGCGCATATGTTGCCCGAACAGGGCGAACTCCGCCACATCGGCCGCCGCTTGCTGACCTTCCTGATCACCGTTCCGCTCGCCTTTGCGGCAGCCCTGCTCGCCACGCTTGGCGCGCGCGCCATCACCGGCATGGCGGGATGGAGCGATGCCGACGGCAACGCGATGGCGTTGCTGCTATTGCCCCTCCTGTGGGGCATCCTCGCTTTCTGGCTTCTCATGCTGCCACGCCGAAGCGCGCAATGGGCCTGGCTCGCGATACCGGCGGCTGCCGGACTGGGCCTGATTTTTATGGGAGGCGCAGTATGAGGCTCGCGGTTTCAAAGGATGCCGTCCAGCGCGCGCTGTCAGCGCATGCCGCGATCGGCCTGCTCGCCTCGGCGCTGCTCTATCTCATCTGCCTGACCGGCACCGTCGTCGTCTTCTATCAGGAGTGGCAGCGGATCGAACAGCCGGGCGCGCCCGAGATGGCGGCGATTACGCCTGGCGCCGTCCAGCGCGGCGTCGCCGCGGTGCTCGCGACCGAAAGGGGCAAGCCCGCCACGACGCACCTTTATGTCCATATGCCGGTCGAAGGCTTGCCGCGCACCACGATCACCACCGATCATCAGGCGTTCCACGTCGATGCCGACGGCCGCATCGCGGGACCAGAGGAAAACGCCTGGTCCGAATTCCTGCTCGGCGCGCATTACGCGCTCAATATTCCGGGGCTCGTCGGCATGTTGATCGTCGGCATCTTCGGGGTGATGATCCTCGCGCTCGCGCTGTCGGGCGTGGTCGCGCATCCGCGCATCTTCCGCGACGCCTTTCGCCTGCGCACCCGCGACAATCATGGCGTCGGCCTCGCCGACTGGCACAACCGGCTCAGCGTCTGGACCCTGCCTTTCTCGCTCGCCATAGCGCTCACCGGCGCGATGATCGGTCTTGGCGTCGTTGGCGCCTACGGCCTTGCCGCCGCCTTCTACAAGAATGACGTCGAGGCCGCCTACGCCCCGATCTTTGGCGACGAAGGCGCAGCCGATGCTCGCCCCGCCCCGCTCGCCGATGTCGCCGCGTCGCTCGCATGGATCGCGCGGAACCATCCCGACGTGCGCCCGACCTACCTAATCCTCCACGATCCTGGCACGCGCGGCCAGCATATCCAGCTGATCGCCGAACATCCGCGCCGCCTGATCTATGGCGAAACCTATGAATTCGGCGCCGACGGCACCTATCATGGCAAGGTCGGGCTGTCCGACGGCCATATGGGGCAACAGCTTGCCGCCTCGACCTATAATCTCCACTTCGGCAATTATGGGGGACTGCCGGTCAAGCTGGCCTATATCGTGTTCGGGCTTGCACTCACTGTCGTCGTTGCCACCGGCACATCGATCTGGCTCGGCAAACGGCAAAGGCGCGGGCTGCACGAACCGCGATTGCGCGCAGGTTGGGACGGCGTCCTCTGGGGCGTCCCGCTCGCGCTGGTGCTCACCTTCCTCGCGCGCCTGCTGCTCGGCAACGCCGCCCCGCTGATCGCGATCTTCTGGACGCTGACGATCGCCATCCCGTTGCTGGCGGTCATCATCCGTCGCGAACCGCGACCGAAACAACTGCTCCAGCGACTCCTCGTCGCGGCGTTGCTCGCTAGCCTGATCGCAGCCGTCGCGGGTATCGTGGCCGTTTAGACCGGCGCAAGTTAAGTCGACACAAGGCAGGATCGGTCAGATTTAGCCCACATTCTAGTCCCCGGCAAAATCGAACGCACTCACCCCGCGCTCGCCTTCGCGGAACCGCAAGGGACGGCCGAGCGGCGGCATCGAGCGCTGGACGCACCCGGTGCGCGTGCAGCGCCGGCAGCCGAGCCCGATCGGCGTCGCCGGGCTGCGCATCAGGTCAAGCCCACGCGCGGCGATCAGCGGCGCCGCCACCTTGGCGTCGACCCCGACGCACACGGCGAAGCGCGCCGGCGTGCCGCTTCCCGTCGCCCCGGGCGCAGCGACCGAACGCGACTGGGTGAACCAGCGCGAGCCATCCTCGAGCTCGACGAGGTCGGCGACCACCTCACCCGGACGCGCGAAGGCTTCGTGTACGCCCCACAAAGGACAGCGCGCATCGCCGTCGACCAGCGGCGACTGGCTCGCCCCGGCATAACGCTTGCTCCCCTGCCCCGCGCGGTCGATGCGCAGCATGAAAAAGGGCAGCCCGCGCGCGCCGACGCGCTGGAGCGTCGTAAGCCGGTGCGCGACCTGCTCAAAGCCCGCGCCGAAGCGCCGCTGGAGCAACAGCAAGTCATAGCCCGTCGCGTCGCAGGCGCGCAGGAAACGGCTGTACGGCATCATCAGCGCGGCCGCGAAATATTGGATCAGATGTCGCTCGAACAGCCGCGCCGCCGCACTCTCGGCAAACTCCGCACCCGCGACCAGCGCATCGATCTCGGCCTTCGCCTCGATCTGCGCGAGCGTCGCCGCCGCCTGGAAGGTCCGCGACGCAGGGCGCAATAGCTCGTTCAGCATCAGCTGCCGCGCATGCCAGTCGAGCCAGCGCAGCCGATCGGGCATCACGTCCGACGGCAATATGCGGATGCCCAGCTGATGCCGCGTCCGCAGCCGCTCGGAAATCGTGCCATAAAGGTCGCCGCCCGCGAGCCGAAGCTCGTCGGCGAGTTCCTCGGCGCGGCTATCGAGGTCCGCGAAATGGTTGCGCCATTTCTCGATCGCGCGGCGCACCGCGGCAACTTCGGGCGCGTCGCCGTCATCTTCGGACCGCCCGCCTTCGGGCGCCGCGTCGAACAGGCGCGCAAAGGCGGCCGCCGTCGCCGGCGCGGTCTGCAACCATTCCTCGACATCCTGCGCGCCAATGCCGAGGTCGGCGAAGCGCGGATCCGCGAGCCGCCGCCGCAGCCCCGCCGCGCCGCCCGGCACTTCCTCGCCGCCGAGCGTGGCGGCATCGAAACCAAAGCGTTCCGCGAGCTTTACGATCACCGTCGCGCTCAGCGGCCGCTGGCCATGCTCGATGAGATTGAGGTAACTCGGCGAAATATCGAGCGCCTCGGCCATCGCCGCCTGCGTCATCGCCGCCTCGCGCCGCACCTTGCGCACCGCCGGCCCCGCAAACACCCGTCGCTCCGCCATCGATTGTAACTTTCTTTACTAATTTACACGCTGATTTACACCTGTCGGCCATATTTCACAAATATTATTGACAAAGCTTTTCACTTTCGGCGGCAAGTTCGCCACCTTCCACCCATCACCTCCGCACAAGGATATGACGATGGGTTATCAGGAAGACATGGCGCAGGCAGGCCGCCTCATCCGCGATTACGACGGCACCTGGGACGGCATCAGCGGCGAAAGCATCGCCCGCATGCGCGCCCAGAACAAGTTCCGCACCGGCCTCGACGTCGCCCGCTATACCGCGCGCATCATGCGCGCCGACATGGCCGCCTATGACGCCGACCCCGCGAACTACACCCAGTCCCTGGGCTGCTGGCACGGCTTCATCGCGCAGCAGAAGATGATCTCGATCAAGAAGCATTTCGGCACCGTCAAGGGCCGCTACATCTATCTTTCGGGCTGGATGATCGCGGCGCTGCGCAGCGAATTCGGTCCGCTGCCCGACCAGTCGATGCACGAAAAGACCAGCGTTCCGGCGCTGATCGAGGAAATCTATACGTTCCTTCGTCAGGCCGACGCGCGCGAACTCGGCGGCCTGTTCCGCGACCTCGACGCCGCGCGCGCCGAAGGCGACGAGCTCAAGGCCAAGCAGATCCAGTCGGCGATCGACAATCACGAAACGCACGTCGTGCCGATCATCGCCGACATCGACGCGGGCTTCGGCAATGCCGAGGCGACCTATCTGCTCGCCAAGAAGATGATCGAAGCCGGCGCCTGCGCGCTCCAGATCGAAAATCAGGTCTCGGACGAAAAGCAGTGCGGCCATCAGGACGGCAAGGTCACCGTGCCGCACGAGGATTTCATCGCGAAGATCCGCGCCTGCCGCTACGCCTTCATGGAACTCGGCGTCGAGGACGGCATCATCGTCACCCGCACCGACAGCCTCGGCGCGGGCCTGACCAAGCAGATCGCCTTCTCGAAAGAAGCCGGCGACCTCGGCGACCAGTATAACAGCTTCCTCGATTGCGAAGAGGTCGAAGGCGCGGGCAACCCGGGCGATGTCCTGATCAACCGCGACGGCAAGCTGGTGCGCCCGAAGCGTCTGCCCTCGAACCTCTATCAGTTCCGTTCGGGAACCGGCGAAGACCGCTGCGTCATGGACTGCATCGCATCCTTGCAGAACGGCGCCGACCTGCTGTGGATCGAGACCGAGAAGCCGCACATCGAGCAGATCGCCTCCATGGTCGACCGCATCCGCGAAGTCGTCCCCAATGCGAAGCTCGCGTACAATAATTCGCCGAGCTTCAACTGGACGCTGAACTTCCGCCAGCAGGTGTTCGATGCGTGGGAAAAGGACGGCAAGGACGTCAGCGCCTATGACCGTGCCAAGCTGATGAGCGTCGATTATGACGGGACCGCGCTCGGCGACGAAGCCGACAACCGTATCCGCACCTTCCAGCGCGATTCGGCGAAGCGGGCGGGGATCTTCCACCACCTCATCACGCTGCCGACCTATCACACCGCGGCGCTGTCGACCGACAATCTCGCCAGGGAATATTTCGGCGACGAAGCGATGCTCGGTTACGTCAAGGGCGTCCAGCGCGCCGAGATCCGCCAGGGCATCGCCTGCGTGAAGCACCAGAATATGTCGGGCAGCGACATCGGCGACGACCATAAGGAATATTTCGCCGGCGAAGCCGCGCTCAAGGCGGCGGGCAAAGACAATACGATGAACCAGTTTGCGGCCTAAAGGCCGCGGGGGGAACCAGTTCGCCGCCTGATACGAGTTCGGCGCGAGGGGCCCGTTGCAACCCCTCGCGTCACCCTTCTTGGCGCGGACCCGACCTCCGTGCCTACCGAGCTTTCCTGGGGAGGAAAGCCTGTCCGTCGGAAGCCCTTGTGCTTCCGGCGGACATTTTTATTGCGGCAATGCCGCTTCCTCCTCGCGCGTCCTGACCAGCGACCAGATGACGCCGCCCGCGATCAGCGCGACCGTTACGCCCAGGCTGACCAGCGGCGGGAACTTCGCGCCGCCCAGCACGAAATCGGCGACAAAGATCTTCGACCCGATGAAGATGAGCACCAGCGCGAGCGCATATTTGAGATAGTGGAAACGGTGCACCATCGCCGACAGCGCGAAATAGAGCGCGCGCAGGCCAAGGATCGCCATGATGTTCGACGTGTAGACGATGAAGGTGTCGGTGGTAATCGCGAAGATCGCCGGCACGCTGTCGACCGCGAACACGAGGTCGGCGAGGTTGATCACGACGAGCGCGAGGAACAGCGGCGTCGCGGCGAGTACCAGCTTGCCGGTCTTCGTATCAGGCACGCGGACGAAGAATTTCTCGCCGTGCGGCTCGTTGGTGATCGGAATGTGCCGCGACAGCCACCGGACCACCGGGTTGCCCGCGACGTCCATCGGCTTTTCGCTCGCGAACAGCATCTTCACGCCGGTGAACACGAGGAAGGCGGCGAAGATGTAGAGCAGCCAGCCATATTCGGTAACCAGCGCCGCGCCGCCCGCGATCATGATGCCGCGCAGCACGATCACCGCGACAATACCCCAGAGGAGCGCGCGATACTGGTAGCGCGCCGGGATAGCGAAGGTCGTGAAGATCAGCGAAATGACGAAGATATTGTCGATCGACAGCGCCTTCTCGATGAAGAAGCCGGTGTAATATTGAAGGCCGGCCTCGCCGCCCTTCGCCGCCCACACCCACGCGCCGAACGCGGTCGCGATACCGATGTAGAGTAGGGAGAGTTTCAGGCTCTCCCCGATCCCCATCTCTCTATTTTCCTTGTTGAGGACGCCAAGGTCGAAAGCCGTCAGCGCGATGACGAGCGCGATGAAGGACAGCCAGAACCAGGCCGGGGTGCCCAGCCAGTCGGCAAACAGAAATTCCATGCTGATTTTCCCTGGATATGCCGAGCGCGCCGCCTTTCGGCAGCGCCCTCGGTCATCGATTATGCTGGATCAGCGCGCGAACGCCGGGCGCAGCGCGGGTCGCCCCAAGGAACCTAGCGTCATCGCCGCGAGCCGTTCCTTCACCGCTAGCTTCAGCGTCTTCAGCCGCAGCAAGCGAAACGGATCGGCTGCGCGGCGGCGCACCTCGCGGCGCTCGGCATCGTCGAGTTGGCGATGCAGCACGGTCAGACGGTAGAAATTGGGATTGAGAGTCATTGAAAAGGGCCTCCTGATCGAGAAATCAAGCAGGTGACGCCGATGCCAAAACCCGGGATCAGGGGGGAGATAGGGCCAAGAGCATCGGGTCACCCGATGCGGTCCGACATCACGTGGCGGGAAATATCCCGCCAACGCCAGAGGGGCCCGGCCCGCATTTCTTTTATTTAGGGTGCCGTCCCGCCGCTTGCAAGTCCCCCGACGTCCCGGCACGCTGCGATGGAAAAAGGAGGAGGGTTGGAATGAGCGTGCTTGTCGATAAGGATGGCCCCGTCACGATCGTCACCATCGACCGCCCGGCACGCCGCAACGCGGTCGATCCCGACACCGCCGTCGCATTGCGGAATGCCTTTGGGGCCTTTGCCGCCGACGAAAATGCACGGGTCGCGATCCTGACCGGCAGCAACGGGCATTTCTGCGCGGGCTTCGACCTCAATGCCGTTGGGACGTCGCGCTATGACCCCGACGGCCCCGGCCCGATGGGGCCGACGCGCATGCTGCTCGAAAAGCCGGTGATCGCCGCGGTCGAGGGCCACGCCGTCGCCGGCGGGCTCGAGCTCGCGCTCTGGTGCGACCTGCGTGTCGCGGCGGCGAGCGCGGTGTTCGGCGTCTATTGTCGCCGCTGGGGCGTGCCGCTGATCGACGGCGGCACCGTGCGCCTGCCGCGCATCGTCGGTCAGGGCCGCGCGCTCGACATGATCCTGACCGGGCGCCCGGTTGCCGCCGACGAGGCCCAGCGCATCGGGCTTGCCGACCGCGTCGTGCCCGATGGCGAAGCGCTCGGCGCCGCAATCGAGCTGGCGAAACAGATCGCCGCCTTCCCGCAAATCTGCATGAACAGCGACCGGCTGAGCGCGTATCGCCAATGGGACTTCGACATCGAAGGCGCGCTTGCGCATGAAGCACATGCCGGGGTCGCCCCCTTGCGCGAAGGCGCGGCGGCAGGCGCGAAACGCTTTACCGAAGGCACGGGTCGTGGCGGCAGCTTCGCCGCGTTCAAAGGGGATTGACGGCGAAGATATGGATTGCCGCGGCGCAGCTCGTTTCCGCATCGCGAAAAGGACAAGGCGGCCCCCCGGGGGCAAGCCCGGGGTGCCGAAGTTGGGAGGGCCATTGTCGGCGCGCGTGCGAAGCCCGGGATCAATCGATTCGATTGAAACGCGTCGTTTCCAGTTTTTGACGACTGTCGGCGGACCAGACGATCGTTTCGGTCATGGATTTCAGATCCTTGGCGACGGTATAGACACGCGTCGATACACGGTTGCCGGCCTTCCCCAATGTCATGACCAATGTGTCCGGCGCCGGCTGACGCAGGGCAACGCTGTCGATGAAATCCATGTTGCCGGTGATCGGCACAGGGACGCCATCGAGCGCGGCGGTCGATTCCGAATGCCTGCTGGAGCCATCCAGCGCGACGATTTCGACACGCGTCGTCCATTTTCCGTGCGATGGCTGGAACGTCATCGTCACCCGTTGAGGGCGTTCGTTTTCCGGCATCTGCGATGCGTCCAGCGACCAGCTTCCCACCAGCGGCAACGGCTTGGATGCCGCGTTGTAAACGGCGTTCGGCGTTCCGGCCTGATCGGCCGAAGGGGCGGCTGCGAACATCAGTCCAGCGGCGGCCATGGATATTGCGATAAGCATGACGATCATTCCTTTCGAACCGCGAACCCCGACGGTTGCGGTGTGCGCCAGGTCTTTCACGGCGGAGCGCTGTCTCGAAAGATCGATATTTTCGTCACAAGTTTTCTGGAGGTCGAGAAGGCGCGCCAGCTCACGGCTGCTGCCGACCCCTGTCTTGCGGCGGGCGGTGCGCAAACGCTCGTTGATCGACGTTTCCGAGCGGCCCAGGCGCGCCGCGATGGTCTTTACGGTATGCCCCGCGACCAACAGGCGCAGAATTTCCATTTCCCGGTCGGTGAGGCGTGCGGATACGCCGAGAGCAGGTTCATTGGCAGACATGTCTTTTGCTCACCACAGCCTCACGAACAGGTCCATCCCAATTTATTTGGGAAACGGCAGCGCGGTCAGCTGATGCGGTGTGGGCGACCCCCGACGGGTTCGGCGCCTATCGCTACTTCTTCGCCATCAGCTTCATCGTCATCGCGGTCAGTGCCTCGGTCGCGGTCGATATGACCGCGGGCGCGTCGGGCGCCCAGAACGGCGAATGGAGGCTCGGCAAGGTCCGCCCTTCCTTCTTCGCCGCGTCATATTCGGCCTGCGGCACCCCGCCGACCCAGACGATCAGGCTCTTGATGCTCTTGTCCTCACGCCCGAAGCGGCTGAAATCCTCGCCGCCCATCACCGGCGGCATCTGCACGACGCGATCGTTTCCGAAGCTCGTTTTCAGATACGTCGCCATCTCCTCGGTGAATTCGGGGGTGTTGAAGGTCGACGGCGTATATTCATTCTTGTCGACGCTCACGACCGGCATCTTGTCGTCGGGCATCCCCGCGGCGATCGCTTCGCCCTTCGCGATGCGCGCGATCCCGTCGAGAAGATGATCGCGCACCTCGTCGCTATAGCTGCGAACGGTCAGTTGCAGCTTCGCTTCGTCCGAAATGATATTGTGCTTCGCCCCGGCATGGAAGCTGCCGACGGTCACCACCGCGCTGTCGAGCGGGCTGATCTCGCGCGACACGAGCGTCTGCAACGCGCCAACGATGCGGCTGGCGAGCACGATCGGATCCTTGGTCGTCTGCGGATAGGCGCCGTGGCCGCCGACGCCCTTCACCGTGATATCGACGCTGTCGACATTGGCGAGCGCATAGCCCGGCGTATAGCCGATCTTGCCCGCCGGAAACTGCGCCGCGTCGTGGAACGCGAGTGCATATTGCGGCTTGGGAAAGCGGGTATAGAGCCCGTCGGCGAGCATCATCCGCGCGCCGGCGCCGCGTTCTTCGGCGGGCTGGCCGATCATCACCAGCGTACCCGACCATTTCGCCTTGTTCGCCGCCATCAGCCGCGCGACGCCGATCCATGCAGTCATGTGCGTGTCGTGGCCGCACGCGTGCATCACCCCGGTTTCGACGCCTTCCTTCGTGGTGACGCGTATTTTCGAAGCGCCGGGCAGGCCCGTCTGCTCGATCACCGGCAAGCCGTCCATGTCGGCGCGGACCAGCACCACCGGCCCCGGCCCATTTTCCATCACCGCGACGATGCCCGTGCCGCCAACCTTCTCGGTGACTTTGAACCCGAGCTTGCGTGCCTCGGCCGCGAGGATGCCCGCCGAACGCACTTCCATGAAGCTCAGCTCGGGATTGGCGTGGAGATCCTTGTAGATCGCCATCAGCGACGGCATCTGTTTCTCGACCTCGCCGCCGAGCGTTTGGGCCGTTGCAGGCATAGCCAAAGCGAGCGCAGCAACGCCCGTCCACAAAATTCGCATGCTAATTCCCCTGTTGTTCTTGTCAGCTCGCCGGGACCAGTTCGATCACGTCGAGCAAGGATTCATAGGCCGGTGCGGGCAGCACGAGCCGCCAGCGATTGTCGCCGATCCGCTCGACCAGCCCCGCCATGTCGCGCATCCGGTCGCTGCCATAATCGACCGCCATTTTCTCGTCGCCGAGTTCCAGCGTGCCGAGAAAAATCTGCCGCTTCAGATTGTCGGGGAAAATCAGCCCGACCGGCCGCTGCGATCCCGAAATCTTGGTCAGGCTCGACAATCCCTGTTCGGGCGCCACGCGGCAACGGAACCAGCCATAGCCGACATAGCCAAGGCCGCTGCGCCCCTGCGCGCCGATCTTGACCGTCCGGCAGCGATAGTCACCCGCGGGCAGATGCGGATTGGGCAGCGCCGCCATCGGCTGCAACAATATGCCCTCACGGTCGACGTCGGCGCCATTACCCCTTGCCCGCGCATCCGCCAGCGCAGTTTCCCAGCTCTTGTACCAGCCGCGAATCCGCTCCTGATCCTGGGTTGTCGCCGTCGCGCGCCATGTGCCGGTCTCTGCCGGCGCATCGGCGGCTGACGGCGGTATCGGCGGCACCGTCCGACAGGCGCTAACCGTCAAGCCCAGCGTCAGGGCTAAAATCAATCTGGTACGACCCGTCATTCTCCGTCACTCCCCGCTCCGGTTGCGTTAACCTTAGGAGGGCAAAGGAGATTGCTCAAGGCCGCAGCGCCTCACCCGGCGGTCCAGCCGCCATCGACGCTGAGGTTCGCGCCGGTGATATTCGCCGCCTCGTCGCGGGTCAGGAAGGATGCAAGCGCCGCGACCTGTTCGACGGTCACGAACTGCTTGGTCGGCTGTCCGGCAAGCAGCACGTCGTTGATGACCTGTTCACGCGTCAGGCCGCGCGCCTTCATCGTATCGGGGATCTGGTTCTCGACCAGCGGGGTCCAGACATAGCCCGGGCTGATGCAATTCACGGTGATGCCCGCGTCGGCGACTTCCAGCGCCACCGTCTTGGTCAGCCCCGCGATGCCGTGCTTTGCCGCGACATAGGCCGATTTGAACGGCGAGGCGACGAGCGAATGCGCCGACGCCGTCGCAATGATGCGGCCCCATTTCTTGTGGCGCATCCCGGGCACCGCGTGGCGGATCGTGTGAAAGGCGGCGGTCAGGTTGAGCGCGAGGATCATGTCCCACTTCTCGACTGGAAAATCCTCGACCGGCGACACGAACTGCATTCCCGCATTGTTCACAAGAATATCGACCCCTCCGAAATCCTTGTCGGCTCGCTGGAACATCGCTTCGATCTGCTCGGGCTTCGTCAGGTCGGCACCGTCATAGGCCGCCTTGCTGCCGCTCAGTCCCTCCAGCGCGGCGCGCTCGGCCTCGATCGCATCGGCGTCGCCGAATCCGTTGATGATGGTCGCGGCGCCCTCGGCAGCGAACGCCTTGGCGATGCCGAGCCCGATGCCCGACGTCGATCCCGTGACGAGGGCGGTCTTTCCTTTAAGGCGCATGCTTAATCCTTTCGGTCGAGATTTCAGCTGATGTCTTTGCCGGCCTTGGGCCGCAGCGCGTCCGCCTGGACGGCGAAACTGTCCGATCGCCCTTCGGCGATGCTGTCGGCGAGCAGATGGCCGTCCTTCATCGCGGCTTCGACCGCATCGCGGCCGAGCGCCCAATTGACCTCCATCGTCGATCGCGAAAATTCGAAATCACGCGCGCCCGTCTGCCATTTGGGCGGTTCGTGGATCAATTGGACGACGTTGAGCGCCTTGCAATCGACCATCTTGCGGACCGCCTTGACCTCGGACAGGTCGGCGAACTCGGGCGGCAGCTTCTGAAGCATCCGGTCGATCAGCCGGTGCTCCTTGCGCCGCCGCACCAGCCCGTCCGAAATGCGGCGCGTGCGGCTGGAAAAGCGAATATCCTTCTCGCGCGACCAGGCTTCTTCCATGTCGTGTGGACGGTCCCCGCGCGCGGGGAACAGGTCGACCTGAAACACCAGCATATCCTCGTTCGCCGCTTCGACGACATGTTCGAGCGGCGTGTTCGACACGAGCCCGCCGTCCCAATACCATGTCCCGTCGATCTCGACCGGCGGAAGCCCCGGCGGCAGCGCGCCCGACGCGAGGATATGCCGCGCATCGAGCGGCTCGCGCTTCGTATCGAAATAGCGGAAATTGCCCGTCTCGACCGCGACCGCGCCGACCGACAGGCGGACCTTGCCGTTGTTCACCCGCTCCCAGTCGACCAGCCGGTCGAGCGTCGCGACCAGCGGCGCGGTGTCGTAGAAACTGACCGCCTCAGGCGTCTGCCGCTCGGCAAAGGCGGGCGGCGGGAAACGCGGGATGAAAAAGCCCGGAACGCCAAAGGCCATCACCTGCCCCGCCGCCGCCATATGCGTCCATTCGCGCGCCCAGTCGTTGTCGACCGTCGGCAGCGAGGGCAGCGCAGACGACACGCCTTCCCAGAACTCGCGCATCTTTCCGACGGCCTGGTCGCGTTCGTTCCCGGCGATGATCGCGGCGTTGACAGCGCCGATAGATATCCCCGCCACCCAGTCGAGTTCGATACCAAGCTCGATCAGCGCCTCGTAAACGCCCGCCTGAAAAGCGCCCAGCGCGCCGCCGCCCTGCAGGACGAGCACGACGAGGTCGGGAAGCGGAAGCGCGGCGCGGGCGGCACGGCGTGGCATGGACTCGGGGATCCTCGATTGGCGGGTGCGGGATTTGTGCACCGCAACACAGCCTATTGCAATGGCTCGATACTATGCGAAGCCCCTTCCAATTACCCGGCGCTGCTGTAACTATCGCGGCCGAACGAGCATTTTACCGGAGAAGCCCCATGCGCCTCGATGACTATGATCCCGGTGACGACATTCGCGACCTGGGTCGCGGCAGCGGCGGTGGATTCGGCGGCGGTGGAGGCGGCGGCCTCGGCGGGCTCCTTATCGGATTTCTCCCGATGCTGCTCGGGCGCAAGATGGGCTGCGGCACGATCCTGCTGATCGGTGCCGCCGCCTTTTTCCTGCTCGGCCCCGGCGCCAACATGCTCAGCAGCGGCAGCGGCACGGTCGATCCGGCCACGGACAGCCGCAGCGGCGCCAATGTCGCCTGCGACACGGAAAGCGAACGCTTCGCCTGCAACGTCTTCGGATCGACGCACACCGTTTGGGGTGGCCTGATCAACGGTTATCCAAAACCGACGCTCAACTTCTTCACCGAGGTCAATCGGTCGGGTTGCGGGGCCGCGCAATCGGCGATGGGGCCCTTCTATTGCCCCGCCGACAAGGGCGTCTATCTCGACACGACCTTTTTCCGCGAACTCGAACAAAAGTTCGGCGCGGCGGGCGATGCGGCGCAGGCCTATGTGATCGCGCACGAGGTCGGCCATCATATCCAGACGATCAGTGGCATTTCGGATCAGGTCCGCCGCGCGCAGGCACGCGGATCGCAAGCCGATGGCAACGCGCTGCAGGTCCGCATGGAGTTGCAGGCCGATTGCTACGCCGGCGTCTGGGCCGCGCGCGCGAAGACGAATGATGGCCAGCCGGTGATGGAGCCGGGCGACATGGAGGAAGCGATGCGCGCCGCGAACGCCATCGGCGACGACACGCTGATGCGCTCGGCGGGGCAGCGGCCGGTTCCCGAAAGCTTCACCCACGGCACCAGCGAGCAACGCATGAGCTGGCTTCGCCGCGGCCTGCAATCGGGGGATCCGCGCCAGTGCGACGCGTTCGGCGCGGCCGGCTGATCGCAGCGCTGGCGGCGGCGCTCGCCGCGGCGCCCGCATCGGCTGAAACACTTTATATCGAAACGGGGCGGCTGATCGACGGCGTCTCGAACGAGGTCCGTACCGGCCAGTGCATCACCGTCGAGGCCGA
>NZ_DATFFD010000068.1:0-20476 GCF_035250425.1 Sphingopyxis sp.
AGCGCGATGTCCTCCGACGGCCGCAGCTCGTCCCTTTCGGGCTGAAGCAGGTCGAGCGCAAACAGCGTGGCCGCATGGCGGATCGCCGCGCGGTCGGTCGATTCGAACTGCACCCGCTGGGTGAAATAATCGTCGGGATCCTGCCCGCGCAGCGCGCGTGCGAACACGACCTGGCCCACCGGCTTCTTTTCCGACCCGCCGCCCGGCCCGGCGATCCCCGTGATGGCCACCGCGACATCGGCGTCGCTGTTGGCGAGCGCACCCGCAGCCATCGCCCACGCGGTCGCGAGCGAGACTTCGCCAAAAGTTTCGAGGATTTCGCTGCTGACGTCGAGCTGGGTCTGCTTGGCGTGTCCCGAATAGGTAATGAAGCCCGCCGAAAAGACATCCGAACTGCCGGCAATGTCGGTCAGCGCGGCGCTTACCATGCCGCCGGTGCAGCTTTCGGCCACGGCGACCTTCCGTCCCGCGGCGCGATTGCCCGCAAGCACGCTTGTGGCAAGCTCGTCGCGCGCGGTGAGGCGCGATTCAGCGTCGGTCAGCACGTTTCAATTCTCCGGAAGTTGCAGGGACGCGACTGCCTGAGCAGCGATCCCTTCGCGGCGGCCGGTGAAACCGAGCCGCTCGGTCGTTGTTGCCTTCACACTAACCCGTTCGAGCGGAATCGCAAGGATTTCGGCAATCCGCGCGCGCATCGCGGCGCGGTGCGGGCCGATCTTCGGCGCTTCGGCGATGATCGTCAGGTCGACATGGTCGATGCGTCCGCCCCGCGCCGTCACCCGCTCGGCGGCAAAGTTCAGGAAGCGGTGCGAGGCCGCGCCGCGCCACTGCGGATCGCTCGGCGGGAAATGGTCGCCGATATCGCCGTCGGCAAGCGCGCCGAGGATCGCGTCGGTCAGCGCATGAAGTCCGACGTCGGCATCGCTATGGCCTTCAAGTCCATGACTATGCGCGATTTCTATGCCGCCGATCCACAATGGCTTGTCGGCCACGAGGCGATGAACATCATATCCCATGCCGACCGCGGTTCGCGTCATCGTGCCAATCCCCAAGAGCCCAGCGAGGATCGCCATATCCTCGGCATATGTCAGTTTATGGAGGCGTGCGTCGCCGGGCACCGCGACGACCGGCAGGCCAAGCCGCCGGACGAGCTGCGCATCGTCGGTGGCGGCCGCCTCGACGGCTTCGGCATGCGCGCGGCGCAATGTGCCAAGATGGAATGCTTGCGGCGTCTGGACGCGTGCAAGCGCGCTGCGGTCGACGACTTCGCCGGCCAGATGTGCGGCTTGCTCGACGAGGGTATCGGGAACCGGCAATGTCGGGATCGCCGCCTCGGCGTCGTGCAGCGCGGCGAGCAGGTGATCGATCACCTCGGCGGTCACGCCGGGGCGTGCGGCGTCATGAACGAGGACGAACGCGCCGTCTTCCCAATTGGCGAGCGCCGCAAGCGCGTTCGCGACCGATTGCTGTCGCTCGGCGCCGGGATCGGAGGAAATCCAGCCATTCGGAAGGTCGCCGAGCGCGGCCATGGCGTCACTATTTGCCACCAGCACGCCGCCAGCGATGGCGGGATGCGCGGCAAAGGCATCGAGGCTCCAACGCAGCACCGGTTTGCCGCCGAGCATCGCGATCTGTTTCGGCACCCCCAGCTCCGCGCGCGTGCCCTGGCCGCCCGCGAGCAATATGACCGCGACGCGCGGCAGAATGGAAGGGGCGGACTCGGTCATCGCCCGCGCCGGTTAGCGCAGCCGCGCCTTGCGGGAAAGCGGCTTAGCGTGTACGGGCTGCTCAAATTTTAGGCAATCAAACGAAAGCTCCCCGCCATGGCGCCGCTGCGGCCCATCCAGATCGGCAACATCACCATCAACGATCCCGTGATCCTCGCGCCGATGACGGGCGTCACCGACCTGCCGTTCCGCAAGCTCGTACGCTATTATGGTTCGGGGCTCAACGTCACCGAAATGATCGCGAGCCAGGCGGCGATCCGCGAAACGCGCCAGTCGATCCAGAAGGCGGCGTGGGATCCGGTCGAAGAGCCGGTGTCGATGCAGCTTGTCGGCTGCACCCCTTATGAAATGGGCGAAGCGGCCAAGCTCAACGAAGACCGCGGGGCGTCGATCATCGACATCAACATGGGCTGCCCGGTGCGCAAGGTCACCAACGGCGACGCGGGTTCGGCGCTGATGCGCGATCTGAAGCTGGCCGCGGCGCTTATCGATTCCTGCGTCAAGGCGGTGAGCGTCCCCGTGACCGTCAAGATGCGCATGGGCTGGTGTCACGACAGCCTCAACGCGCCCGAACTCGCGCATATCGCCGAAGATCTGGGTGCGAAGCTCGTCACCGTCCATGGCCGCACCCGCAACCAGATGTATCGCGGCGAGGCCGACTGGGGCTTCGTGCGCTCCGTCAAGGACGCCGTATCGATCCCCGTGATCGTCAATGGCGACATTTGTTCGCCGGACGATGCGCGCACCGCGCTGGCGCAAAGCGGCGCCGATGGCGTTATGATCGGCCGCGGCGCTTATGGCCGCCCTTGGCTGCTCGGACAGGTGATGGCAGCGCTGCGCGGCGAAAACGCGCGGCCCGATCCGGGTATCGACGAACAATATGACGTCATTACATCGCATTATCGCGCGATGATCGACCATTATGGCGAAATCACCGGTGTCAACATGGCGCGCAAGCACCTCGGTTGGTACGTCAAGAGCCTCCACGGCTCGGCCGAATTCCGCAATAAGGTCAACCAGATCCCCAGCAGCCGCGACGTGCTTGACGCGCTCGAGCAATATTACACACCCTTCCTGAGCAAGGCGGCGGCGTGACCACACTCACGTCGAGCATCCCGAGCTTCGACCACGACGAGCTGATCCAGTCGCATCCCGTTCCGACGCTGTTGATCGACGGCGGCGGGGTGGTGCTGTTCGTCAATGCCGCCGCCGAGCAGCTTTGCAATGTCAGCCGGTCGGCGATGGTCGGCCGCGTTGTCTATGACGTCATCGAGATGGATCGCAGCTATCGGCAGCGGATGAGCGACGCCTCGACGTCGGCGCTGTTTGCGCACCGCACCGAGATTTCGGCGGGTGGCCGCCGGTCCTTTTTCGTCGATATGCAGATGGTGCCCTATGGCCAGAGCGGTCACCGTATTCTCGCGCTTGTGCCGTCGCAGAGCGACGCCGAGTTGATGGGCGGTGCGATCGGGCGTTCGGGCCGTGCGGCGGGCGCGGCGGCGTCGATGCTGGCGCACGAAATCAAGAATCCGCTCGCGGGGATCAAGGGCGCCGCGCAGTTGCTGGCGCGCAAGACCGACGCGGGGGGCGAGCGCTTCACGACGCTGATCTGCGCCGAGGTCGACCGGATCGCGACGCTGATCGACCAGATGGAACATTTCTCGCGCGGGCAACCGATCGCCTGCGGCCCGATCAACCTCTACCAGCCGATCCATCAGGCGATGGAAACCGCGCGCGCGCGGCAGTTTCCGGGCTTGCGCTTTGCCGAGGATTTCGACCCCTCGTTGCCGCTCGTTCACGGAAACCATGACGCCATGGTGCAGATATTGCTCAACCTGCTCACCAATGGGTGCGAGGCATTGGGCGGGCGCGACGACGGCGTCGTGCGGCTGACAACCGCCTACCGGCACGGCCTGTCGATCGACAATGGCGACGGGCGCGGGCGCATCGCGCTGCCGATCGAGGTCAGCGTCAGCGACAATGGCCCGGGCGTTCCCGCCGATATTCGCGGCGATCTGTTCGATCCGTTCGTGACGACCAAACGCGAGGGAAGGGGGCTCGGCCTCGCGCTCGTCGCCAAGCTGGCGCGCGATATGGGCGGCACGGTCCAGCATATCCGCGACGGTGAATGGACGCGCTTTCGTGTTCATCTTCCCGTCGCGCAAAAGGGACGGCCGGCATGAGCAAGGCGAAGACGATCCTGCTGGTCGAGGACGATCCCGCGATCGCGATGATCATTCGCGAGACATTGGTCGGCGAATGTGCCCATTTTGCATCGGTCGCCAGCATCGCTGAACGCAATGCCTGGCTCGCCGGCAACCGGCCCGACCTCGTCATCACCGATGTTGTTTTGCCCGATGGCGATGGCATCGATTCGTTACGGGTCGACGCGCTTACGCCGGTGATTGTGCTGTCGGCGCAGAATACGCTCGACACCGCGGTGCGCGCGACGGGGATCGGCAGCTATGATTATCTGCCCAAGCCGTTCGATCTCGACGAACTGACCGCGAGCGTCCGCGCCGCGTTGCAGCGAAAGGCGGAACCTGCGGCAAGGGACACCGCGGTGGCGGCCGATAGCCACGGCCTCGTTGGCCGCGCCCCGGCGATGCAAGCGGTCTATCGCACGATCGCGCGGCTCGCCTCGAATGACCTCGCGGTGCTGATCCTCGGTGAATCGGGGACGGGCAAGGAGGTCGTGGCGCGCGCGATCCACGCGACTGGCTTGCGCCGCGGCGGGCCGTTCGTGGCGATCAACATGGCGGCAATCCCGCGCGAGTTGATCGAAGCCGAGCTGTTCGGCCACGAAAAGGGCGCCTTTACCGGCGCACACAGCCGCAATGCCGGGCGCTTCGAACAGGCGGCGGGCGGCACGCTTTTCCTCGATGAGATCGGCGATATGCCGCTCGAGGCGCAGACGCGCCTGCTCCGGGTCCTGCAAAGCAACGAATATTCGACCGTCGGCGGCAGTCAGGCGCTGCGCGCCGACGTCCGCGTCGTCGCCGCGACGCACCGCGACATGCGCGCCCTTGTCGCCGATGGCCGGTTTCGCGAGGATCTCTTCTACCGCCTCAACGTCATTCCCGTGACGCTGCCGCCGCTGCGCGATCGGCGCAGTGACATTGCCGCACTCGTCCGCCACTTTGTCGACGCCGGACGCCGTTCGGGACTGCCCGATCGCCAGTTCGCGCCGGCCGCGATGCAATGGCTCGAACGCTATGACTGGCCGGGCAATGTTCGTGAACTCGGCAATGTCGTCCAGCGGCTTGCTGTCTTGTCGCGCGACGTCGTCGTGACCGTGCGAGATGTCGAGGCGGTGCTGCACGAAAGTGGCGAGGGCGGCGGCGCGGTCGAGCCCGCTACGCTGATCGCGCGCGCGGTCGACGACTGGGCGCGCGAGCGGATGGCGGATGCGATGGGCGACGGCGATATCCACGAACAGCTCGAGACGATCGTCGAGGCGGCGCTTTTTCGGCGCGTCTTGCGCGATGTTCGCGGCAACCAATTGGAGGCGGCGCGACGCCTTGGCATCAACCGCAACACGTTACGCAAGCGCCTCGGTCAGCTCGATATCGATCCCGCTCAGCCTTGATCGGCTAGGATAAACCCGGAATCGGGGCAATTGGGCGACACTTGCGCAATTTGTGTGTTTTCTATGCAACAGGATTGTCGTAGCGTAGCAACAATGGCGCAATCCCCCCCTCTGGCTCTCGATATGGATTCGGACGGCCAGGAAGTGCGTTCGGGTTTCTGGCGCTTTGCGGCGCCCGAATATTACACGCTCGCCATCATCGTCAGCGTCGCCATTGCGACCTATATCTTCGTGACCGGCGATGCGCAGAGCGAGCGGCTGCTGACGCCGGCGCTGGTCGCCGCGATCATGGTTGTTAATCTGGTGCCGGCGATGGCGCTGATCGTGCTGATCGGCAGCCGCGTCGCGCGTGCGCGGGCCGTGCGATCGATGGCGGGCGGCAACGGCCGTCTCCATGTCCGCCTCGTTGCGCTCTTTTCGCTGATTGCCGCGGCGCCGACATTGCTCGTCGTGATCTTCGCCTCGCTGCTGTTTCAGTTCGGCGTCGATTTCTGGTTCTCCGACCGATCGCGCGGCATGTTCGAAAATGCCGCCAACCTTGCCGAGGGCTATTATCAGGAAAACCAGCGCCAGGTCGGGGCGAACACCTTCGCGATGGCGACCGATCTCGGCAAACTATTGAGCCAGTTTCCGATCGATAGCCCGAAGTTCAGCAATTATTATTTTCAACAGGTCGTGGTCCGCAGCCTCAACGAATCGGCGATTATCGAGATCGGTCGGGATGGCGTCGCTCGCACCGCGGCAGCGGTCGCTCCTGACGATCGGGCGGCCGAAAATCGGCTGAATTCGGCGATGGTCGGCCGCCTCGACGCGGGCGAAGACATCGTCGTCGTTCGCCAGGCCAATCGGATCGAAGCCGCAGCGCGGCTTCCCGGCACCGATCGCGCCTATGTCTATGCCTCGCGCGACATCAATGTGCCGGGATTTCAGCAGGCGGATCGCGCGAGCGCGGTGCTCGCCGACTACAACGGCCTGTTCGAACGCTCGCAGCTGCTCCAGTTGCAATTCAACGGCGCGCTTTACCTCGGCTCGCTGCTGCTTCTCGCGCTGGCCGTGATCGCGGCGATCGTGGTGGCCGACCGCATTGTCCGCCCGCTCGGCACGTTGATCGGCGCGACGCGCACCGCTGCGGGCGGCGATCTGTCGGTGAGGGTCACGCCGCCCAAGCGCGACGACGAGATTTCGGTACTGACGCGTGCCTTCAATCGCATGACCGAACAGTTGGAAGGGCAGACGGGCGCGCTCGTGAGCGTGAACGAGCAACTCGAAGCGCGGCGCAGTTTTATCGAAGCGGTGCTGAGCGGTGTGTCGTCCGCCGTGGTATCGGTCGACGCCGACCGCCGTATTCTGCTCGCCAATGCCGCGGCGGAGCGTTTGATCTGCCAGTCATCGGAATCCCTGACGGGCCAGCCGCTCGACGATGTCGCGCCCGAACTGGCGCTCCTGCTGGTCGGCGACGAGCGTGAGGCGATCGTCCAACTCTCGCGAAAGGATGCCGAGCCCGCGACGCTCGCGGCGAAAGCGGTGGCGCAGGGCGACGGTTTTGTTTTGAGTTTCGAGGACATCACGCAGCAATTGCTCGATCAGCGCCGGGCGGCCTGGTCCGACGTGGCGCGGCGCATCGCGCACGAGATCAAGAACCCGCTCACCCCGATCCAGCTCGCGGCCGAGCGCCTCCAGCGGCGATTCGGCGACAAGGTCGAGGGCGATAGCGCGACCTTCCGCAAGCTCACCGACACGGTGATCCGGCAGGTGCACGACATGCGGCGCATGGTCGACGAATTTTCCAGCTTCGCCCGGATGCCGAAACCAACCTTTGGGGTCGAGGATGTCCGCGATATCCTGCGCCAGACGGTGTTCCTGTTCGAAGTCGCAAAGCCCGATATCATGTTCGCAGTCAAAACACCGGCCGAGATCGAACCGCTGGTCTGCGACCGGCGCCTACTGTCCCAAGCACTGACGAATATTGTAAAGAATGCCGTCGAGGCGATTGAAGAAAAACGCAAAAATTCTGACGATATGCCTATCGGTCATATCCACGTCGAGCTCGATGCCAGCGTCAGCGACGAATTGACGATCCGGATCACCGACGACGGCATCGGGCTGCCCGAGGCGCGCGACGCCATTGCCGAACCCTATATGACGACGCGCCAGGGCGGGACGGGCCTTGGGCTCGCAATCGTCAAGAAGATCGTCGAGCAACATTATGGCGAACTGGAGTTTTCGGACAATCCGGCGGGGCAGGGGACGTGCGTCACCCTGACGCTCCACCCCGACCGGCTCAGGCCATTGGCCGGCAAGGGCGGGGAACAGGGCATGGGGCATAGTGAATCGGTTCCCGGACGCATCCGGAACCGGCAGGACAGAGAAGATCATGGCGCTTGATATTCTGATCGTCGACGACGAACGCGACATTTGCGACCTCGTCGCCGGCGTCATGGAAGACGAAGGTTATGAGGCGCGCACCGCGTCCGACAGCGATTCGGCGCTCGAGGCGATCCGTCAGCGGCGGCCGTCGCTCGCGCTGATCGACGTATGGCTGCAAGGGTCGCGGCTCGACGGGCTGGGGCTGGTCGAGGCGATCAAGGCTTTCGATCCGACGCTGCCGATCATCGTTATCTCGGGCCATGGCGGGCTCGACACCGCGGTCGCCGCGATCCGCCGCGGCGCGTTCGATTTTATCGAAAAGCCGTTCGAAGCCTCGCGGCTGCTCCATCTTGTCGCGCGCGCGACCGAGAATGAGCGGCTGAAGTTCGAATATGAGCAGCTCCGCGAAAAGGCGGGGCCGTCGGACGAACTGACCGGCACCAGCGCCGCGATCAACAATGTCCGCGCGACGCTGAAGCGCGTGGCGGGGACGGGAAGCCGTGTGCTCATCACCGGCGCACCCGGCGTCGGCAAGGAGGTCGCCGCGCGCGTGCTGCACGGATGGAGTGGCAGGCAGAATGCGCCGTTCCGCGTTATTTCGTCGGCGCGAATGGACCCCGAAACGGTCGAGACCGAATTGTTCGGGTCCGAAGCCGAGGACGGATCGATCCGCGTCGGCTTGCTCGAGCAGGCGCATGGCGGCACGCTGTTCCTCGACGAAGTTGCCGACATGCCGCTGACCACGCAGGGCAAGATCCTGCGCGTGCTGACCGATCAGAGCTTCACCCGGGTGGGCGGCCGCACGATGATCCGCGTCGACGTGCGGATCATTTCGGGATCGGCGCGCGATCTGATGACCGAAATTGCCGAAAGCCGCTTTCGCGAGGATCTCTATTACCGGCTGAACGTGGTGCCCGTGCACATCCCCCCGCTGCGCGAGCGGCGCGACGATATCGCCAGCCTCTGCGATCATTATATCCGCCGTTACGCCGCCGACCGCCGCGTCGCGCCGCCCGAAATCAGCTCGGAGGCGATGGCCGCGCTCCAGGCGCATGAATGGCCGGGCAACGTCCGCGAACTGCGCAATGTGATCGAACGCGTGATGATCTTGGCGCCGAGCGACCGCCTGGCGCGGATCGACGCCGATATGCTGCCGTCCGAACTGGTGCGCGGCGGGACCGATATCCTACCCAATTCGGAATCGATCACCGCGATCCCGCTGAAGGAAGCGCGCGAAAATTTCGAGCGCGAATATCTGCGCATCCAGATCAACCGCTTTTCGGGCAATATATCGCGCACTGCGGCCTTCATCGGCATGGAGCGCTCGGCACTGCACCGCAAATTGAAACTTTTGGGGCTTACCGAGAGTTCGGACGGCGAGGGATAGCGGCTTTGCGCTAGACCTTGCGCGTCCTTTGCCGCATATTGCGCTTGCAAAGAAGGTCTTAGAAGCCGGAAAACCGGCGCCATACCCGCGGTTTAACCGCCAAAAACAGGAGGCAAATGTGTCCGATAAAAATCAGAATCTCCAGGATATTTTCCTCAACGCCCTCCGCAAGAGCAAGACCCCGGTGACCATGTTTCTGGTCAAGGGCGTCAAGCTGCAGGGCATCATCACCTGGTTCGATAATTTCTCGCTGCTGCTCCGCCGTGACGGGCAGTCGCAGCTTGTCTACAAGCACGCGATCTCGACGGTCATGCCGTCGCACGATTTCGACCTGTCGCTGCTCGGCGACAATCTGCGCGATGCGCCGGCGAGCAAGGGCAAGGCGTTGCAGGACGTGTTCCTCAATGCCGTGCGCAAGTCGGACGAGTCGGTGACGATGTTCCTCGTCAACGGCGTGATGCTGCAGGGCGATATCGTCGCATTCGACCTGTTCTGCATGCTGCTCGAGCGCGAGCGCCAAGTGCAACTGGTCTACAAGCATGCGATTTCGACCGTTCAGCCGAACGGGCCGATCAACCTGACCGACAGCGAGCCGGACGCAGAAGCGGACAACGCCTGATCGACCCGGTAATCGACAATGAAGACGAGGTAACGCGCGGCGCCGCCGCGCTTATCGTCGTGCCCGAATGGCATAGCCAGCGCCTCGCGCGCGATCTCGACGCGCGCGCCGAGGAGGCGCGGGGACTCGCCCTTGCGATCGGACTCGACGTCGTCGCGGTGCATACGCTCCGGCTGCGCCAGACGCGCGCCGCGACTTTGCTCGGCGTCGGACAGATCGACGCGATCACGCCCGATATCGCGGCAAAGAATGTGCAGTTGGTCGTCGTCGATGCGGCGCTCAGTCCGATCCAGCAGCGCAATCTCGAAACCGCATTCGGCACCAAGGTGATCGACCGCACTGGGCTGATCCTCGAAATCTTTGGCGAGCGCGCTGCGACCGCCGAGGGACGACTACAGGTCGAACTCGCGCATCTCGATTATCAGGCGGGGCGACTGGTGCGCAGTTGGACCCACCTCGAGCGTCAGCGCGGCGGTTTCGGCTTCCTCGGCGGACCCGGCGAAACGCAGATCGAGGCCGACCGGCGGATGATCCGCAACCGCATGGCGCGCATTCGGCGCAGCCTTGATGATGCCCGGCGAACGCGCCAGTTGCAGCGCGCCAAGCGTCAGCGGGCGCCGTGGCCCGTGGTCGCGCTCGTCGGCTATACCAACGCCGGAAAATCTACGTTCTTCAATCGGTTGACCGGAAGTGACGTCATGGCGGAAGATATGCTTTTCGCGACGCTCGACCCGACCATGCGCGAAATCCGGCTGCCCGGCATCGACAAGGCGATCCTTTCCGACACGGTGGGCTTCGTCTCCGACCTGCCGACCGAACTCGTCGCAGCCTTCCGCGCGACGCTGGAGGAAGTCACCACGGCCGACCTGATCGTCCATGTCCGCGATATCGTCCATCCCGACAGCGACGCGCAATATGATGACGTGCGCGCGATATTGGAATCGCTCGGCGTCAACGGACCGCAGGATGACGGGGAGGGCGATGCGCCGCCGGCGATCCAGCAGATTGAAATCTGGAACAAGATCGACACCGCCGACGACGAACGACGTGCGGCGATCGAGGATATGGCGGCGCGGCGCCCCGACGTCGCCGTGTTATCGGCCGTAACGGGCGAGGGCGTCGAAGCTGCGCGAACCCTTATGGCGTCACAATTGACCGCGCTGCATAAGGTGCAGCGCATTTATCTGAGCTATAGCCAGGGTGAAGCGGCGGCGTGGCTTCATGCCCGCGGCGAAGTGCTGGCCGACGAGCCGGAAGCCGAAGGCCATGTGCTGACGGTGCGGCTCGATCCCGCCGACAGTGCGCGGTTCGAACGGCTCTGGCCGACTACGGACGCTCCGACGCCTTAACCGCCAGCCAGTGACTTTCCTGCGCATCGAGCGGCAGGCCCGACAGGCTGCCACCCGCGCGATCTTCCATGGCGGCAAAACGCCGTGCGAATTTGGCATTGGCATCGCGCAAGGCGCCTTCGGCGTCGACGCCCAAGTGGCGCGCATAATTGACCACCGCCAACAGAAGGTCGCCGACTTCTTCATGGCGCTCGGCATCGCTCGTTGCGGCTGCGACCTCGGCAAGCTCTTCGGCAATCTTGTCGCGCGGCCCATCGGCATCGGGCCAGTCGAAGCCCACACGCGCGGCGCGGCCTTGCAGCTTTTGCGCGCGAAGCAAGGCGGGCAACGACAGTGCCACGCCGGCCAGCGCGCTTGCCGGGCCATCGGCTGCGCGCTCGGCCGCCTTGATCTGCTCCCATTGCTGGCGGACATCGCCGGTCTTGCCGCCGCCGAAAATATGCGGATGGCGGCGTTCCATCTTGTCGCTGATGGCATTGGCGACGTCATCGAAACCGAACAGGCCGCCATCGGCCGCGATCTGGCTGTGAAAGACGACCTGGAGCAATAGGTCGCCAAGCTCGTCGCAAATCTCGGCAGGATCGCCGCCGGCGATCGCATCGGCGACCTCATAGGCCTCCTCGATCGTGTAAGGCGCGATGGTCGAAAAATCCTGCGCGAGATCCCATTCGCAACCGCCATCGGGATTGCGCAACTGGCGCATGATGGCGAGCAGGCGGTCGATGGGGGATGGGGCTGCCGTCTCGGCCATGTGATTATCCGATAATATATATTATGTTAAATCATAGAAGGTAGAAGAGCGAGAAGAAGGGATAGCTCCCCGCTATGTCACCGCCTGCCATGTGCGGATGACGAGGAATACGAGCCCAAAGATCGCCACCCACGCCAGCGCCATCTTGAGCCATGCCGCCATCGGCAAGCGCCGTGCCAGCAACGAACTCAGAACCAATGTGAACGCGCCGACAAACCACAGGATCTGAACCGTCGTGTCGCCACTCATAGCTGTACCTCCAGCCCGTCATATCCGGGTTCGACCCCCGGCGGCAATTCGGCCGCAAGGTCGTCATAATCCATCGTATTGTCCATATGCGTGATGATCGCGCGCGGATTGCCGACTTTGGCAAGACCTTCGAGCGTCATCGCCAGATGCGGATGCGTCGGATGCGGATAGCGGCGCAGCGCATCGATGACGAACAGGTCGACGCCTTGGAAGAAGTCGACCATTTCGTCAGTAAACTTTGAAAAATCAGTTGCGTAGGCGATTTTATGCGCGCCATCGCTGAAGATCAGGCCGCTGGCCTTGATCGGCCCGTGCGGCATTTCGATTGCCGACACTTCAATAGGGCCGATCGACTGATGATCCTGAAGGTCGATCGGATCGACCGACGCCGGATAGCCGGCATTGCCCGCGAAGGCATAGGTGAAGCGCCATTTGAGAATATCTAGCACATGGTCGCGCGCATAGACGGGCACGGCGGACCGGCGCAGGTGCATGACCTGGCGCAGATCGTCGAGACCGTGCGTATGGTCGGCGTGCTCGTGGGTCCAGATGACGGCATCGATGTCGCCCACGCCCGCGTCGAGCAACTGCAACCGCATATCGGGGCTGGTGTCGACGAGGATGCGAAAGCCGCCGAGCGACACCATGATCGACGCCCGGCTGCGCAGATTGCGGGGATTGTCGGGATCGCACTGCCCCCAGTCGTTGCCGATCCGCGGAACACCCGATGATGTCCCGCAGCCTAGGATTCTCAACCTCATAATGCGTGAAACGTCATGGCCGCGCCTTGTTGAAAAGCGTGTAAAAATTGGCGCTCGTCGCGGCGGCTAGCGCCTCTTCGTCCTCGCCGCGCAGCTTGGCGAGGAAAGCGAGTGTATCGGCAACAAAGGCAGGCTCACCGGTTTTGCCGCGATGCGGGACGGGGGCGAGGAAGGGGGAATCGGTTTCGATCAGCAGCCGATCTTGCGGCAGCCATTTCGCCGTGGCCTGGAGATCGGCCGCGTTCTTGAACGTGACGATGCCCGAGATCGATATGAAGAGCCCGAGGTCGAGCGCTTGCCGCGCAAAATCGTCGCTCGCGGTGAAGCAGTGGATCACACCGGGAAAAGTCGCCCTCCCCATCTCTTCGCCGAGCAGCGCCAGCGTGTCGGCTTCGGCATCGCGCGTGTGGACGATGATCGGCAGGCCGGTTTGTTGCGACGCGTGGATATGACGGCGGAAACTGTCCTGCTGCCGCGCGCGGTCGCTCTTGTCGTAATAATAATCGAGCCCGGTTTCGCCTATTCCGATTATTCGGGGATGTGCGGCACGTTCTATTAGTTTGGCGGTGTCGACGTCGGGGTGATGGTCGGCGTCATGCGGGTGGATACCGACGCTTGCCCACACATCGTCGTTCGCTTCGGCGGCGGCGAGGACGTCGTCCCACTCGCTTTCGCGCGTCGCGATGTTGAGCATCGCGGTGACGCCCTTCGCGCGCGCGCGTTCCAGTACGTCGGCCTGTTGCTCGGCGAGGCCTTTATAGTTGAGGTGGCAGTGCGAATCGACGAGCATCAGACCTCCCCTTCCCCTTCGGGCAGTTCGAGGCGCGGGAAGCTTGGTATCGGCTGGGCGACGGTAAAGCCGCTTGCGGCGAGCTTTGCAAACCAGTCGTCGTCATTCAACGCGCCGAAATCGCGGGCGTCGGCGGCAATGCCCATTTGGTCGAGAAGCTTGTCAGCGGCTGCTGGCACGACGGGCCTGATCGCGATCGTAAGCGTGCGGACGGCCCGGAACAAGGTCATCAGCACCGCGCGCATGCGATCGGGATCGGTCTTGCGTAGCGCCCAGGGCGCTTGCGTGTCGACATATTGATTGCAGGCGAAGACCGCGCGGATCCAGTCCTCGATGCCGATCGAGAAAGCGAGCTGCTCGAATTCGCGTGGCAAGCGCGTCGCCGCCATGTCGGTCAGGTCGGCGAGCAGGTCGATATCGTCCTGCGTCGGCGTATAATCAGCCGACAGTTTGCCATCCAGATTCTTGAAAATCATCGATAAACTACGCTGCGCCAGATTGCCGAAGCTGTTCGCCAGATCGGCGTTGGCGGTCCGCACGATCGCGTCGGCCGAATAGGTGCCGTCCTGGCCGAAGCTGACTTCGCGCAGCAGATAATAGCGCAGCGGGTCGACGCCGAACTGCTCGGCGAGCGCCATCGGGTCGACGACATTGCCGAGCGACTTCGACATCTTCTCGCCGCGGTTCAAAAGGAAGCCATGGCCGAACACTTGCTTCGGCAACGGCAAACCGGCACTCATCAGGAAGGCCGGCCAGTAAACCGTATGAAAACGAACGATATCCTTGCCGATCATATGGATATTCGCCGGCCAGAATTTGCCGAAATCGCTTTCCGGATCGGGATAGCCCAGCCCCGACAAATAGGTGGTGAGGGCATCGACCCACACATACATCACATGTCCTGGCGACCCCGGCACCGGCACGCCCCAGTCGAAACTGGTGCGCGAGACGCTGAGATCCTTGAGCCCGCCCTCGACGAAACGCATGACCTCGTTGCGACGGCTTTCGGGGCGGATGAAATCGGGCTGGTCGTTATAGAGCGCGAGCAGCTTGTCCTGATATTTCGACAGCTTGAAGAACCAGCTTTCCTCGACAGTCCATTCGACGGGCGTTCCTTGCGGCGAAAGGCGCGAGCCCCCTTCCCCGTCGACGAGTTCGCTTTCGTCGTAATAGGCCTCGTCGCGGACAGAATACCAGCCTTCGTAGCGGTCGAGATAAAGGTCGCCATTGGCTTCCATCGCGCGCCAGATCGCTTGCGATGCCGCGTGATGGGCGGCGTCGGATGTGCGCATGAAATTATCATAGCTGATATTCAGCGTGGCATACATCTCACGGAAATATCCCGACATTTCATCGGCAAGATCGATCGTCGCGCGCCCCTGGTCGCGCGCGGTCTGGAACATCTTCAGTCCATGCTCGTCGGTGCCGGTGATCAGCCGCACGTCGCGGCCGCGCGCGCGCTGGAAACGTGCCATGACGTCGGTCGCAATCGCTTCGTAGGCGTGGCCGATATGCGGGCGGCCATTCGGATAGCTGATCGCCGTGGTGATATAGAAAGGTTCGTTATTTTCGGACATGCGCGCGCCTTAGCGGGTGTGGCGCAGGAGGGGAAGTATCCGTCGTCCCCGCGAAGGCAGGGGCCGCCGTCGGCCTTACACATCCTCTCCAGCGGCCCCCGCCTTCGCGGGGGGCGACGATTATTTGGGACGCGGCGCCAATTCGGCAAGGCAGTTGCCGATTTCGAAGCCGACCATCGCCCCGTCATAAGACCCGCGGATGGCGTCGCGGACGGTGCGCTGCACGCGGTCCCATTGTGCGAGGATCGGCGCGATCTCGGCAACCGGGCGCTCGCGCGCGAGCCCGGCGAGGAGGCCAGGAACGATATCGATCACCAATTCCAGGCGGGCGCGATTGCTCGTGCCGCCGACCTCACGCGCAAGCGCCTCGCGCAGCCGGTTCTCGGGATCGCCCGACGTAGCAATGGCGAGCAATTTCTTCTCCATCACCGCGACATCGCTATCGATCAGCGCGAGCGCCTTGCCGGGTACGCCGCCCGACGCGGCGACAATTGCGCGCACCTCCGCCATTTCGAGCATCGGCCTCAGATCGTGTAGCCATGACATCATGGCGTCACGGTCAACCGGTTGAAAACGCAACGTTCTGCACCGTGACCGGATTGTCGGGAGCAAACGTCCCGGCGAATGGCTGACGAGCAGGAACAGCGTCTTGGCTGGCGGCTCCTCCAGGGTCTTGAGTAACGCGTTGGATGCCGAAGGCTCCAGATCGTCGATCGCGTCGACAATGATCACGCGCCACTCGCCCAGCGACAGCGAAAAGTGAAGCCGGGTTTTCAGTTCGCGAACCTGCTCGATCGTGATGTTGCGCGCGAGTTCCTTGGCCTTGTCCTTCGGCTGTCGTGCCAGACGAAGGATCTCGGGATGGTTTCCGGCATCGACAAGGCGGCCCGCGGCGTCGTCGCCCGGATCATCGAGACCAACCGTCCGCCCGTCGCCGCCATGGCCATGCGTGACGAGAAACCGCGCGACGCGGTCCGCAAATGCCCCCTTCCCCATTCCCTGCGGTCCGGCGAGGAGCCAGGCGTGATGCAGGCGCCCGCCCTGCCACGCCTCGAGAAAGGCCTGTTCGGCGTCCTGATGGCCGATCATCACAGCCATTCGGCCAGCTCGTCGAGGATTTCCGCGGTGACATCGGTCGCGGCCGCGTCGGCATCGACGATCCGCCAGCGCGCGGGTTCGGCTTTCGCCATCTCGACGAAGCGCGCCGCGAGCCGCGCCTGATAGTCGGCGGGCTTGCTGCCCATGCGGTCGCTGCCGCCGCGTTCGGTCAGCCGCCGTGCGGCTTCGTCGGCGCTGACGGTGAGCAGGAAGGTGCGGTCGGGCAGCAAGCCCATCGAACCGAAGCTGTGCAGCGTCAGGAGGTCGGCGTCGGTTATGCCGCCGCCGCCGCCCTGATAGGCACGGCTCGAATCGACGAAACGGTCGCAGAGCACCCACGCGCCGCGATCCAGCGCCGGGCGGATCGTCCGCGCGACATGGTCGGCGCGCGCCGCGGCAAAGAGCAAAGCCTCGCTGCGCGCATCCCAGCGGTCGTCGCTTCCTTCCATCAGCAGCGCGCGGATGGCTTCCGCGCCCGCACTACCGCCGGGTTCGCGTGTTGCGACGGTTTCGATGCCGCGCGCCGCGAGCGCGGCCGCGAGCGCGCGAATCTGGGTCGATTTACCGACCCCTTCGCCGCCTTCCAGCGTGATGAAGCGCCCGGTCACAGCCCGGTCAGCCGGTAAAATCCCGTTCGGGCACGCGCCCACCAGCCGCCCTCCGCCACATCGGCGGCGGCGATCAGCGGGGTGGTCTGCGGCGGCAGGCCATCGGGCGTGACGACAAGGTCGGCGACCGGCGTCCCGCGAGTGAGCGGCGCGGCAATGGGGGCTTGGGTGCGCATCACCGCGCGATAGCTGCCCTCATAGCCCTTGGGAACCGTCATCCGCACCGCGATCCCGGTCCGGGTCGCGACCGTTGGAATGGCGCCCTTTCGGACGTCGATCCGGCCGAGGCTGGCGCCCGCGGGGACGAGTTCCCTTCCCTCCCATTCGTCGAAGCCCCATGTCATCAGCCGTTCGGCCTCGTCGCGCCGCGCTTTTTCGCTGCTCATGCCGGCGACCACCATGATCAGGCGGCGGCCGTGCCGCTTCGCCGAACCGAGGAAACAATAGCCGGCCTCGGCGGTGTGGCCGGTTTTCAGGCCATCGGCCCCCTCGAAACGCCCGAGAATGGGGTTGCGGTTGGGCTGGATGATCGGCTTGCCCTCGGGCGACTTGCCGTGCTGGAGCTTCGGCAGCGAAAAATAGCGATTATAGCCCTCGGGATGGTCGCGGATCAGCCGGTCGGCGAGCGTGATGAGATCGGCGGCGCTGACTTTGGTAACACCGCCGTCGGGCCAGCCATTCGGTGTTCCAAAGCGACTCGATGCCATCCCAATTTTGGCCGCTATGACGTTCATTCTTTTGACGAATGCGTCCTCGCTTCCATCGATGCCGACCGCGAGGACCGCGGCGGCGTCGTTGCCCGAGACGGTGATCAGTCCCTTGAGCAATTCGTCGACCGAGACTTTTTCGTTCGGGCGCAGGAACATCGTCGATCCGCCGGTGCTGCCGTTCCACTTCTTCCAGGTCGCCTCGCCGACCGTGAATTGCTTGTCGCGCGCGAGCTCGCCCTTTTTGATCAGGTCGAGCACGACATAGGCGGTCATCACCTTCGCCATCGACGCGGGAGCGAAGCGCTTGTCGGCGCCGCGCGAAAAGAGGATTGCGCCCGAATCGAGATCCTTGAGCATCACGATCGGCGCCTGGGTGACGTAGAGCGGGCGGCTGACCGGCGCGTTCTTGGGACGAGAATCACCGGCCGATGCTGCCGGAAAAGCCGGCGTCAGTGCGAGCAGGGTCAGGACCGCCGCCCCGCCCTTCTTAATGATGCCTGGCTTCCCCACGCGCAGGTTGTCAGCGGTCGCGCTGGACCACCGCATCGCGGAAGCCTTTGGCTTTGACCTTGCCGAGGGCGTCTCGCGCTTCGGCGTCGCTTGCGAAGGGGCCGACGCGAACGCGCCACAGAGTGCCCGCCTTGGTAACATGGCCGCCGACCGACTTGGCGGCCGCATTGGCACGGGTCTCGCTGCTGAACGCTCCGACCTGAATAGCATATTTCCCCGCGACCGGCGCCGCGGGCCTGGTCGCTGTTGCCGGGGCGGGCTTGGGTGCAGGTTTTGTCGTCCCCGGACCTTCGACGACGAAGCGGTCGTCGCCGGGCTTGGCCTTGCCCGATGCTATCGGCGCCGCCGGCTGAGCGGCGACCGGCGTTGCCGCGGCGGCGGCGGCCTTGGGCACCGGCAGCGCCTTGGCCTTGCTGCGCAGGATCGCCAGCAGCGATTCGGGCGTCGCGATGCGTTCGGGAACGGGCCTGCCGGAACGAAGCTGCGCGCGTTCGGCCGCGGGCGGATTGGTGCGGCGGACGCGGACCGCGGCGACGCCGTCAGTGAGGCCCAATTGTTCGGCGGCGCCGCGCGAGAGGTCGATCAGGCGGTCGCCGACCATCGGGCCGCGGTCGTTGACACGCACGAGGATCGTCCGCCCGGTATCGAGCGCGGTGACCTCGACATAGCTGGGCAGCGGCAGCGTCTTGTGCGCCGCCGATATGCCAGCCGGATCGAAAATCTCGCCATTCGCGGTGGGTTGCCCGGCGAGTTCCTCGCCATACCAGCTGGCATAGCCGACATCGTCATAGTCGGGGATATCGGCGGGCGTATAGGTGATGCCGCCGACCGAATAGGGATCGCCGATCTTCACCGGGACGTCGGCGACGCCCGCCACGGTGACTGTGGGCGCCGGGCTTGCCGCCGGCCCGCCCTCGCGCTTGCCATCGAAACTGCCGCAGCCGGAAAGCATCAATGCCGCCCCGGCCATCAGACCCCCGCCGCTGGCGCGCAATCCGATTTTTTTTAACAAATCGAGCGCTCCAGATTCCCCCTTTGTCACGTTTTCCGGGCCGTCAGGCGATACCGCCTGACTTGAAAACGTTCTACCGATCGATTTCATCCGCCAGTAACCCCACAGACAGTGCGTAAAAGTTGGAACAATTATAGTCCAATATCGCACGATAGTTACCGGTCAGCAAATAAGCCGTCCGACCGGGGCCATCGGGTTCGAGAAGCGTCGCCTGCACATTGCCGTCGGGCCAGCGCCCGCCGAGCGGCGCGATGCCGTCGGCGCGCCATTCGGCCATCGAGCGCCAGCGGCTGTGGCGATCGAAAACGCGCGGGCAACGCGTCGGGCTCAGGCGATTGGCGACCGCGCCGCGATTGAAACTTGCGGGAACGGTCACCGCGACGCCCCATGGCTGCCCGGCGCGCCAGCCGGCGCGGCGAAGGTAGGAGCCGATCGATTCGATCGCGTCGGCCTCGCTCGACCAGATGCGTGCGACGCCGTCGCCGTCGCCGTCCTCGGCAACTTGCAGATAGACCGACGGCAGGAATTGCGGATAGCCGAACGCCCCGGCCCAGCTGCCCTTGAGCGCGCCGCGCGGCACGCCGCGTTCGACCATCACCATCGTCGCGATCAGTTCGGGTTCGAACAGGCTGCGGCGGCGCCCTTCATAAGCGAGCGTCGCCAATGCTTCGGGGAGGTCGAAATTGCCGGTGACCTGTCCATAGGCGGTTTCATGGCCGTAGATGGCAATCATAATGCTCGTCGGAACGCCCGTGCGTTGCTCGATGCGCGACAGGAGCGGGCGCAGCCGGTCGTGGACGCGGCGACCGCCGCCGATGCGCGCGGCATCGACATGCTTGGCCCTATAGGGCGCGAACGACGGGATCGGCGTGTTCGGGCTCGGCGGGCTACCCAGATTGTCGCGATCGAGCGCGACGACGCGCGCATTATAGGCCAGCCCGGCGGTCACCCGGTCGAAGGTCGTGCGCGACACGCCGCGCGCCTGCGCCTTTGGCCATAGCGACTGGACATAAGTATCGAAGCCAGGGTCGCCGCTTTGCGCAAGCAGCGGCGCGGAGGCGGTGAGCATCCACGCCGAGAGAAATGCAGCGGCAAGTTGGAAAAGGCGTCCGATTCTGAAACGTATAGCGTGCATCATGTCCCCACCCATAAGGCGTGTCTCGCACAGATGCGAGCGGCTTGGCTAGGCCGCCGCGAGACAAAGCGAGTCATTCGCGAGGCGGGCCGAGCGGACAAGGTTTCGCTTGCCGCAAAGGCATCACGCGCTATGGCGGCGCCGTGCGGACAGGTGGCCGAGTGGTTTAAGGCAGCGGTCTTGAAAACCGCCGTGGGTGCAAGCTCACCGTGGGTTCGAATCCCACCCTGTCCGCCA
>NZ_DATFFD010000069.1:0-11017 GCF_035250425.1 Sphingopyxis sp.
CGGGCTCGGTGGGCGCGGCGTCGATGTCGAGGCGCGGCTCGGGCGCTGGCGCGGGCAGCAGGGCGAACGCAGCGAAGGCGCGTGGCGGCTCGCACGCCGTCTTGCGACGATCGGCGAGACGCTGGCGGCGGGTACGGGCGATGTCGAACCGCGCTCGATCGGCGGCTGGATCGCGACCGCCTGGCCCGACCGCGTCGCGCGCCAGCGGGCAGGGCAGCGCGGCGAATATCTCAGCGTCGGCGGCCGCGCCTATCGCATCGATGCCGTCGACCCGCTCGCGGGCAGCGAATGGCTCGCGATCGCCGACGCGCAGGGGCATGCCGCAGGGGTGCGCATCCTTGCCGCGGCGCCGATCGGGCAGGCCGAAGTCGAAGCGCTCTTCGCCGACCGCATCGCCCAGCATTCGGCGAGCAGCTATGACAGCGCGAACGACCGCGTCGATCATCGCCGCGAACGGCGGCTTGGTGCGATCGCGCTGACGAGCGGGCAGGCGGGGCGCAACGAAAACGCCGAGGACGATATCGCTGTGCGCATGGCGGCGGTGCGCAGCAAAGGATTGGGACTGATCGGCTGGGGGCCGGCGGCGCAGGCGCTGCGCCAGCGCGCCTCCTATGCGGGGATCGACGTGCTTTCGACCGGGGCGCTGGCCGACAGTCTCGAGCTCTGGCTGGAGCCGTTGCTCGGTGGCTGCCGCGGCCTCCGCGACATCGGCGACCGCAAGCTGACCGACGCGCTGATGGCGACGCTCGATTGGCCGGCGCGTCAGTTGCTCGAAAAACACGCGCCCGCCAATTATACGACGCCCGTCGGCAGCCGGCATCCGATCGATTATGGCGCCGACGGCGGGCCGACGGTGAGCGTCCGCGTGCAGGAGCTGTTCGGGCTCGCACGCCATCCGACGATCGGCGATCCCCCCGTGCCGCTCGTGCTCGCGCTGACCTCGCCCGCGCACCGCCCGATCCAGACGACGCGCGACCTCGTCTCATTCTGGAGCGGCAGCTGGCACGATGTGGCGCGCGAGATGCGCGGCCGCTATCCCAAGCATAATTGGCCCGACGATCCGGCGAGCGCGCGGCCAAGCTTGATGACCAAAGCGGCGCAGGCGCGGCGCGATGCGCAATAGGCCTCTTTTCGTTGACCTTGCTTGGCGCTAAGGCGGCGGCACAGGCACCAGTATAGGACGACCCCAATGAAAGCGCGTATCTTCCAGAAGCCCAAGAATGCGATGCAATCGGGGCGTGCCGGGACGCAGCGCTGGGTGCTGGAATTTGCCCCCGCCGAAGCGCGCAAGGCCGATCCGCTGATGGGCTGGGCGGGCAGTGGCGACACGCAGCGCCAATTGCGTCTGGGTTTTGCGAGCCAGGAAGAGGCAGTGGCCTATGCCGAGAAGAATGGGATCGAGGTCGAAGTTACCGCGACCCCCGAGCGCCGCCTGAAGATTCAGGCTTACGCCGACAATTTCCGGTAAGCTCATAAACGTCGCCCCCGCGAAGGCGGGGGCCGCTGGAGACGTTCTGTAAGGCCGATTGCGGCCGCGTTCAGAGGCACGCGACTCTGAAACGCCCTTCGCGGGGTTCGCGGGGGCGGCGTTTCGGTCGTTAATCCGCGTCGGGCTGCAACAGCTTGTGCAGGTGGACGACGACATATTTCATTTCGGCATCGTCGACGGTGCGCTGCGCGGCGCTGCGCCACGCTTTTTCGGCCGACTTATAATCGGGGTAGAGGCCGACGACGTCGAGATTGTGCAGGTCGGTAAAGTCGAGACCCTGCGGATCGGCGACGCGTCCGCCGAACACGAGATGCAATTTGCTCATGGCTGCTTTCCTTGCGGATAAACGCGGGTAGGGGAGAAGCCGCGCCCCCTATCAGCGCTTTGCCCTTACGGCAAGTGCGGCTCAATCCTCGCCCTTGCGGTCCCCCGAACCGGACTTCGGCAGCAGCGAACCGAGCAGCGCGCCGATCGCGACCGCGCCGGCGACGAGCGCCAGCGGCTGTTTCTCGGCGGCGTCCTTGAGCTTGCTGTTCGCGCGCTTCGCCTGCGCCTTGCCCTTTTCATAGACCTCGCCGGCGGCTTCGCGGGCAACGCCGGCCTGTTCGCTCGCCTTGGCAGCGAGGTCTTCGGTCGCGGCGCGCGCGCGGCCATAGCCGTCCTGGATGCGCGCCTTCGCCGCCTCGGCGGTCAGCCGCGCATTTTCGGCGGTTTTCTCCGCAAGTTCACTCGCTTTTGCACGCGTCTCGCGGGCGGTTTCACCGAACGGCTTCATCATCTTCCTCCACTATTCCGTTTTCATCCTCGTTCGCCGGATCGTCGGCGGAACGAAAAAGATCGGCGACGCCGGTCGCCAGGTCCTGAATCCTTTGCACCAGGCGCGGCGCATGTTCCTTGATCGGTTCGCGCAGCAGCCAGACGACGCCCGCCGCCGCGGCGATCGCGATCGGCAGGCGGTTGTTGCGAAATTGCTCCTGCACCGCATGGGCCGCGTCGTCGACCGTCTCGCCGATCCGGTACTTTCCACGATCGACGAGCGCACTGGGTTTGAGTGCCGCGCGCGCGACGTCGAGCCGGCGGTGCAGTTCGGCGCGCTGGAGCATCGAGCGGCGCGCGGCGGCGATCAGGCTATTACGCGTCCGCGGCATCGTCGATCCCTTCGTTCGTCAGGTCGCGGCGGAGCGCGGTGCGAATGTCGCCATAGCTGAGCTGCGCGCGCCATCCGGCAAATGCGGCGAGGGCGAGCAAGACGGCGACGACGATCAAGGTCGCGACGAACGGCCCGATGTGCGGCGCGAGCGCGAGGATCGCGCCAAAGGCGAGCGCGAGCATCGCGATGCCGAGCGCGCACGCCGCAATCGTGCCCCATGCCGCGGTCCAGCTGACGCCGTGCAGCGCCAGCTCGCCGCGCGCCTCGATCAGCGCAAGCTCCGCCCTTGCCGTCGCCGAGAGATTGTCGACGACGTCGCCGACAATCTTTTCGAGCGGAACGGGCGGCGGCGTGACCGGGCGGCCGCCCGGCGCATAGCCGTGGCTTACGCCGTCAAAGCTGCGCGCATCGGGCGCCGGCGAGGTATTCGGATCGGAAGATGCCAACGCCCTGTCAATCGTTCGAGCTGCCCTTGAGCATGCGGGCGAGCACGAAGCCGATCACCGTGGCGGCGCCGACGGCGATCGCCGGGTTCTTCTTGACCATGTCGCGGGTCGAGGCGGCGAGCTCGTCGAGATCCTTCTTGTCGAGCGTCGTCGCAAGACCGGCGACGGTCGATGCCGCCGATCGGGCATAGTCGCCATATTGCTTGCCGAACTTGCTGTCGACGGTGCCGGCGCTGTCCTCGAGCAGCTTGGCGAGGCTGCCGACGGCTTCGGCGGCCTTGTCCTTGCCCTTGGTCGCGGCGTCGCGCGCCTTGGCCGACGCCTGGTTGGCCAGCGTCGTCGCTTCGCTTTTCAGCGAGGCGGCCTTCTTCGACGCTTCGGATTTGATGGTGTCGCGCGTTGCGGCGATCTGGTCGCGGATCGGGTGATCCTTGCCGTTCGACTTTTTGGCGGCGGGCTTGCGCGCGGGCGCGGCCTTGGTGGCGGCGGCCTTCGCGGGCGCCTTGGGACGGGGAGCGGCAACTTTCTTGGTCGCGGGAGTAGCGGCTTTGGCCATCGGCTTTGTCCTCTTCTTCTTTATGCGGGCGCCGCGTCGGCGGGCATCCCTTTTTGGTCCTGCCTCAATATATAGCAAGGCGCGGGCAATGGTTCCATAGGCGTGCAAAATTCCTATGCGTATTGCGTTACCGCAAAGCCGCCGATAACAGGCGGGCGCCTTTCCCAACGCCCTGCCGACAGGGCTTCAGCAGGACAAATTCCATGACCGCCATCATCGACATCCACGGCCGCGAAATCCTCGACAGCCGCGGCAACCCGACCGTCGAAGTCGATGTGCTGCTGGAAGACGGCAGCTTCGGCCGCGCCGCGGTGCCCTCGGGCGCGTCGACCGGCGCGCACGAAGCCGTCGAGCTGCGCGACGGCGACAAGAGCCGCTATCTCGGCAAGGGCGTGATCAAGGCGGTCGCGGCTGTGAACGGCGACATAGCCGAAGCGCTGATCGGCCTCGATGCCGAGGACCAGCGCGAACTCGATCAGGCGATGATCGACCTCGACGGCACGCCGAACAAGAGCCGCCTCGGCGCCAACGCGATCCTCGGCGTCAGCCTCGCCGCCGCGAAGGCCGCGGCCGACGCGCGCGGCCTGCCGCTCTATCGTTATGTCGGCGGCGTTTCGGCCCGCACGCTTCCCGTTCCGATGATGAACATCATCAACGGCGGCGAGCATGCCGACAATCCGATCGATGTGCAGGAATTCATGATCATGCCCGTCGGCGCCGGCAGCATCGCCGAAGCGGTGCGCTGGGGCAGCGAGATTTTCCACACGCTGAAGAAGGGTCTGTCGGCCAAGGGGCTCGCGACCGCGGTCGGCGACGAAGGCGGCTTCGCCCCGAACCTCGCCTCGACGCGCGCCGCATTGGACTTCATCGCCGCGTCGGTCGATCAGGCGGGCTTCAAGCTCGGCACTGACGTCGTGCTCGCGCTCGATTGTGCCGCGACCGAATTCTTCAAGAACGGCAAATATGAGATCAGCGGCGAGGGGCTTTCATTGAGCCCCGAACAGATGGCCGAATATCTCGCCGCGCTCGTGAAAGACTATCCGATCAAGTCGATCGAGGACGGCATGAGCGAAGATGATTTTGTGGGCTGGAAGGCGCTCACCGACCTCGTCGGCGACAAATGCCAGCTCGTCGGCGACGATTTGTTCGTCACCAACCCGCTGCGGCTGGAGCAGGGGATCAAGGACGGCCTCGCCAACTCGCTGCTCGTCAAGGTCAATCAGATCGGCACGCTCAGTGAAACGCTCGACGCGGTCGATATGGCGCACCGCGCGCGTTACACCGCCGTCATGTCGCACCGCTCGGGCGAAACCGAGGATTCGACGATCGCCGACCTCGCGGTCGCGACGAACTGCGGCCAGATCAAGACGGGCAGCCTTGCGCGCTCGGACCGGCTCGCCAAGTACAACCAACTGATCCGCATCGAAGAAGAGCTGGGCGACATGGCGCGTTACCCGGGGGCTTCGATTTTCGGCTGATCGCAAAGCTGCGGAAAACTGTGGCCTGCCGCCTTGACGCCGCGAATCAACTCTGATTCAAGGGCCGGAATGACGCAGCGCCACAAATTCCGCAAATCGATGCACCGGGCCGCCGGTCCTGCCATCGCGGTGATGGTGGTGCTGGCGATGATCGGCTACATTATTTTCGGTCCGACGGGGCTTTACGCCTGGGGCGATTATGGCCAGTCGGTCGAGAAGCAGCGCGTGATCCTGAGCGAGCTGGCCAAAAGGCAGACCGAGTTGCAGAACCGCGTCAACCTGCTCGACCGGCGCCGCGTCGATCCCGATCTGGCCGAGGAATATGTCCGCGAGAAGCTTGGCGCCTATCACCCCGACGAGGTGATCATTCCGATGGAACCCGACGCGAAGCGCTGAGCTAGCCAATCCCTACCCTTTAGGGGAGGGCAGCGAGACTTGGGAGCTTGCTCCCTAGTCGCAGCGGGTGGGGTCTAACGGCCTCGCGCTACCGCGACAGACCCCACCCCAACCCCTCCCCTGAAGGGGAGGGGCTTAGATTTGCTGCATACGTAAGTTGGCATCCCACCCGCCCATGGTGGGCGTTGCCAAGTGCCGCGCGGCTCTCCTATAGGGAGCGCTTGCCGTAACGGCTAACTGCAAAGGAACCCGCCTTGGCCAAAGCACCCGCGCGCACCTCCCCCGCGCCAAAAAAGACTGCATCCACCCCGGCCGCCGCGAGCAACCGCGAGCAACCGCGCGAGCCCGTCCCCTATGACGCGACGCCCGAAGAGCTGGAAAAATTCTATCGCGAGATGCTGCTCATCCGCCGCTTCGAAGAAAAGGCGGGGCAGCTTTACGGCCTCGGCCTGATCGGCGGTTTCTGCCACCTCTACATCGGTCAGGAGGCCGTCGCGGTCGGCCTGCAATCGGCGCTCGACGGCGACAAGGACAGTGTGATCACCGGCTACCGCGACCATGGCCACATGCTCGCCTACGGCATCGACCCCAAGGTCATCATGGCCGAACTGACGGGGCGCCAGGCTGGCATCTCGAAGGGCAAGGGCGGTTCGATGCACATGTTCAGCGTCGAGCATAAATTTTACGGCGGTCACGGCATCGTCGGAGCGCAGGTGTCACTCGGCACGGGCCTCGCCTTCGCGCACAAATATCGCGGCGACGGCGGCGTGGCGATGGCCTATTTCGGCGACGGCGCGTCGAACCAGGGCCAGGTCTATGAAAGCTTCAACATGGCCGAGCTGTGGAAGCTGCCGATCATCTTCGTGATCGAGAATAACCAGTACGCGATGGGCACCTCGGTCAACCGCTCGTCGGCCGAGGACCAGCTCTATCGCCGCGGCGAAAGCTTCCGCATTCCGGGGATGCAGGTCGACGGTATGGACGTGCTCGCGGTGCGCGGTGCGGCCGAGACGGCGCTCGAATGGGTGCGCGCGGGCAAGGGGCCGGTGCTGATGGAGCTCAAAACCTATCGCTACCGCGGCCACTCGATGTCCGACCCCGCCAAATATCGCAGCCGCGAGGAAGTGCAGGCGGTGCGCGACAAGAGCGATTCGATCGAACATCTGAAGAAGCTGATGGCCGATGCGGGCATCAGCGAAGACAAGTTCAAGGAAATCGACAAGGAAATCCGCGCGATCGTGGCCGAGTCCGCCGACTTTGCGGAAAGCGCGCCCGAACCCGAACTTCATGAACTTTATACCGACGTGCTGGTGGAGCAATATTGAGATGGCCATCGAATTGAAAATGCCGGCACTGTCGCCGACGATGGAAGAAGGCACGCTCGCCAAGTGGCTCGTCAAGGAAGGCGACACGGTCAAGTCGGGCGACATTCTCGCCGAGATCGAAACCGACAAGGCGACGATGGAATTTGAAGCGATCGATGAAGGCACGATCGGCCAGATCCTGGTCGCCGAGGGCACCGACAATGTGAAGGTCGGCACCGTGATCGCGACGATCACGGGCGAGGGCGAGGAGGCTGCGGCGCCGGCGCCTGCTGCCGCGCCAGCCGCCGATGAACAAAAAGGCGTCGCCCCCGCGCAGGCGGGGGCCGCTAGCGAAGCTGCTCCAACTCCAGCGGCCCCCGCCTCCGCGGGGGCGACGGAGAAGGCGGCTCCCGCCGAACGCGCATCGGATCCCGCAATCCCCGAAGGCACCGCCATGGTCCGCCTGACCGTCCGCGAAGCTTTGCGCGACGCGATGGCCGAGGAAATGCGCAAGGACGACCGCGTCTTCGTGATGGGCGAGGAAGTCGCCGAATATCAGGGCGCGTACAAGGTCACGCAGGGGCTGCTCCAGGAATTCGGTGCTAGCCGTGTCGTCGATACGCCGATCACCGAATATGGCTTTGCCGGTCTCGGCGCGGGCGCGGCGATGGGCGGATTGAAGCCGATCATCGAGTTCATGACCTTCAATTTCGCAATGCAGGCGATTGATCACATCATCAATTCGGCCGCGAAGACCAACTATATGTCGGGCGGCCAGATGCGCTGCCCGATCGTGTTCCGCGGCCCCAATGGCGCCGCGGCGCGCGTCGGCGCGCAGCACAGCCAGAATTTCGCGCCCTGGTACGCCAGCGTCCCCGGCCTGATCGTGATCGCGCCCTATGACGCCGCCGATGCCAAGGGGCTGATGAAGGCGGCGATCCGCACCGAGGATCCCGTCGTCTTCCTCGAGAACGAACTGCTCTACGGCCGCAGCTTCGACGTGCCCGAGGTCGATGATTTCGTCCTGCCGATCGGCAAGGCGCGGATCATGCGGCAGGGAAGCGATGTCACCATCGTCAGTTACTCGATCGGCGTCGGGCTCGCGCTCGAAGCCGCCGACGAGCTGGCGGGCGAGGGCATCGACGCCGAGGTCATCGACCTGCGCACGCTGCGCCCGCTCGACACCGCGACCGTGCTCGCCAGCCTCAAGAAGACGAACCACCTCGTCATCGTCGAGGAAGGCTGGCCGGTCTGTTCGATCGCCAGCGAACTCGCGATGGTCGCGATGGAGCATGGCTTCGACGACCTCGACGCGCCGGTGATGCGCGTGTGCAACGAGGATGTGCCGCTGCCCTATGCGCATAATCTCGAAAAGATGGCGCTGATCGATACGCCGCGCGTCGTGGCGGCGGTGAAGGCGGTCCGCAATCGCGCCTGACGACCCAGGGGCGGCTTTCTACCCCGATATGCGCGACCCGCGCGTGCTGGTCTCCGTACCGCACGCGCGGCGCGCGGCCCTGTCGGCGCTTTGGGGATTGGCCGCACGGCTGACCAAACTGCTGCTCGATGCGCGCGAGCCGCTGATCGGGCAAATCAAGCTTGCCTGGTGGCGCGACATGGCGGGGCTGATCGCCAGCGATCCGGGCGCGCTGCCGAAGGGCGAGCCGCTGCTCGCCGAGCTTCAGGCGACGTGGGCGGGGCAAAGCGGCCTCGATGCATTGGTCGATGCCGCCGAAGCGATGCTGCTCGCCGGGAGCGACGACGAACGGCGCGCGGTCTCCGAAAGCTTTGGCGGACACCTCTTTGCGCTGTCCGGCGGCGGCGAAGCTGGCGGAAAGCGCTGGGGTTTGGTCTGGGGCGCGGGTGTCGAGGAAAGCGAGGCCGAAGCCCGCGATCTGCTCGATCATGCAAAGGCGCTGGGCGCACCATCGCGCAGGATTTTTGGCGGAAACCGGTCGCTCCTGATGCTCGACCGCTGGGCCGGCCTGATCGCGAGCCACGATGGCGAGCGGCATTTGCGCAGCGAAGCTATGCTCCTGCTGCGCCTCGGCCTGTTCGGCCGCTGACGATAAAAATGCGCCGGGGGTGGAAATGCCGCGCCCGAACATCTATCTTGTCCGGTACAAATAGGGTCGCAGGGGACATTGAATGTTCAACGGGCTGATCGCCTATCTCGATTCGATCAAGGCGCGCGATCCGGCGCCACGGTCGCGCTGGGAAATTCTGCTTTATCCGGGTCTGCTGGCGGTCGGCATGCACCGCATCGCGCACTGGCTGTTCGAGGCGCGGCTGTTCTTCCTCGCGCGCTTCATCAATCATCTGTCGCGCTTCCTGACCGCGATCGACATCCATCCTGGCGCGCAAATCGGCGAGCATCTGTTCATCGATCACGGTTTTGGCGTCGTCATCGGCGAGACCGCCGAGATCGGCGACAATGTCTCGATCTATCAGGGCGTGACGCTGGGCGGCACCGACCCCGCGAACGGCATAGGCGGCAAGCGCCATCCGACGCTGGCTGATGATGTGATCGTCGGATCGGGCGCGCAGATCCTCGGCCCGGTCACGGTCCACGCGCGCGCGCGCGTCGGCGCCAACGCGGTGGTGACCAAGGACGTGCCCGAAGGCGCGGTGATGGTCGGCATCCCGGCGCGCTCGACCCTGCTCGACGCCAGCGAATATGCGCGTGAGTTCGTGCCCTATGGCACGCCGTGCAGCGAAACCTTCGACCCCGCGACGCAGAAGGTCGAATTGCTGCAATGTCAGCTCGACCAGTTGCAGAAGCAGCTGAAGGCGTTGCTCGACGAACGCGAGCTCGCGGCCGAGGATGAGGCGCCGCGGCGCAAAGGGAGCCGGACCGGCGCCTGATGGGGACGGTAACGCCCCTGCCGTTCGCGACCAGGACGGCACCGCAGCAGACCGGCTTCGAGCGCCCCGAACTCATGCGCATCCTCGACCTTTACGGCCGGATGGTCGCTGCGGGTCACTGGCGCGATTATGCGATGGATTTCCACCGCGACGCCGCGATCTTCTCGGCCTTTCGCCGCGCCGCCGAGCGCCCCGAATATCGCATAGAAAAACGCCCCGCCTTGCGGAGCCGGCAGGGCATGTGGTCCCTTGTCTCCGAAGCCGGGGCGATCTTGAAGCGCGGGGACGAGCTGGCCAATATACTCGCCCCCGTCGAACGCAAGCTTATGAAGCTGGTATCGGACTGACCGTTCGCACCGTCGCGGGCAGCTGGTTCGCGAGATTGTCGGGCAGGAAGCCGACCACCACCGCGCGCGCATTTTGCCAGAAGGCCGAGAGCAGCAACAGCGCCGATCCGATCACGAATGCCGTCAGCGCGACATTGAGCTCGACCGCGCCGAAAGTGTTGAACAACTGCGTCATCGCGAACAGCACATAGGCGAGGGCGGAGACGAGCAAGGCGCGGCGGTCGATCGCGAGCGCGATCAACCCGAACACTATATAGACGCCGATCACCATCACCGCCGCGGCGCTGCCGATGTCGTCGCCGCGCGTCACGCCGAGCAGGTGGAAGATCGGATGCGCGATCATCGGCGCGGCGAGCAGGTGGAGCCAGAAGGCAACGTCGCTGCGGCGCGTCTGGCGCACCCGGTCGCTGCGGTCCCACCACATGGCGAGCGTGAACACGCCGAGCCCGGCGATCAGCACGAGCACCATCGGCAGTGTGCCGTCGGGGCTGGGCATTCCGGTGATAGCCAGCACGAGCGCGACCGCGGTGGCGGCGAGCGCGGCGGTTCCGGCGGCGACGGTGATCGGCACCATGAAACGCTTCCAGTGCGCCCAGGTCGCGCCGGCGGTCACAAGCGCCATCGCGCCGATAAGGATCGCGCCGGTCGTTTCGCCGGGATCCCTGCCAAAGATCGATTCGCCATGTTCGACGAGGAAACCGACCATCGTCGCAAAGACGCCGCCCGCAAAGGCGAGGACGAACACGATGCTGGGCAATGCCATGCGGCGTTTACGGGTGAAATATTCGGCGAGGAACCACGCCGAGGCGGCAACGAACGCGCCGCCGAGCGCGGTATGGATCGATGCGCCGATCCAGCCGACCGCGACGAGCAGGATCACCGCCGCGATGCTGACGAAAATATCGTTGAAGCCGGTGATAAGGCGGAATGATTCCTCATCCGCTCCGGGGGCGGCGCGCACCGATGCGATATGCGACCGGAAAGCC
>NZ_DATFFD010000070.1:0-15176 GCF_035250425.1 Sphingopyxis sp.
CAATCAGGGAATATGCAATGCGTCGAGGAAGGCCCGGAACGGGCGTGGAAGTTCTGAAAACATCAATTCGTGCCCGGTTCACTTACAAGGGCATTCAGCACACGATCAATCTGCGGGTCGCGCCGACGCAAGCCAACATCAAGGCTGCGGAGCGGCTCATGGTTCGAGTGCGGCGGGAGATCGATCTCGATATCTTCGAGTTCCAGCGGCACTTCCCGCAATCGCAAATTGCATTGCAGTCCAGCTTCGAGGCCTTTGCGGAAGCCTGGCTCGGGCGGCTGGTTCTCGCGAAGGCGACGATGGAAGGATACCGCAAGGCGATGCGCCACATCTGGATTCCAGCCTTTGGCAGCCGCCACCTTGCGCATATCAAGCCTTCAGAAATCCGCGAATTGATCTGCGCTCGAGCCGAAGAAGTGTCGGCGCGGACGATCAACAACGACTTGATCCCTCTTCGATCGCTGTTTCGGGCGGCGATAGAGGACGGTCTGCTGGATCGCTCGCCAATGGCACCCATTCCCAACCTGAGAACCACGGATCATCTGCCCGACCCGTTCACGCGGGAGGAGATGGAAGAAATCCTGGACCATCTCCAGGCGAATGCGCCGGAGCAGGCATGGAACTGGTACGAGTTCGCCTTCGGGACCGGCATGCGTCCGAGCGAGCAGATTGCGCTGCGATGGTCCGATGTGGATTGGACCAATAAATCCGTCAGGGTTCAACGCGCCCGGGTCCGGGCCGAGTTGAAGTCGACCAAGACATATCAAGTTCGGGATGTGCTGCTGAGCGATCGGATGATCGCGGTGCTGGAAAGGCAGAAGGCGCACAGCTTCGATCGTGGATTGGACACGCCGATCTTTCTCAATCCTGTCACCGGCCGGCCGTGGCCCGATGTCCAGAATCAGCGGAAGCTCTATTTCCAGCCCGCGCTCGAGGCGCTCCAGATCCGCAAGCGCAATGCCTACTGCACGAGGGCGACGTTTGCGACAGCCGCGCTGATCGGCGGCGTCAACCCCTCATATATCGCGCGTCAGCTGGGGCACCGGAACGCCGGCGTCACCCACAAACATTATGCGCGATGGATCGACGGCTCGGACTCGCGAAGGGAGGCGAAGAAGGTCGATCGAGTGTTCCGGAAAACGGCGTAATTCCTTGGTTCCGCCCCGCTGGTCTGTGCGAGTGAAGCGAACCAAAATGAATTTTCCCACGATTTTCTGAGGAAATCCGCCACATTGCGGGAGGGGTTTTCCCAGCCGCTCAATGCATGCCGAGGAAAATCAATAAGTTGCCTGGTGACCCCTACGGGACTCGAAAAAAAACCTGAGGAACAAGGGATTCCAGGGGACTGGAGGGGAGGGAAACGCCGGAAATCCGCCATTTCGATTCCCGCTCAATCCCCTTGAATCCCACGATGCTCCCACGGATGCTCCCACGGGCGGCGCTGATGCTTTGGGGGAAATGATGCAGGGCTGCGATGCTCGTGCAGGGCAGGGGATTGATTTGGACTATTAATTAGTCCATATATTGCCGAGCCATTTACCGTTCGGAGAGCATCATGCAAATTCCCGTGTCTGAGGCGAAAGGTCAGTTGACCGAACTCGTTCGCCGCGCCGAGGCCGGCGATGAGGTCGTCCTTACCCGCCATGGCCATGCCGCCGTGCGCCTCGTGCCAGTCAAGGCGCCGACGGACCGGAAATCCCGTCGCAAGCTGATTGAGACGATCCGCGCCGCTGCTGCTGCCAAGGCATCTCCGGGGCCGGTTGCTGCCCGCAGCCAGGACTTTCTCTACGGTGACGAAGGCATGCCCGGATGATCGCCATCGATACCTCGGCGATCATGGCCATCCTTCTCAACGAACAGGAAGCCGATGCCTGCATCGCCGCGATTGAGGCGGAGGAGGACATCGTCATCTCCTCTGCGACATTGGCCGAGACGCTGATCGTTGCTGGACGGCGGAATATTGGGGCGGAGGCTATCAGCCTGATCGATGGCTTAGGGCTGGAGGTGGTCTCGGTAACCCCGGCGTCGGCGAAGCGCGTTGCTGATGCCTATGCGCACTGGGGCAAGGGCGTGCATCCGGCTGGCCTCAACTTCGGCGATTGCTTCGCTTATGAGGTGGCGAAAGAGCATGACTGTCCCTTGCTCTTCGTAGGGGACGATTTCTCGCAGACCGACATCGACGGTGTCCTCTGACCACCTCAGCAGCGATGGTACGTGGGCGCCAGTCTTTCGGCCATAAAGTCTCATATATACGACCTTATCATTGATAAGGTCTTTTTTACACGACCTTGATGTGCGAGCGCGCAGGGGCCTCATCCGGGTAGTGGTCCATTGTGCAGACTTGTTTCACGGGATATGTCAGTGACCACTCCCCCAATCAGCTTCGGCTGTCGGGCGCGCGGCGGGCGAAAGCCCGCCGTTGCTCTATAACTGCGCGATGACCGAATGGAGCGGGGGCGTGCCGACGCGGCGCGTTGAAACACTATTCTCCGCGCGCTGTAGTGCGATGGCGGGGGCTGGTATGTCGGTTGCCAAAAGCTTCGCCGTTGGGGACGGCGACATGTTTTATATCCAACGCGGTTACGCCCTTGATGTCGGGCCAAGGTTAGCAGTGACGTCATTCTGACGCCAATAGGACAATTCGGGTCCGGAGCGGCGCGAATTTCGCGTGCTATCCTTCCGTTCGCCGTCATGACAAGCTGTTATGCCTAAACTGCTTCGCGGCAAGTCCGCCTCCGTCCTTCGTGAATTCTTGGTAACCGAATCTGCCGGCGGCCTCGTCCTGATTGGCGCAGCCGCGCTTGCGCTGATCGCCGCGAATTCGCCGCTGTCCCATGCCTATTTCGGCTTGTTGCACCTGCATCTCGGGCCGCTGTCGGTGCTCCACTGGATCAATGATGGTCTGATGGCGGTTTTCTTTCTGCTGGTCGGCCTCGAACTGAAGCGTGAGCTGCTCGACGGCGAGCTTTCGACCTGGGAGCGGCGCGCGCTCCCAGGCGCCGCCGCGTTGGCCGGCATGGCGGTGCCCGCGGCGATCTACGCGGCGGTCAATGCCGCCGATGCCCCGAGCTTGCGTGGTTGGGCGATACCGGCGGCTACCGACATCGCCTTTGCACTAGGCGTGCTCGCGCTGCTTGGGCGGCGTGTGCCGGTGTCGCTCAAAATCCTGTTGACCGCAATCGCGGTGATCGACGATCTTGGCGCGATCCTGGCGATCGCGCTCTTCTATAGCAGTGAACTGTCACCGCTGCCGCTGCTGGGCGCCATGGTGGCGATCGCGGTGCTGGCGTGGCTGGCGCGGATCGGCGTCCACGTGCTCTGGCCCTATCTGGCGATCGGCCTGCTAGCCTGGGTGGCGATGCTGCTGTCGGGCATCCATGCCACATTCGCCGGTGTAGCCGTGGCCATGACCGTTCCGTTGACACCGACCCCAGGCAAGCCGGAAGGGGCGAGTTCGCCGTTGCACCGGCTTGAGCATCGGCTCCATCCGCTCGTCGCGTTCGGCATTGTCCCGTTGTTCGGGTTCGCCAATGCGGGCGTCCGCTTCATCGGACTCGGCCCGGAGGCGATGCTGGGCGGGGTGCCGCTGGGGATCGCTGCGGGACTGTTCATCGGTAAGCAGTTCGGAATCCTCGGTGCCTGCTGGGCGATGATTCGGCTCCGGCTCGCCGAGATGCCGTCGGGCGCGAACTGGCGCCATCTCCACGGCGTCGCGCTGCTTGCCGGGATCGGCTTCACGATGAGCCTGTTCATTGGCGTTCTGGCGTTCGGTGAGGGTGGCACGCGGCCTGACAGCGTCAAGCTCGGCGTCCTGGCGGGGTCGCTGCTCTCGGCGCTCGCGGGCTATGCGATGCTGCGAAGCGCTGCGTGGTCGGGCTTCCAATGTGGATGCATCGAGAACTCATCAGGTACCCGCGGTTGAGGGAACTCTTTCATGCACCGGGAGCTCAAAGGAGAATGTCGCGCCGCCGGACTCATTCCGGACAGACAGAGTTCCTCGCATGTCGCTTATGATGCCGTAGCTGATGGACAGGCCGAGTCCGGTGCCTTCCCCGCCCGGCTTGGTCGTGAAGAAGGGCTCGAATATGCGCGGCAATATGTCCGGCGGTATCCCGCCGGCATTGTCGGCCACTTCCACGACCGCGGCATCATCAGATCGCTTGACGCTGATGCGAAGCTGCGGCTCGACCGCATCGGTCGTCCTGAAAGCGGCAATTGCGTTGGATATGAGATTGGCGACGACCTGCTCGATGAGCACCGCGTGGCCCTTGACGACTAGGCCCGGCGTGATCGCGAGATCGAGCCCGTACCCCTTGAGCCGCGCGGTCTCGGCAAAAAAATCGACCGCAGACTGCACGGCTTCTCCAAGGTCGAACGGTTCGGGCCTCTCGACCGGCTTGCGGCCGAAAATACGCATATGATCGATGATGGCCGCGGCCCGCTCGGTCTGCTCGGCAATCCGGCCGAACTTCATTTCCAGATAGTCTTCCGTGGCCTTGCCGGCGGTCAGCCGTGCGCGCGCATTATCGGCTGACAGGCGGATAACGTTCAGTGGCTGGTTCAATTCGTGCGCGGTGGCGGTCGCAAGTTCACCCAGCGTCGCGAGCTTGGCGGCATGCAACAGGCGGCGTTGATCTTCGCGCTCCCTAGTCACGTCTTCGTGGATGGCGATGAAGCCGCCATCGGGCAGCCGTGTCCGGCGAACAGAAATCGTGCGACCATCGGGAAAGGACAGCTCGAATGCCAGTGACGGACCCTCCCAGCTCCGATTGCGGCATTGCGCCTCGATCTGTTGTCCCTCGGCGCTGTCATAAGCGCCGCCGGCAGCATGGAAATCCACCATCTCATCAAGCGTCGAGCCGATCTCGAAGGCGTCGGCCGGAATGCCGGTCAGCGCCGCAAAGGTCGGATTCCTGGCGAGCAGGCGCCCGTCGGCATCAAAGATCGCGACCCCCTCGGTCATGTGGTCGAAGGTTGATTCCAGCGCGTGGGTCCGGTCTGCCAGCGCCCCGCGCAGTTCGTCGTGAAGCTCGCCGATGTGGCTGCTCATGCTGTTCATCGCCTTGGCGACTGCCCGAAATTCGATCGGGCCTTCGACAGGAATCGCAACGTTGAAATCGCCGTCACTGACCCTTCTCGCGGTTTTGCGAATGATGCGAAGATGCCGCGAGAGATGACGTCCAAACGCCCATGACACGAGGCCGGAAAGAGCGAGCAGCAGAATGGCGGTCACCACCAGCCTGGGTTTGATCCGGCCCAAAATCTCATCCAGAAAATCATCCCGGGCCACAGCCCTGACCGTACCGATCCGTTTGCCGTCCTGGATGATCGGGACGGTCTGCACGAAGGTCTCAACGTCAGACCCGGCACCCTTGACGAGGGCCGCGAGCGACCGGCCGTCCGAGTCCCGGACGTCAAGCGAGACCAGATCCGCGCTTTCGACGAGATCCTGGACCAACCTGTTGATCTTTCGCCGATCGCCCGCTGCCACGGGTTCGCTGAGCAGGACGGCCGCAAAACGGGCGTTGATCCGGGCGTCACGATGCACCTCGCTTCTCACCGACTGGTTGAGGAAGCCGTGCGTCATGATGAGCAGGATGATCAGAAAGGCCGTTTCGATGGCGGCGACGGCGAGCATGCAGCGTATATGGAAGCTCATGCCAACGCCTCCAGAGCGAGCTTGACCACCGCCGGACTGCGTACCGGCTTTCCGAACCGCGCAAGGATCTCGCGCCCTCCGGCGAACGGGTCGTCCGCATGGCCGGCATGGCCGGTGATGATGATGAAGCGCAGGTCCGGGCGTTCGGCATGCAACCGCGCGATCAACTGCTCGCCTCCGATGCCTGGCATGCGAAGGTCGGTGATGACGAGGCGAACCGATGGATCGGCGCCACGGCGCAACGCCTCTTCGGGATCGCTCGACCACAACGCCGCAATGCCAGCGTCTTCAAACGCCTCGGCCAATTCCTCGGCGGAGTAGGGATCGTCGTCGACGACGAGCACGGCGCTCATGCTGTCCGCGCGGCGATAAGGGTCTGGATCGCGTCGCGGCAGAGGCTGCGCCCGGTTTCGGTGAGTCCGAGCATGAAGCGGCGGCCGTCTGCGGGATCTTCGCGGCGCATGATCAGGCCGCGCTCTTCGAATTCTGCAATGCGCCGAAGGCCGGCCGACGCGCTCGCCCCGGATGCAAGCGCGATGTTGGTGGCCGAGGCTTCGCCGGCGCCCAGATCGGCCTCGAACATGGCGAGCAGCACGCGCCAGCCGACCTGCTCGATAGACAGGCGGGAAAAGAGCCGGTCGAGGACACGCGCTTCCTCGAGCAGCCGCCGGCAATGCAGTGCCTGCCAGGCCTGATCGACCGAGGGCGCGGGATCGGTACGGCCATTTCCTGCCGCCGGAGAATAGGATGGCGGCAGTTCGGCCATCGCCGCCATTTCGCGCATGGCACTGGTCAAACCATCCTCCAGTGCGCGGAAACGGTTGATCAGGCCGCTGCGGGCAGTGCGGTCGCGCTCAAGCTCGCGATAGCGTCCCGCCGCGTCGGTGACCGCATTGAGCAGTCCGATGCGATCGACGGGCTTCGGCAAGAACGCCGCAACGCCCAGCCGCATTGCGCCGTCCATGTCCTTTAGCTCCGCCGCGCCGGAACAGAGCACGGCCTGCAGCGAAGCGCCCCGCTGGCCCAGCGCGGAACGGAGTTCGGACAACAGCTTCAGGCCGTCCATTTCCGGCAGGTGCAGGTCGAGCACCATCACGCCGATCCGCGGATCGCATCCGATCATGGCGATGGCCTCGGCTGGGCTGGCGGCATGCTGGCTGGGATAACCGGCATCGTCGAGCAGCTCGCCAAGCGCCTCGGCGCAGGCGCTATCATCCTCGACTACCAAGGTATGAATATGCTCCATGGTGAATGGTTACCGCATTTGGATTAAGTTCCTGTAAATGATGGGAGGATTGGCGGCTGCTTGTCGCCGATCCTATCGCCTGGAGGGACAGGGGCCGGCCCAGGCACCAGCCTTGCCCCACATCGCAGCCCGCGTCGTGGAATGCGCGTAGCTGTTCTTCGGTCTCGATGCCTTCGGCGACGCAGATCGCCCCCAGCGAATGGGCGAGCGCGGCAAGCCCGCGAACGATCCTCATGCCATGCGGTTTCACGACTTCAGCCGCGAAACGCCGGTCGAGCTTGAGTTCCGTAATCGGCGCGTCGAGAAGCCGTTCGAACCGGTTCTCTCCGGTGCCGAAATCGTCGAGCGACAATCCGAAACCCGCTAGACGCAGCCGGGTAAGCGTTTCCAGGGCGCAGCCGCGCAGACTTGCCGTCGCGGTTTCGGTCAATTCGAACACGATCCGCTCGGGGGGCAGCCCATGGCGTCGGACCGTCGAGACGAGGCGGTCGACAAGATCGATTTCATCCAGAAGGCTCCCCGAAAGGTTGATCGAGAAATTCGGCGGGACTCGATCTCCGGTCCATTGGGCAGCCGTTTCGGCGACCTGATCGACGATCAGGCCGGTGAGCAGGCCGATCAGTCCCGATGCTTCGGCAAGAGACACGAACAGTTCGGGCGACACCTCGCCAAGCCGCGGCGAGTACCAGCGGGCCAACACCTCGAAGCCGGCCAGGTCGCCCGTGCCGAGCGCGACCTGCGGTTGATAGACGACGCTGATTTCCTTTCGCGCGAGCGCCTGACGCAGATCATCGGCCGTCACCAGAGGGGCAGTCATGGCGACGGCTTCGGTGCGATGCATCTGCGTTTCCCTGACTACCTCGGTCAGGCGATCGATCGAGATCGGCTTCGGCAAGGCTGCCGCCACCTGATAGCCGATATCCGCCACGGCGCGCGCCGCGGCGTCCAGCACCATCGGGTCGAAGCCGCTGACGAGGATCAGCGCCGGTGTCGCATCCGCGCTGAAACTGCGGCGGAGAAGCTGCGGGCCGTCGCGATCGTCGCCGAGTTGCAGATCGACAATGGCGAAATCCGCCCATTGCCAGTCCGCGCCGGTCAGCTCACCCGGACTCGTGAAGACACGGCAGTCGCAGCCGCGATCAATCAGCCCTTCGGCAAGAACGTCTCCAAAGGCGGCGTCATCGTCGATGAGAAGGATGTTGGTCGGATATTGCATGAAATCGTCCCTCGGCTCTGCGCCCCCCGATGGACGCAATCGGACGTTTAGGCGCCTGTGCGCCCACACATTTCGGGAATGACACCGATCCGGCATGATCCCGGGCAGATCGTTCCGCGTCGGCGTCATCCGCCCGCCCGAACCGCGATTCGCCGGTTATCTGACCGGCATGAGCAACCGCATCCACCATCCAGCCAACAGGATTGGCTTCGCCCTTTGCACCGCAGCCATGCTGGCCGGATGCGCGACGCTGCCGGCGCGAGAAGCGCCTGCGGGTGTCCGTACCGAGTCCCGTTTCCCGGTGACGTCGAACGACACGCCCTATTCGCGCTGTCTCATGTCATTGTCGGGAAATGCCGGCAACAATCTGCCGGTCATCGCCGTCGGAGAAGTAGTCGACAAGACAGGGCAGATCAGCCTTCAGGATCATGGCTATGCGTTGAGCCAGGGCGCCACCGAAATGGTGATCAGCGCCTTCTACAAGACGCGCAAGGTGCGCCTCGTCGAGCGCGCCGACCTGCGCGTCGCGAACCAGGAGCTGACCTTCCGCAAGCATAGTCTCGTCGGCGACGCGCTCAAGCCGGGCGCGTTGAAGGGCGCGGACTTCATCGTCGTCGGCGCACTGACCGAGCTCAATTACAACATATTGAGCCAGGGCGCGGGCTTGTGGGTCAAGGGCATTGGCGCCGGCGGCAAGAGCGCGGTCGTCAACGTCGCACTCGACCCGCGCCTGATCGACGCACGCACGCTCGAGGTCCGCTACGTCTCGACGCTGCAGAAACAGATCGTCGGGCGCGAAGTGGAAGCGAACATCTTCCGCTTCTTCGGCGGCACGCTCGTGGAATTGGACGCCGGGAAAATCCGGAACGAGCCCTTGCAGCTCGGCGTCCGCTCCGTGGCCGAAATGGCGGTCCATCAGATCATGACGGACTATCTCGGCCTTCCTTCCAGTTCGGAATGTCGTCTCGGAGAAGATGGCGCAACGGCTCGCAACCCAACCCCATAGGAGTATTGTCATGAAATCATCCATCCGCAGCGCCGTCGCCACCGCCGCGCTTGCCGCGGGCCTCGCCTTCGGCGCAGCCCCGGCCCTTGCCTGGGATACGGTCAACTGGACCTGGACGTCCACCCGGACCGATACGTCCACCAATACCAGCACGTCGACGCTGAACGCGCTGCCGACCGGCGACATGGCAGTGCAGGCGCGCCAGATTTATGTCGGCGACGTCCGCGCTGAATCCGACGCGACGGCGTCTGTCGTCCCGACCACGGGAACTCCGCTCGAGGCCACCAACATCGGTCATGTCGAATCCGGGGCGGCGGCCTACGCGAATGTCTACACGGCGGCCTCGGAAGTACCGCTTTCGGTCGACCTCGGCCAATATCATGTCGGCACCATCGATCCGACCTCGGGAGCTACGCCGACCATCGCCGATCCCACTGCGACGAATGCGAATTATGCCTATGCCGACGCACTCATCGCCGATTCCGCGAACGGGTTGTTCACGCCGCACGAAACCAGCGCCCTTGCCACCGCGACGGGCGTCGTCGATGCCACGGCATCCACCGATGCGCGTGCGGTCAGCAACACCGCGAGCCTGGAACTTGCGGCCGCCCCGGCCGAATCGCTCACCGGCGATCCGACGGTTGGCTATGTGACCAACGCATTGATGTCTGCCGACCTGACCCAGCTCAGCGTCGGGCGGACCGATGCGCTCGCCGTCACCAGCGTGTCGATGGCCAATGTCGGCAGCTTCACGGGCCTCGATCGTCCGATCGCCAGCGCATCGGCGACCGCTATCGGCAATCTCGGCACCGCGACGACCCGTATCGGAACGCTCGATCTCGGCCTGTAAGCCGGGGGCAGCCGGGCGGTATCGCCGCCCGGCCCTGCTCCACAAGAAAGGAACAAACGCCATGAAACTTCACCGTCGTCTGGCGGGGATGATGCTCGCACTCGGTACTGCCCTGTCCGCCTGGCCAGCTTTCGCCGAAAATCCGCTGAACGCCCATCAGTGGGACTTCCGCGTCAGGCGCAGTCCGGCGGCAATCGCACGGGCGACGACGATGTGGCAGGTCGAGCAGGCCGCCCGTGCGAACGGCTCGGGCGCCACGACCGCAAGCGCGCCGGGCTCGGTCGGCCTGCCGGGCATCGGTTCCGTCGCCAACATGAACATCGTGACGGTGATGGTCGGCAACAACAGCACGGTCGACGTTGCAGTCGAGGCCGAGCAGGAGAATCATGGCGAGATCGACGCCACCTCGGTGATCGCGACCGGCAACATGGTGGATATCGGCCAGATCGGTGACATCGGACCGGGGCGATGATGCAGGAGATCGCCGGCCTCTTGGGCCATGGCGAGGGTCATCTGACGACGCTCGCCGCTGCGGCCGCGGTAAAACTGCTGATCGCGTTGCTGACCTTCGCGATCTTCTTCGGGGCCGCCCTGATCGCCGCCCGACTGGTCTGCAGGCTGACAAGGCTCGCGCCGGAACATGATGTCGCCACGCAGATCATCGCGCGTCTGATCCGGATCCTCGGCGCGCTGTTCGGCGTCATCAGCGCGCTCGGTACACTGGGCGTCGACGTCAGCATGGCTCTGACCGGGATCGGGCTCGCGGGCGCCGCTTTCAGCCTCGCCTTCAAGGATGTCGCCGGCAGTCTGTTCGGCGGCGTGCTGATCGCGCTCTACCGGCCCTTCAAACCGGGCGACCGGCTGACCATCGCAGGGGAGTCCGGGAAAGTCGTGTCCATCAACCTGCGCCATTCGGTGCTGATGGATGGCGATCGCCGCATCTTCATACCCAATACGCTCGTCCTCTCCGACCCGCTCATCGTCGAGCCTCGCACGCTCTCGCAATGAAAGTGATTTCAGCCATGCTTCACCAACCCATTCTCACGGTCGATCCGGTCGTTGACAACAACCATGACGATCGCCTGCGGATGATTCTCGACGAGGCCCGGCATCGTTCCAGAAACATGTTCGCGATCGTGCTGGTCGTAGCGACCCAGACCCTGATCGAGGCTGAGAACCTCGATCAGGCCAGAGAAGCGCTTACTGCCCGTCTGCAGGCACTCGCACGGTCGCATGAGTTGTTGCACGACGATCAATGGATGAATGCCGACGTTGCCGGCATATTCGACCGAACGGTATGTCAGCACCTTGGCGTCCCGCCGGCACGGCTTTTGGCCTATGGTCCGGCACTGCATCTGCAACCCCGCGCGGCGCAGTCCCTTTCGATGGCGTTTCACGAACTGGCGACCAACGCGCTCAAATATGGCGCGCTCTCGAATGCCAACGGGATCGTCTCGGTACGCTGGTGGGGCCAGGACACCGATAGCGGTGGTATCCGCTTTGAATGGCGTGAGCATGGCGGTCCCCCGGTTAGGGAGCCGACACGGAGCGGTTTCGGTTCCGATCTGATCCACACCTGCCTTGCCGCCGCCGCTGGCGGCCGCCCCCATGCGCGGTTCTCGCCGGACGGGGTCATCTGGACCGTGGGAGCCTGAACATGCTGTCGATAAGCGAGGAAACGCGACGCGCCGTCGAGACGGAGATCGCGGCCGAGGCGCGCGTTTCGGGCGCCTATTACATCCTGATCATCTGCGCCTGCGGCGTCGCAACGCTGGGGCTGCTGCAATCCTCGGCCGCCGTCGTCATCGGCGCGATGCTGATCTCGCCGCTGATGGGGCCGATTCTCGGCATGGGGCTGTCGCTGGCCATGGTGGAGCCGCGCGGTTTCCGCCGTGCCCTGGTGACGCTTGCGCTCGGGGCGCTGCTCGCGGTGCTGGCCTCCGTGATCATCGTCTGGGCATCGCCGCTCAACGAGGCGACCCCGGAAATCCTTGCCCGCACCCGGCCCACGCTGCTCGATCTGGTGGTGGCGATCCTTTCGGGCGTCGTCGCTGCCTATGTCACGATCACCCGCAAGGGCGGCGTCATCGCCGGGGTCGCCATCGCCACCGCGCTGATGCCGCCGCTGGCCGTGACCGGCTACGGCCTGGCGACGGGCTCGCCGACGATCGCCGGAGGCGCGTTCCTGCTGTTCATGACCAATGTGGTCGCGATCCTCGGCTGCGTGTTCGTCGTGGCGCGACTGTTCGGCTTCAAGCCCGCCCATAAGATCCAGGCGCGCTGGCAGGAACTCGGTCTGGCGGCAGCGATACTGATCTTCGCGCTTCCGCTGGGCTTTTCGCTTCGCGACATCGCCGTCGAAGCGCGCCAGACCCATCGCGCCCGATCGGCCATCGAACGCCAGTTCACGAACGGCAAGCCGCGCATCGACGATCTGCGGATTGCGATCGAGGACGGCGCCCTCAAGTCAGTGAAGGCCGTGGTCATCACGCCTGGCTTCGTGTCGGATCTTGGCGGCAAGGTCAGCGCCGCGCTCGACGGTGTGCCCGAAGTCGATGTCCAGCAGATCCTCACGGCGCAAGGCGAGCGCGAAGAGAAAACGCCGGGCGGCGCGCTTGGCAACCAGGCGCTGGCCGGATCGTCCGAGCCCCCGAGTCCCGAACAGCATCTCCGTGACCTGCTCGGCGGCGTCGGGGCCGTGGAGGGTGTCCGGCGCGACGGCCGCCGGCTGACCGCGATGGTACGGCTCGAGGGCAAAGCCGATCTGGCGGATTATCAGGCGCTCGAAGCCGCCGCCGACCGCCTTTCCCCCACCATGGATATCCGGCTGATTCCGCCGCTCATGCCCCTGCCGGCCATTCCCTTCGTGGAAGGGCGCAGCGTGCTTGATGGCGCCGCGGAACGGAACGCCAGGACGGCGGCCTGGGCGCTCGCGCGCTGGGGCATAAAAGAGGTGGCAATCGAAGGCTTTGCCAGCCCGGGCCGAAATGGGGCAACCGCAGCTGACCGGCGCGTCGCCATGAAGCGCGGACAGTCCGTTGCCGAAATACTGACAAATCAGGGCATGGGCGTCACCGAAATCACCGCCATCGTCCCGCCGCTTCGTGATGGCGCGGCCTCCAGCCTTTGGCGCGTGGATATCCGGCCGCGCGGTGAGGTCAGGCCAGTGTTGGACGGGCCGGCGCGGCCATGAGCAGCGCGGCGCTCAGCGGCCTGATCCTCGTCCTGATACTGATCCTGTTCGCATCGGAGCGCGTCCGCCATGATCTGGTTGCGCTGATCGCGCTCTTTGCCTGCCTCATCACCGGCCTCGTGCCGGTGGAACAGGCTTTCGACGGTTTTGCCGATCCGGCGGTAGTGACGGTCGGCGCAGTGCTCGTCGTCGGCCGGGCCATCGAACTCAGCGGTGCGGCGGCGCTGGTCACACGCGGGCTCATTTCGAATCACGCGCCATTCCCTATTCAGTTGGGGGCCGTGCTGCCTGTGGGCGCAGTGCTGTCGGCCTTCATGAACAATATCGCAGCGCTCGTGATCACCATGCCGATCGCCGCCGAAATCGGACGGCGCTCGGGGCGCAGGCCGGCCGCGACGCTCATGCCGCTGGCATTCGCGACGATCCTTGGCCGCATGACCACGCTGAGCGGAACGCCCGCCAATCTGATCCTTTCGTCGGTCCGGGAGCAGCGGCTGGGCGAACCTTTCGGTTTCTTCACGATGGCGCCGGTCGGCATCGCCGTTGCCGTGGTGGGGCTGCTCTATATGGTGCTGGTCGGCTGGCGGCTCATTCCCCGGCGCAAGGCGAGCGCCCAGGAAAGCATCCGTCCCTGGCGGGTGTTCGAACTCGATGTCTCGGCGGCCCGCAAACCGTTGTCCCGGGAAGCTCTGTCGGGCCTGTTGCGAAATTCGGGCGCACGCCTGCTCGCGCAATTCCGGCATGGTGAGCGTTTGGCCGGTGACGCGGCAGTGGCACCGGGCGATCGCCTGCTTGTCCTTTCGCGCAGCGCGCGTGCGACCATGGCCGGGAACAGCGGACTGACGCTGGCGGAGGGATCGGATTCAGTCCCCGGCGAGGAAACCGCGCGGGTCGTCGTAGCGCATGGATCCTTCCTTATCGGCCATGGCCATGACATGGTTCGAGCCGAGAGCGATGGCGCGCTCCGGGTGGCTGCGGCAGGTCCGCGCGCCGCGCGGCAACGCGAGCCACTCGCCCGGCTACGTATCCAGGCCGGGGACCAGCTCTATATTCGCGGCACGGCGCCTGCGCTGGCGGGTTTCGTGGCGCGAGCCCGTCTGCTCGAGCTGGACCGGCATGATCCTTCCCTTTCCCATGACCCGCGGCGAATGACCATGATATTGGCGATCTTCCTCGGATCGGTAGCACTTGCCGTATCTGGTGTCGTGTCGACGGCGATCGCATTCCTGGCCGCCGCCGCATTGCTCGCCGGCTCTCGCCTGTTGTCGGCAGAGGATATCTACCGTTCTATAGACTGGTCCATCGTGGTTCTGCTCGCAGCGATGATACCGGTGGGCCAAAGCTTCGAAACCAGCGGCGCCGCGGCAGTCGTTGCCGAGGCATTAGGGCATGTTCTGGCGGGAGCACCACCGATCGCGGCGCTCGCGGCGATCTGCGCACTGACCTTGCTGCTCTCGATCTTACTCAACAATGTCGCCACCGCGATCATCATGGGTCCGCTGGCGCTCGATACCGCCGCGCTGATCGGACTTGGTCCGGATGCCGCCCTGCTGGCCGTCCTGATCGGCGCGTCGTCCGATTTCCTCACCCCCATAGGCCACCAGAATAATCTGCTCGTCATGGGGCCGGGCGGCTATCGTTTCACCGATTATGCCCGTCCGGGCGCATTGCTTTCGGTCCTGGTTCTCGGGACTGCGGCGGGCTTTCTTGTTGTTCTCTGATCCACCTGCAATGCTCGACGCGCACATTTAATCGGGCGGCGGGATTGCCAGATAAAGAAACAGTTTCCGGCGGCTGTATGGCCGTCAATTGACGATGCATTCTGTCGGTCTGGACATCGTTGACCCGCGTAGTGTTGCGTAGATCAATCAGGGAATATGCAATGCGTCGAGGAAGGCCCGGAACGGGCGTGGAAGTTCTGAAAACATCAATTCGTGCCCGGTTCACTTACAAGGGCATTCAGCACACGATCAATCTGCGGGTCGCGCCGACGCAAGCCAACATCA
>NZ_DATFFD010000071.1:0-16499 GCF_035250425.1 Sphingopyxis sp.
CGCGGCCGCGGTACGATCATCTTCACCGGCGCGACCGCGAGCTTGCGCGGCGGATCGGGTTTTTCGGCCTTCTCGGGCGCCAAAGCCGCGCTCCGCATGCTCGCCCAGTCGATGGCGCGCGAGCTCGGTCCGCAAAGCATCCATGTCGCGCACACGATCATCGACGGCGCGATCGACACCGACTTCATCAAGGGCCGCCACCCCGATTTCGACAATGCGAAAGCGCTGGATCTGATCCTCAATCCGGCCGCGATCGCCGCCAATTATGTAATGCTGCACAAACAGCCCAAAAGCGCGTGGACCCACGAACTCGACCTTCGCCCCTGGGGAGAAAAATGGTGAGTCCACCAATCCCCTCTCCCCTTGCGGGAGAGGGTTGCGCAGCCTTGGCAGCTTGCTGCCTAGGCGAAGCTGGGAGAGGGTGAGCGGTCGCACCGCGACCGCGCGAGCCAGCGGCTCGCACCCCCTCTTCCAAGTCCGCCTAGCCGCTGAAGCGGCAAGGCTCCCTATCCTTCTCCCACAAGGGGAGAAGGGAAAGGAATGAAGCCATGACCAAGACCCTCGAACTCATCTTCGATTTCGGCAGCCCCAACGCCAATCTTTGCATGAAGGCGCTGCCCGAACTGCTCGACCGCACCGGCGCCGACCTGACCATCACCCCCTGCCTGCTCGGCGGCATTTTCAAGGCGACGGGCAACAAGGCGCCGATGGTGCAATATGCCGACGCCCCCGCCAAACTCGCCTATGAAAACCTCGAAATGCGGCGCTTCATCGAAAGGCACGGCCTCACCAAATTCCGCATCAACCCCCACTTCCCGGTCAATACGCTGACGATCATGCGCGGCGCGATCGTCGCCGAAGACGAAGGCGTGCTCGACGATTATGTCGACGCGGTGAACCGCGCGATGTGGGAGGAAGGGCTGAAGATGGACGATCCCGAGGTCATCGCGGCGTACCTCTCGGCGAACGGCTTCGACGGACCCGCGCTGCTTGCGCGCACGCAGGAACCCGCGATCAAGGCGAAGCTGGCCCAGAACACCGAAGCCGCGGTCGCGCGCGGGGCATTCGGTATCCCGACCTTCTTCGTGCGCGACGAGATGTTTTTCGGCAAGGACCGGCTGACACAGGTCGAGGAAGCGCTCGGCTGACCGGTCAATTCGCCGCGGGACGTCCCGCGACCCAGATGCCCGCCAGCACCAGCGCCAGACCGGCAACATGGAACAGGTGCAGCGCCTCGCCGAGGAACAGCATCGCCAGCCCCGCGCCCATCAGCGGCATCACATTCATATATTGCGCGGTCGCGGCCGAGCCGATCAGCTCGACCCCGCGGTTGAAGAAGAGATAGGCGAGAAACGACGGAAAGATCGACACATAGGCGATGGCCAGCGCGCTGCCCGTTTCCGGCACGATCAGCCGCCCCGATGCGATCTCGGCCAGATAGACGGGAGCGATCACGACCAGCCCGACCATGATCGACGCCGCAAGGAAACTCAGTGGATGCACCGGCGGCCGCTTGCGCAGCAGCACCGAATAGAGCGCCCAGAGCAAGACCGCGAAGGCGATGATCGCGTCGCCGCTGTTCAGCCGCAGCGCGAGAAGCAGGGCGAGGTCGCCGCGCGATACCACGATCAGCACCCCGGCGAGCGACACCAACACCCCCGCGACCTGCCGCGCGCTCGTCCGGTCGCGCATCACCAGCCCCCCGACCATCAGGATCAGCGCGGGCTGCGCCGACTGGATCAGCATCGAATTGAGCGCGGTCGTCGTCTGCAACCCGGTATAGAGCAAGGTGTTGAAGGCGCCGATGCCGAGCGCGCCGAGGATCGCCATGATCGGCCAGTGCGCGCGCAGCACCGGCCAGTCGCGCTTCAGATGCGGCCAGGCCAGCGGGAGCAGCAGCGCGAGCGCGAACGTCCAGCGCCAGAAGGACAGCGCGGCGGGCGGCACCAGCTCGCGCGCGGCACGCCCGACGATCGAATTGCCCGCCCAGAACAGTGCCGTCATCGAGAGCAACGGATAGGCCCGCGACCACAGCGCCGCAGCCGGACCATCGTGTCGCATGATATTCCGGCTCCCGCTGAGTCCAAGACCGTCCGTCATCCCGGCGCAGGCGGGGATGACGGACGGGGATTAGCCCGACCTCAGCTAAAGTCGAGCTGGATGATGTCGCTGGGCGTCGCGCGGCAATACATCTCGACCTGCTTTGCGCCGTCGGGATAGGTCGCGGTCATCGTCGCGCGGATGCGCCAGCCGCCGTTGCCCTGTTCGAGCGAGATCAGCTTGTCATAGGACAGCCGCGTCCCGCCGGTCACCCCGATCTGCCGCGCCGCATCGGTCATGCAATTCTGCACCGACGGCCGCGCCGCGCTGGGCAGGGCGGAGAGGTTGGCGCTCAGCGCCGCCGGAGGACCCGCGGGATAGGCCGGGGTGGCCGTGTCCACGGGCGCGGTTGTCTGCTCGCTGGCCGGCGCCTTCTTTTTCTTGCTTGCAAGCAGCGCCAGCAGCCCGCCCGCGACGACGATGCCGCCGATAATCAGCCCGGTGCTCGGCCCTTTGTCCTTGTCCTTTTCGGGCGGCCGCACATTGCGGTAGCCATAGCCGAATTCGGCGCGGCAGCCCTTGTCCACCCAGATATAATCGCTGGTGTAACCCCATTGGCGTCCGGCGTTGCATTTGCCGGCAATTTTGCGCGTGAGTTCGACACGATCATTCGTCCGGACGTTGCACTGCTGATAGCTGTAATTCCGTGATTCGCAGTTCATGATGCCCGCATAATCGTCGACCGGCTGCGGCAGCGGGACCGGGTAACCGCCGTCATTGGCGTAGCCATAAGCGAATTCGGCGCGGCATCCGCCCGAAACCCATATCTGGTTGGCGGTAAAGCCCCAGTCGCGCCCCTTCGAGCAGCGCCCGCCGAGCACCCGTTGCAGGTCGACGCGATTGCCGGTGCGGACGTTGCAACGCTCGACCCTGTTGTTCCGCGATTCGCAGCGGAGCGTTCCTGCATAGCCGTAGCCCGGCGATGGTTGGACAATCTCGGGCCGACCCGGACGCGGAGGCTGGATCTGCGGTCCGCCGGGAGTTGGCTGGACGACCACCGGCCCGCCCGGGTTCGGATAGGGCAAAGTCGTCGCTTGCGGCATGGCCGGGACAGCAAGCTGGCTGGCGATCAACGCAGCCGTAGTAACGATCGTGACGACATTATTCCGCATGACCTTCTCCCCTGTGAAAAGTCGTTTCCGTTTTAAGCTGCCTGTGTTCGACCCCAATATCGACGCGAATAGTTTCATATTTTCACGGGGAAAGCCATGAATAAAGCCGCATATCATCGGCGATAACTTAACCATGGGCGCGGCTTCCCTTATGCCGCCGGATCGATTGGCCTGTTGGCCCCCGGGTCGCGCTACAGCAGGGGATCCGACATATGCCTACCTCGATCATCGACGGCAGCATCGAAGCTGCCGACCTCAAGCGCGCCAAGGGGGGAGCCGCGATCTTTCGCAGCATCACTTTCCAGCAGGACGACGGCGGCACGCGGACGATCCGCAATGCCGTGGTCAAGGACAATGTCGCTGCCGAGCTGGTGCCCGGCGCACGCGGCCGCTTCTACCTCTATAATGCGTTCGACCTGAAGGGCGTCCACGGCGTCCGCACCGTGGGCGGGCGCGACGTCTACGGCTTTGCGGGCAACAACCAGAAGATTTTCCTGATCCTGGGTATCGCCAACATCGCGTGGATCGCGCTGATCCTGTTCACGCGCGGCGGCGTTCCGCTGCTCGGCGTCGCGTTGCTGATCCTCTCGGCCGTCGGCTATTTCTTCATGAGCAAGGGCCAGCGCGAGGCACAGGCGCAAAAGGCGACGCGAATTACCGCTCGCCGCAGCCCACATAGCTAGTCCGCTTGCGCGGCCTCGCGCATGCGCTAAAGACAGCCGATGGATCAAATCGTCATTCGCGGCGGCCAGCGACTCAAGGGCCGTATTCCGATCTCCGGCGCCAAGAATGCGGCGCTCACCCTGCTGCCCTGCGCGCTGCTCACCGATGAGCCGCTGACGCTGCGCAACCTGCCGCGGCTCGCCGATGTCGACGGCTTCGGGCATCTACTCAACCAGCTCGGCTGTTCGACGACGATCGAGGGGTCGCGCCCCGAAGATTTCGGCCGCGTGATGACCGCGCGCACGACGACGCTCACCTCGACCGTCGCGCCCTATGACATCGTGCGCAAGATGCGCGCTTCGATCCTCGTGCTCGGCCCGCTGCTCGCGCGCGCGGGCGAGGCGACCGTCTCGCTGCCCGGCGGCTGCGCGATCGGCAACCGCCCGATCGACCTCCACCTAAAGGCTTTGGAAGCGTTCGGCGCCCAGATCGAACTGACGTCGGGTTATGTGAAGGCCGTTGCCCCCGGTGGCCGCCTCGCGGGCGGCAAGTTCACCTTCCCCGTCGTCTCGGTCGGCGCGACCGAAAATGCGCTGATGGCCGCGTCGCTCGCCAAGGGCACCTGCGTCCTCGAAAATGCGGCGCGCGAGCCCGAGATCGTCGACCTCTGCAACTGCCTCGCCGCGATGGGCGCGCATATCGAGGGCATCGGCACCGAGACGCTGACGATCGAGGGCGTCGATCGCCTCCACGGCGCGACCTACCGCGTCATGGCCGACCGCATCGAGGCGGGCAGCTATGCCTGCGCCGCCGTCATCACCGAGGGCGATGTCGAACTCGTTGGCGCGAAGGCCGACGAGATGGACGCGACGCTCGCCGCGCTGCGCCAGGCGGGCGCAACGGTCGAGGAGACCAAGGGCGGCATCCGCGTCGCCATGTCGGGCCGCGCCGAACCCGTCACGCTGTCGACCGCGCCCTACCCCGGCTTCGCGACCGACATGCAGGCGCAGTTCATGGCGATGGCGACGCTCGGCAAGGGCGCCTCGCTGTTCACCGAGACGATCTTCGAAAACCGCTATATGCACGTCCCCGAGCTCGCGCGCATGGGCTGCGACATCGACGTCCGCGGCCGCAGCGCGGTCGTGCGCGGGGTCGACAAGCTGGTCGGCGCGCCGGTGATGGCAACCGACCTGCGCGCCTCGATGAGCCTCATCATCGCCGGCCTCGCCGCCGAGGGCACGACCGAGGTCAACCGCGTCTATCACCTCGACCGCGGTTACGAGCGGCTCGAGGAGAAGCTCCAGGCGGTCGGCGCCGACATCGAGCGGATCAGCGCGGGGTAAGCCGTTCCGCGCGGCCATAGGTGCCGCGCACATCGCGCTTGATCCAGTCGGCGAGCAATTTCAGATAGCCGTCGGTGATGCGCGTGACCTGACGTTCCCCGCTGGTGTCGGTGGTGAATTCCCACATGCCATGATCGGTCTGGGGAAAGAGATAGACGTCGACCGGCTTGCCCGTTTTGGCGAGGCCAAGCAGCGCGCCGCGCGTCGTTTCGATCGGCGCCTCGCGATCCTCGCCCGCGAGCACCCAGAGCAGCGGCGCTTCGAGCTTCTTCAGCGCCGCAAGCGCGTCATAATTCCAGATGAGTTCGAGATTATCGAAGCGTGCGCGCCCGACCCGGCGCAGCGCATCGTTGGACATATGCGCGATCGCGCCGCTATGTTCGCCCGCGATCTTCGCCGCCCACGGCTGGCCCGCCATCTCGGCGCGCACCGCGTCGAGCTCGGCGTAGCCTTCGGCGAAACCGGACAGCAGCAGCTTGCCGGTCGCGTCCGACAATCGCCCGACCAGCGCCTCGGCGTCTTGGCCCAGCCCTGCCCCGCGCACCTCCGATACCATCTGCTCGCGGTCTTCCTCGATCGGCGAGGCAACGAGGCCGAAACCGATCGCGACGAAATCGGCCTTGGTGCGCGTCGCGGCGAGCGGGGCGACCCAGCCGCCCTGGCTGCCGCCGAAAAAGCCTGCGCGGCCATAACGCCCCGCCGCCATGCCGCGCGCCTGCCCCAGTGCGTTCGCCGCATCCTCGCCAAGCAGTTCGAAATTCTGCGTATATTCGCCGTCGGACCCGCCGGTGCCGCGCTTGTCATAGACGAAGACCGATATCCCCTGCGCCGCCATCGCATAGCCATAGACGCCGCCGATCGGCGAGGTGCGTTCGGACCCATGCACCATTACGACAAGCGGCCGCTTCGCGTCGGGGGCGCCCGGCGGCTCGATCAGCACGCCGGTCATTTTCGTGCCGACGCTGTCGAAGGTCGCTTGTGTCTCGCGAAAGGCGATGGGCGCCCAGCGCTTGCCGCCGACGGCCACATCGTCCGTCCCGCACGTCAGCGGCACACCGGTATCGGTCGTCGCACCGCGGCGGCCGTCGCGGAACAGATAGCGCAACCCCGGCGCCGCGACCGCCGGGGATTTCACCAGCACGACGAAATCGCCGTCGGGGGCGGCATAGGTGCCGGGCGTGCAGGCGGTCTGTGCAAAGGCGGGCGCCGCCGGAAGCGTAGCGAGAAGGAGAAGGGTGCCGATCAGATATTTCATAGGAGCGTCCTACTGAAACAACACACCAATGGCAACTAGCTCTCGGGTTCGACCGGGACCGAAACCATATTGCCGCTGACCGACGGCCGTTCGGGCCGCTTCGCGACCGCGATCACCAGCCCGATCAGCGCGACGACGCCGCCCGCGATCGACAGCGTCGCCCAGCGGTAGCCCTCGAACGCGGTCGAAAAGCCCATCGCGATGATCGGGATCAGCACGCTCGACCACGCCGCCTGCCCCGGCCCGACCGCGCGGATGATGTTGAAATAGAGCGGAAAGGTCACCGCGCTGGCGATCACGCCAAGATAGAGGACGCCGCCGATGTAGGTTGCGGTCGGCTCGATCACCGGCGGGCCGACGGTGATCCACGCATAGCTGCCATCGGCGAGCGCGCCGAAGAGCATCGCCCACGCGCTCATCACAACCATCGACTGCGCGCGCGCGATGCGCGTTCCCTGCATGACGTTGGCGGTCGACGCGCTCATCACCCCGGCGAGGGTCAGCGCGGTGCCGAGCAGCACCTCGCCCGCGCCGACCGCGGCGACGCGATATTCGTGAAGGATCATCAGCCCGACGCCGACGATCGCAATCCCCGCCCCCGCGAGGAAGCGCCCTTCGAGCGGGGTCTTGAGGAAAGCATGGCCGAGCAAGGTGTTGGGCACGATCAGCAGCGCGAACAGCACCGCGACCAGGCCCGAGGTGATATGCTGTTCGGCGCGGTAGACGAAGTTGAAGTTGAAGGCGAATTGCGCGGTGCCGAGCACCGCCGCAAAGAGCATGGCGCGCGGCACAAGCAGAAGCGGCTCGCGGCGGATCGTGGCAAAGGCGAACATCGCGATCGCCGCGACCGCGAAGCGATAGGTCACCGACCAGCTGGGCGGAACCACGCCAAGCTGCCCGGTGATGACGATCCAGGTCGATCCCCAGATCAACGTCACCAGCATGAAGGGCAGGAGGACGCGCGGACTGAGCAGCGTCGGCGGCTGCTCGCTACTCACAGCGAGCCGATCGCGGCCGCCAGCGGCGCCACTGCCTCGGCGTCCTGATCCCAGCTGACGACGAGACGCGCCGCGCCTTCGCCCCAGTCATAGAAATCGAAACCCGCCGCGCGCAATTTGGCGGCTTCCTCGGCAGTCAGACGCACGAACAGCTCATTCGCCTCGACCGGATGCATCAGCCGGCCGCCGCACGCCGCCGCGAGCTTCGCCGCGCCCGCATTGGCGGCGCGCGCATTGGCGAGCCACAGATCATCGTTCAGCATCGCGCGGATCTGCGCCGCGACGAACCGCCCCTTGCTGAGCAAATGGCCGCCGCGCTTCTTGAGTTCGCGCACTCCGGCCCCGCCGCTGCCGCCGAAAAAGACGATGGCCTCGGCCATCATCGCGCCGTTTTTGGTGAAGCCGAACGACAGCGCATCGACTCCGGCGCGCCAGGTGACGTCGGCGGGCGCGCAGCCGAGGAAAGCAACGGCATTGGCGAAGCGTGCGCCGTCCATGTGGAGTTTCATCCCCCGGCCCTTGGCGATCTCGCTGATCTCGCCGATTTCCTGCGGGCGCCACGCGAGCCCATATTCGGTGGCGTTGGTGATGCTGATCGCCGCGGGCTGGACCTGGTGAACATCCTGACGAATCCCGGCAAGCCGGGTCTTGAGCGCCGCGGTATCGATCTTGGCGCCGCGCCCGGGCAGCGGCATCAGCTTGGCGCCGCCAGAATAGAAGGTCGGCGCGCCGCCCTCATCGACCTCGATATGCGCCTCCTCGTAACAGAGGATACCTTGCCACGGCCGCACGAAATGACCGAGGATGATGCTGTTCGCCGCAGTGCCGGTCGAGATCCAGACAACCTCGCAATCACTCTCGAACAATTCTGAAAAGGCGGCATCGAGCGACCGGCTGAGCGCGTCGCCGTCATAGGCGGTGTCGACATGATTCGCGGCGGCCAAGGCCTCCATCACTGCCGGATGCACCGCGGCGGCGTTGTCGGAAAAGAAGCGCGTCGCCGTCATACCCTGTACCCCTCAGCCAGTCCTGCCCATGCCGTGACGACGACTATCTGTCGCGCTTCGCCAGCAGTTTCAGGCGCAGCGCATTCAATTTGATGAAGCCCGCCGCATCCTTCTGGTCATAAGCGCCTGCATCGTCCTCGAACGTCACATGGCGCTCGCTGTAAAGGCTGTTCGGTGACTTGCGGCCGACGACGCTGGCGTTGCCCTTGTAAAGCTTGAGCCGCACCGTGCCCGACACCTTTTCCTGGCTGTGGTCGATCGCCGCCTGCAGCATCTCGCGTTCGGGCGCGAACCAGAAGCCGTTGTAGATGAGCTCGGCATATTTTGGCATCAGCTCGTCCTTGAGGTGCGCCGCGCCGCGGTCGAGCGTGATGCTTTCGATGCCGCGGTGGGCACGCGCATAGATTTCGCCGCCGGGCGTTTCGTACATGCCGCGCGACTTCATCCCGACGAAGCGGTTCTCGACGAGGTCGAGGCGGCCGATGCCATGTTTGCGGCCAAGGTCGTTGAGTGCCGCCAACAAAGTGGCGGGCGACATCGTCTGCCCGTTCAGCGCGACGCCGTCGCCGCGCTCGAAATCGATCGTGACATATTCGGGGGTGTCGGGCGCATCCTCGGGATTGACCGTGCGCGAATAGACATAGTCGGGGGTCTCTTCCCACGGATCCTCGAGCACCTTGCCTTCGGACGAGGTGTGGAGGAGGTTGGCGTCGGTCGAGAACGGGCTTTCGCCGCGCTTGTCCTTCGGCACCGGAATCTGGTTCTTTTCGGCGAAGTCGATCAGCGCGGTGCGGCTCGTGAGGTCCCATTCGCGCCACGGCGCGATCACCTTGATATCGGGATTGAGCGCATAGGCGCTGAGTTCGAAGCGCACCTGGTCGTTGCCCTTGCCCGTCGCACCATGCGCGACCGCGTCGGCGCCGACTTCCCGGGCGATCTCGATGAGACGCTTCGAAATCAGCGGGCGTGCGATCGAGGTGCCGAGCAGATAATCGCCCTCGTAGCGGGCGTTGGCGCGCATCATCGGGAAGACGAAATCGCGGACGAATTCCTCGCGGACGTCGTCGATATAGATATGCTCGGGCTTCACGCCCATCAGCTCGGCCTTGGCGCGCGCGGGCTCGATCTCTTCGCCCTGGCCAAGGTCGGCGGTGAAGGTCACGACCTCGCAGCCATAGGTGACCTGCAGCCACTTCAGGATGACGCTGGTATCGAGGCCGCCCGAATAGGCGAGGACGACGCGCTTGAAGGACTCGGACATATTGACACCTTTGGCGAGGGAAGACGCGGGCGCGGCTAGCAGGCCAGCCCGCACGGCGCAACGCCCTGATCGGGCGGACGGGCGGAAAACTGCGCAACTTCACTCGAGAATCGCATGACGATCGCCCTTCGCGGCGTCGGCGACCGGTCTTAAAGCGACAAAGGATACCGATGGGCGGGTCCGAAATGTCTCCTTTGTCGTTTTAAGGCCGGTCGGTCGGGGCGGCGAAGCGAAGGATCGGAAAGCATAAGCAGAAGGCTAGCGCGGCCCGGCTTTGTAGGACAGCGGTTTTGCGGCTGGGTGGATGGCCGATAGCGACCGGTTGCGGACCATGGTTCCTCCCCGGAACGGGGAGGGGGACCGCCGCCGTAGGCGGTGGTGGAGGGGTCGGGACGGTGCGTCATGACGAGAGGTTGCGACCCCTCCGTCAGCCCTGCGGGCTGCCACCTCCCCGTTCCGGGGAGGATCAGGCAACAGCCCCTCCCCACCCCGATGCCGCCAGTTCCACCCGCTATCGCGGTGATCGCCAATCGCCCGTTGGCACTGCGCCATCGGCAAGCTATTCTGCCGCCGGAGGCGAAGCATGGGCAAGGCCGGGATCAAGACCAGGGCGACCCAAGCCGGCGTCGCCGATTTCATCGCGGCGATCCCCGACGCGCGACGGCGCGAGGAGGCGGTGCTGGTCGATGCCATGCACCGGCGCGTGACGGGATTTGAGCCCAGGATGTGGGGGCCGTCGATCATCGGTTATGGCAGCTATGACTATGTCTATGACAGCGGTCATTCGGGCACGATGTGCCGCGCCGGCTTCAGCCCGCGCAAGGCGGCGATGACGCTTTATCTGATGGGCCATTACCTCGACCGCCAGCCCGAGGCCGACGCCCTGCTGGCGAAGCTCGGCAAACACAGGACGGGCAAGTCGTGCCTTTATGTGAGCAAGCTCGCCGAGGTCGATCTGGACGTACTCGAACAGCTCGTCGCGCTGAGCTGGGACGTCATGAACGCGCGCTATCCGGCGTAGCGCGCTTCCGCTCCGGCCATATAGTCGCGCGTCAGCGGCAAAGCATGGCGGCTGCGCGCGAACTGGATCTGGTAATTGCCCATCCCGCCGCTCTCGAACGCCGACGTCGCGCCCGCGAGGTAGAAGCACCACATGCGAAAGAAACGCTCGCCCATCATGGCGACGATCTCGGCCTCGTGCGCGAGCGTGCGCGCATACCATTGGCGCAGCGTCAGCGCGTAATGGAGGCGCAATGTCTCGATATCGGTGACGATCAGCCGGCTTTTCTCGCTCGCCGCCACCGTCTCGCTGAGCGCGGGAATATAGCCGCCGGGGAAGATATATTTGCGCGTGAAGGCATCGGTCGACCCCGGCCTGCCGAAACGGCCGATCGTGTGGAGCAGCATCACGCCGTCGGCGGTCATCAGGTTCGCGGCGGCGCGAAAGAAGGTGTCGAAATTGGGCGCGCCGACATGTTCGAACATGCCGACCGAGACGATGCGGTCGAACCGCCCCGCCTCGCGCGCGGCGAGGTCGCGATAGTCGATCAGTTCGAATTTGACGCGGCCGGCGACCCCGGCTTCCTCGGCGCGCTGCCGCGCGAGCGCAAGCTGTTCTTCGGACAGCGTGATGCCCAGCACCTCGACTTGTTCGAGCTTGGCCAGCGTGATCGCCATCCCGCCCCAGCCGCAGCCGATATCGAGCACGCGCTGCCCCGGTTTCAGCGCGAGTTTGGCGGCGATATGCGCCTTCTTCGCGGCCTGTGCTTCCTCCAGCGTCATGCCGGGGCGGGACCAGTAAGCGCAGCTATACTGCATGTCGTCGTCGAGGAAGAGGCGGTAGAGGTCGTTGCCGATGTCGTAGTGATGCTTGACGTTGGCGCGCGACTGACGCTGCCGGTTGATCGAGCCGAGCCGCGTTTTCACCCAATCGGCGCGCTGGCCGAGCCATGTCTTGTCCTTGAGGCTTGCGCCGCGATCCCATGGGGTGTTCATGCGGATGAGGCCGATGAGGTCCATGATATCGCCCTCGACCAGCTCCATCTCGCCGTCCATGAACGCCTCGGCGGCGCCGATGCGGGGATCGAGGACGATGCGGCGCATGCCCCGGCGATTGGTGAAGCGGATGGTGACGTTCGGGAAACCGGGTGCCGGTTGTCCGAACTCTTCGCGCGCACCGTCCGGCGCGACGACGGTCAGCCGTCCCTGGCGAATGATGCGGGAGAGAAACGGACTCAGGATAAACATATTTGAAGACCGAACATTCGACCCGCAAAAAGGTTGCCGTCAGATTCCCGCATACCATTCATAATCGATCCGGTCCTCCCAATAACCGCCCTTGCCCGCGCCGATTTCGTCGAGGCTCGCGACCGCCTCGATCGCGTTCACATATTTGGCGTGCTTGTAGCCGAGCTGGCGTTCGATCCGGAGGCGGAGCGGTGCGCCATTGGCGATCGGCAATATCTTGTCGTTGAGCGCCCACGCCATGATCGTCTGCGGATGCAGCGCGTCGACCATGTCGCAGCTTTCATAATAGAGCGCATCGCCGAGCCGGTCGGCGCAGCGGAAGACGATATAGCGCGCGCGGTCCTTCACGCCGGCAGCGGCGAGGATGCGCGCAAGCGGAACCCCGGTCCATTGTCCGATCGCGCTCCAGCCCTCGACGCAGTCGTGGCGCGTGATCTGGGTGCGCTGCGGCATCGCGCGAATGTCGGCCATCGAGAGCGACAGCGGCCGCGCGACGAGCCCGGCCACCTTGATCCGCCAGTCGGCAAATCCGCTCGCCGCGTGCGCGGCATAGGCGGCGCCGGCCGGCAGGCGCGTGCCGTTGGGGCGGAAATAGGGCGACAGGTCGGCTTGGCCGAACTCGCGCGCGAGCGCATTGCGGTCGATCAGCGCGCGCTGGCTGGCGCGGTTCATCTCCTCGCCCATCGACAATATCTTGCGCACCGCGGGCGCCTCGTTGATCGCATCGCAGCCCGAGAGCAGCGGCAGTGTCCCTGCGGCGGCTATCAGCCCGCCGGCGCGCGTCAGAAGCTGGCGGCGCGGAAGGTTGACCCCGCTCACGCGTCCCTCTCCGGCGGCAGGCGGAACCAGCCGGTGACCATCGAGCGCACTTCATTGACCGGCCCGGCGAGCAGCACCATCGCGATATGGACGAGGAAGAAAGCAACCAGCGCCCAGGCGGTGATGAAATGGATCGAGCGCGCCGACTGGCGCCCGCCGAACACATCGAGCAGCCATGGCCACGCCGCGTTCATTCCGGGCGACATGGTGAGGCCGGTCGCGATCATCAGCGGCAGCAGGATGAATATCACGCCGATATAGCTCAGTTTCTGCAGGATGCCGTAACGCGCCGCCGCCTCACCCCGTGGAAAGCGCAGCCGCGCATGTTCTTTCACATCGTGCCAGAGATGGCGCGGCGACCATTCGGCGCGGCGGACGTGCAAGTCCTTGCGCAAATGTCCGCCCAGCAGCGTCCAGAGCATGTAGAGCGTCAGGCCGATCGACAGGATCCACGCGAACAGCAGGTGCCAGCGCCGCCCGTCGGCAAGGCTGTAGCTCGTCGGGATCGTCGCCCAGCCCGGAAAGGCCCAGGTTTTCTCCGCGCCCTCGGCATCGGTCCAGCGGCCGAGCACGCCCGTCGTCTCGATCCGATAATCGCCGACGCGCAAATAGCCGCTGTCCGCCGTCGAGCCGATCACCAGCCAGGCGCGGTCGAAATTGGCGCCATATTCGCCCCAATAGAGCCGTGGGTGCGCGTTGAAGATCATCAGCCCGCTCATCAACAGGATGAGCAAGGTGACGGCATTCACCCAATGCCAGAGGCGCACCGGCAGCCGGTGGCGATAGACGCGCACCGGCCCCGGTTTGACGGGAGCGACGGGAATTTCAGCCTCGGCCATGATCCCGGTTCGCTCCTTTGCTGCTTCCGGTTACGCGACGACCTTTGCGGCATATTCCTCGCGATAGTGGCTCCGCAAGCTGACCTTGTCGATCTTTTCGCTGCCAAGCTTGGGCAACGCGTCGTTCGACATCCAGATCTGGCACGGCACCTTATAGGGTGCAAGGCGCGCGCTGAGGAAGGCGACCAGCTCTTCCGCCATGACACTGCTGCCGGGTTTCATCCACACGACGGCGCCGACGCACTCGCCGAGCCGCTCGTCGGGAAGGCCGAAGACCGCACATTCATTCACATCGGCATGCTCGTAGATCGCCGCCTCGACTTCCTGGCAGCTGATATTTTCGCCGCCGCGGATGATGATGTCCTTCTTGCGATCGACGATGAACAGATAGCCGTCCTCGTCGAGATAGCCGAGGTCGCCCGAACGGAAATAGCCATTGTCGAAGAAGGCCGCCTTGGTCGCCGCCTCATTGTTCCAATAACCCTCGAAATTGCACACCGACCGGATGCACACCTCGCCGACGCCGCCCTCAGCAACCGGCTCGCCATTGTCGTCGAGGATCGCGAGGTCGACGAGCGGCTTCGATGCGGGGCCGGTCGACATCGGCTTGGCGACGTAGTTCTCGTTGATGATGCCGCAGCCGACCGCATTGGTCTCGGTGAGGCCGTAACCGAGCAAGGGTTTCGCCTCCCCCATCTCGGACGCCAACCGCCGCACATGCTCGGGCGGGCGCGGCGCGCCGCCGCCGGCGTAGCTTTTGCAGGTCGAGAGGTCGTAATTTTTGCGGTTCGGGCTGACGAGAATTTCATAGCTCATCAGCGGGACGCCGACGAAATAATTGCATTTCTCGTCCTGGATCAGCCGCATCGCCTCGTCGGCGTTCCACTTCGGCATCAGCACGAGTTTGCGGCCGAGCGCGAAGCTTTGCAGGAACACCGGAATTTCGGCGGTGACGTGGAACAGGGGAGTGCAGATCAAGGTCGCGGGCTGGATGTCCGACATCTGCCCGTCTTCGGTCAGCAGATGCACGATGCTCGCGGTCTGCGTGACATAGTTGAAGATCGCCTGGCACACCGCCTCGTGGCGCGAATAGGCGCCCTTCGACTGGCCGGTCGAGCCCGAGGTGAAGAGGATCGTCGCCAGATCCTGTCCGGTCAGCGTGGGCAGCACGGTGGCGGCGCTACCGCCCGCCCCGGTGATCGGTGCGATCGCCTGATCGATCGGCTGCGTCAGGTCGAGCGTGATGATTTTCGCACCATGGTCGACCTCTTCGAGCCGTGCGGCGCGCTGGACATCGGCGATCACGAGCTTGGCCTCGCTGTCGAGGATGCCCGCGGCGAGTTCGCCGCCCTGCCACCAGCCGTTGAGCAAAGTCGCGCAGCCGCCCGCCATCAAAATGCCGATATAGGAAACGCACCACGCATTGGCGTTGCGCATCGCGAGCCCGACGCGGTCGCCGCGCTGGACGCCATGACCTTCGACCAGCCCCGCCGCGACCTGCCGCGCCGCCATATAGACCTCTTTGAACGACAGCCGTTCGCCGCCTTCGACGAGGAAGGTCGCATCGCCATGCTGCGCGGCAAAAAACGCAACATAATCGGCAAGGTTGGTCGGCGCGTTGGTGATGAAGGGAAGCTGGCGGCCGAAGCGTTCGACGGTCCCGAGCTGGATCGGTCCGCCCGGACCGGTGATCAGATTATAGGCGGCTTCCAGGCGCAAATCGAGCGCTGATGGCATGTTTCATCTCTCCTCTTGGTCTCGCTCGCCTAACCCCTTATGGGGAGGCCTCTCCTGGGGAAGGACCGCGCGACATTATGTTTCTTTTTGCAACCTTAGCCGAAGCAACGCAATATGTGAACTTCCAGGAGTTGATGGGAGAGAATAGCGAGATTGCTTTCAGCATCTTCGGCCTGCCGATCCGCTGGTACGCGCTCGCCTATCTCGCCGGGATTTTCGTCGGTTACTGGTATCTGCTCAAGCTGATCGCGCAGCCCGGTGCCCCGATGGCGCGGCGCCACGCCGACGACATGATCTTCTATGCCATGCTCGGGATCATCCTCGGCGGCCGGCTCGGCTATGTGCTCTTCTACAACCTCGGCAATTATATCCAGAAGCCGCTCGAGATCTTCAAATTGTGGGATGGCGGCATGTCACTGCACGGCGGCGTCATCGGTGTGCTGGTCGCGATCTGGTACGTGACGCGCAAGGAAAAGCTCAGTTTCCTGCGCTTTTGCGACTATGTCGCGTGCGTCGTCCCCTTCGGGCTCTTCTTCGGCCGCCTCGCCAATTTCGTGAACGGCGAGCTGTGGGGGCGCAAGACCGACGTGCCGTGGGCGATCATCTTTCCGGGCAGCGGCACGATGGACCCGCGCCACCCGAGCCAGCTTTACGAAGCGGGCCTCGAAGGGATCGTGATGATGGCAATCCTCGCCTTTTTCTTCTGGCGCACCGACGCGCGTTACAAGCCCGGTTTCCTGTTCGGCATGGCGGCGATCATCTATGGCCTTAGCCGCTTTGCGGTCGAGTTCGTGCGCGAACCCGATGTCCAGCTCGGCACGCTGTCGTGGGGGCTCACGATGGGTCAGACGCTGACCGTGCCGATGCTGCTGATCGGTTTCTGGCTCGTCGCCACCGCGAAGGGCCGCCGCCAGCGGATCGAACCGGTCGCCGGACTCGACAGCGTTGCGTGACGGGCCGCCGAGTCCCGAGCAGCAGATAAGCGAAATCGCGGCGGCGCGGCCGGCGACGATCGCCGACTATATGGCGGCGGCCAACAGCCATTATTATGCGACGCGCGACCCGCTCGGCGCCGCGGGCGATTTCACCACCGCGCCCGAAATCAGCCAGATGTTCGG